>NZ_JAGPXU010000003.1:0-364287 GCF_018070385.1 Micromonospora sp. C97
GCCTGCTTGTGGGTGACCAGGTGCACGTCGATCGAGCCGGACAGGGCGGTGGTGGTCACCCCGACGCCCCGGGCGAAGATCTGCGCGAGGCGGCCCCACCGGCGCGGGTGCTCAGCGTGCGGGGAACTGCTTGTCGAGGGCGAGGTTCAGCTCCAACACGTTCACGCCGGGCTCCCCCATGAAGCCGAGCGCCCGGCCGCTGGTGTGCTCCTCGACCAGCTTGCGAACCGCCGCCGGGTCCGCGCCGCGCTCCCGCGCGACCCGGTTCACCTGCAACTCCACATACGCCGGGCTGATCTGCGGGTCGAGGCCGCTGGCGCTGGCGGTGACCGCGTCGGCGGGCACCGCCGGGTCGGCGGGCGCGTCGCCCCGGATCGGGGTGACCACCCCGCCGGCGGCCACGTAGTCCTCGCCGGGCTGGGCCGGCTCCACCGTCACCCCCTGGTACTCGGTGACGAACGGAGTCGCCGGGGCGACCTGGTTGACGCTGACCACCCGGGTCACCGGGCCGGTCAGACCGTCCGCGCGGAAGACCGCGAGCACGGCACCCACCCCGTCGTCGGTGCAGTACGGGCGGCTGCCGTCGACGCCGTTGAGTTCACCGACGGCCTTGCTGCGCCCGCAGACCTGGGTGAGCAGGCTTTCGCTGGACTCCTCCGGGTCGGTGGCGATGGTGTCGACGACGCTCTCCGGGCCCAGGTTGCTGGCCGAGGTGGAGGTCGGGTCGTAGCCGTCACCGGCGGCCGACGGGCGGGACTGGAAGTAGCGCGGGACGGGGTTGCCGTCGGCGTCGGTGAAGGACTGGCCGATCAGCGCGCTGCCGACAGTCGTTCCGTTCGAGACGATCAGCGAGCCGTCGGCCTTGTGGTTGAGGCCGGGCAGCTGGCCGAGCGCCACCAGGGCCAACGGGTAGACCAGGCCGAGCAGCACCGTGAAGACGAGCACGGCGCGCAACGCGGCGAGGTGTTGGGCGATCCAGGTGGGTAGGCGCATCACGAAATCCCCGGGAAGAACTGGATGAGCAGGTCGATGAGCTTGATCCCGATGAACGGCACGATGATGCCGCCCAGCCCGTAGACCAGGAGGTTGCGGCTGAGCAGCTTCGACGCGGCGGCCGGCCGGTACCGCACGCCCCGCAGGGCGAGCGGGATCAGCGCGATGATCACCAGGGCGTTGAAGATGACGGCGGACAGGATCGCCGACTCCGGGCTGGACAGCCGCATGATGTTCAGCGCGTCCAGGCTCGGGTAGAGGCCGGCGAACATGGCCGGGATGATCGCGAAGTACTTCGCGATGTCGTTGGAGATGCTGAACGTGGTGAGCGCGCCGCGGGTGATCAGCAACTGCTTGCCGATCTCGACGATCTCGATCAGCTTGGTCGGGTCGGAGTCGAGGTCGACCATGTTGCCGGCCTCCTTGGCGGCCGACGTGCCGGTGTTCATGGCCACCCCGACGTCGGCCTGGGCGAGGGCCGGCGCGTCGTTGGTGCCGTCACCGGTCATCGCGACCAGCCGGCCACCCTCCTGCTCCCGCTTGATCAGCGCGAGCTTGTCCTCCGGCGTCGCCTCGGCCAGGAAGTCGTCCACCCCGGCCTCGTCGGCGATCGCCTTCGCGGTACGCGGGTTGTCGCCGGTGATCATCACGGTCCGGATGCCCATCTGGCGCATCTCGTCGAACCGCTCCCGCATGCCGGACTTGACCACGTCCTTGAGGTGGATGACGCCCAACGCGCGGGCGGGCTCACCGTCGACGTGTTCGGCGACCACCAGCGGGGTGCCGCCGGTGCCGCTGATCGCGTCCACGATCTCGCCGACCTGCTCGGTGGGGTGGCCGCCGTTCTCGCGTACCCACTTCATCACCGCTGCGGCGGCGCCCTTGCGGACCCGGCGGCCGGTGCCCGACGCGCCGCCGTCCACGCTGGCGTCCGGGGTGAGGTCGACGCCGCTCATCCGGGTCTGCGCGGTGAACGGCACGAAGGTGGCGTGCGGCATCACGCCGGGCTCCCGCTCGCGCAGCCCGAACTCGTTCTTCGCCAGCACCACCACCGAACGCCCCTCGGGGGTCTCGTCGGCCAGGCTGGACAGCTGCGCGGCGTCGGCCACGGTCGCGGCGTCGACCCCCTCGACCGGTACGAACTCGGCGGCCTGCCGGTTGCCCAGCGTGATGGTGCCGGTCTTGTCCAGCAGCAGGGTGTTGACGTCGCCGGCCGCCTCGACGGCCCGGCCGCTCATGGCCAGCACGTTGCGTTGGACAAGGCGGTCCATGCCGGCGATGCCGATGGCGGAGAGCAGCGCGCCGATGGTGGTGGGGATCAGGCAGACCAGCAGCGAGACCAGCACGACCCCGGTGACGCCGGAGCCGGTGATCGCACCGCTGTCCGGCGCGGCCGCCTGGTACGCCTTGGAGAAGATGGCGAGCGGCTGGAGGGTGACCACGGCCAGCAGGAAGATGATCGTGAGCGCGGCGAGCAGGATGTTCAGCGCGATCTCGTTCGGCGTCTTCTGCCGGTTGGCCCCCTCGACCAGGGCGATCATCCGGTCGATGAAGCTCTCCCCCGGCTTCTGGGTGATCTTCACGATGATCTGGTCGGAGAGCACCTTGGTGCCGCCGGTGACCGCGCTGCGGTCGCCGCCGGACTCCCGGATGACCGGGGCCGACTCGCCGGTGATCGCCGACTCGTCGACGCTGGCGATGCCCTCGACGATGTCCCCGTCGCCGGGGATGATGCCGCCCGCCGCGACCAGCACGATGTCGCCCTGACGCAGGTCAGGCGCGGGCACCGCCTCGTCGCGGTAGGTGTTGGCCCGGGCACCCGGCTTCCAGTCGATCAGTCGGGTGGCGATGGTGTCCTTCTTCGCCTGCCGCAGGGTCGCCGCCTGGGCCTTGCCCCGACCCTCGGCGACGGCCTCGGCCAGGTTGGCGAAGACCACTGTCAGCCAGAGCCAGATGGTGATCGCCCAGGCGAACACCGACGGGTCGGTCACCGCCAGGACGGTGGTGAAGGCCGCACCGACCTCGACGATCAGCATCACCGGGTTACGCCACAACGTGGTGGGGTTGAGCTTGCGTACCGCGTCCGGCAGGGACCGGATCAACTGCTTGGGGTCGAGCAGGCCCCCGCCGATCCGGTTGCCCTGGGTGGCGGGCGTGCCGGGGAGCTGCTCTGTCGGGGCGGACGTGACGGACATGTCCTCGTTCCTCATGGTGGTCAGAGCCCCTCTGCCAGCGGGCCGAGCGCGAGCGCGGGCAGGAAGGTCAGCGCGACGAGGACCACGGTGACGCCGACGACCATGCCGATGAACAGCGGTCGGTGGGTCGGCAGGGTGCCCTCGGACGCTGGGGTGGGTGCCTGGCGGGCCAGCGAACCGGCCAACGCGAGCACGAAGATGAGCGGCAGGAACCGGCCCAGCAGCATGCACAACCCGAGTGCGGTGTCCCACCAGGTGGTGTTGACGGTGATGCCGCCGAAGGCGGAGCCGTTGTTGTTGCTGGCCGAGGTGAACGCGTACAGCACCTCGGAGAGGCCGTGCGGGCCGACGTTGAGCGCCGTGGAGTTGTTGCCGGTGGCGAACGCCGCCGCCGTGCCGACCAGCACCAGGATGGGTGTGATCAGGAAGTAGAGCGAGGCGAACTTAATCTCGCGCGACCCGATCTTCTTGCCCAGGTACTCCGGGGTGCGGCCGACCATCAGCCCGGCCACGAAGACCGTGATCACCGCGAGGATGAGCAGGCCGTAGAGACCGGAACCGGTGCCGCCCGGCGCGACCTCGCCGAGCATCATGTTGACCATCGTCATCATGCCGCCGAGCGAGGTGAACGAGTCGTGGAACGAGTTCACCGCACCGGTCGAGGTGAGCGTGGTGGCGGCGGCGAAGGTGGCCGAGTTCGACACGTCGAACCGCACCTCCTTGCCCTCCATGGCCGCACCGACCGCCTGCGGCACCGTGCCGTGGCCGGCCAGCTCGAAGATGTTGGTGATGGCGACGCTGGCGACGGCAAGGATGCCCATCACCGCGGCGATGGCGTACCCCTGCCGGTTCTGCCCGACCATCCGGCCGAACACCCGGGGCAGGCTGAACGGGATCAGCAGGATCAGGAAGATCTCCAGCCAGTTCGTCCAGGCGGTCGGGTTCTCGAACGGGTGGGCGCTGTTGACGTTGTAGAAGCCGCCACCGTTGGTGCCCAGCTCCTTGATCACTTCCTGGCTGGCGACCGGACCGCCGGTGATGGTCTGGGTGCCGCCGGTCAACGTGGTCACGTCGGTGCCACCGGAGAGGTTCTGCACCGCCCCGCCGATCATCAGCGCGATCGCGCCGAGCACCGCGATCGGCAGCAGGATGCGCAGCACGATCCGGGTCAGGTCGACCCAGAAGTTGCCGAGCTGCCCGGTGCGGCTGCGGGCGAAGCCGCGCACCAGTGCGACAGCCACCGCGATGCCGACCGCCGCCGAGACGAAGTTCTGCACCGCCAGGCCGGCCATCTGCACCAGGTGACCCATCGTCGACTCACCCGAGTACGACTGCCAGTTGGTGTTCGTCACGAACGACACCGCCGTGTTCCACGCCCCGTGCGGCACCACCGGGTCGAAGCCCAGCGACAGCCACAGGTGGTTCTGCACCCGCTGGAACAGGTACAGGAACAGGATCGAGACCGCGGAGAACGCCAGCACGCTGCGGGCGTACACGCCCCAGGTCTGCTCGGCGGCGGGGTTGACCCCGACCAGGCGGTAGATGCCCCGCTCGACCCGCGACTGCTTGGTGCCGGAGACCGCCCGGAACATGTAGTCGCCGAACGGCTTGTAGACGGCGACGATCGCCGCCACCAGCGTCAGCACGAAGATGACGCCCGCTGTTGTCATGGTCATCAGAAGCGCTCCGGGAACAGCAGGGCGAACACCAGGAACGCGCCCAGCACCACCGCGAGCACCAGACCGACGGCGTTTACCGCGTTCACAGCTTCTCCACCGCCCGGACCACCAGGGCGAGCGCTGCGAACAGCGCCACCGTCAGGACCACGAACACCACGTCAGACACGCTGACTCCTCATACCGGAAAGGTTCGTCGCGACCGCCTTCCGGTCGCGCCGGGCAATCAAAGCCCCACCACCCGCCGGCCGGCAGGGGTCATAACGCGACCATGACGGCGGCGAACCTTTTCTTGACGTGGTTTTCACACCTGCCCACTGAACAGGTGAAATGCGGCACAGACCGGACGGGTGAGGCCGGTAGGAGAGGTGCGGGCCGGTCAGGCCGGCTTACGGGCCACCAGCACGTCGCGCATGATCGACTGATCGACCCGGTGCCGCAGCGCGCGGTAGGGCTCCTCGTCCACGACGGTCAGGCCGGCGTCGGCCAGGGCCGCAGCCGCGTCGTCCCGGCTGGCGACGTGGGTGTTCCAGGAGACCCCCAACGCACCGCCGGGGCGCAACAACCCGGCCCAGACCGGGGCGGCGTCCGCGAGCAGCGCCAGCGGGTCGCGGGTCAATCCCTGCCCAGCGGTACGACTGCCGTGCTGCACGCCGTACGGCGCGTCGGCGACGACGAGGTCCACGGTCTGCGGGCGGAAGAACTCCGCCGACCGGGCGGTGTCGGCGTTCACCACGTCCAGCAGCTGGGTCTGGCCGGCCTTGTGCTCCTCGCGGGTCGGCGCCAACTCGATCCGCACCCGCCGGCCGACCACCTTGCGTTCCCGCCGCACCGGCCCCGACTCCAGCACCCGGTGCTTGACCCGCTTCTGCTTCAACCACGTGGTGATGAACGCCCGGTACGCCTCGACGTCCTTCTGGTCGCGCTCGATCCCGGCCGCGTCGAAGCCGTACATCAGCGCCTGGTTGAGGGTGGTGCCCCGACCGCAGAGTGGGTCGAGCACCCGGAACCGGCGGCTGGTCATCTCGGTGGCCCAGTCCGAGGCGAGCAGTGTGACGTTGAGCAGCAGCTTGGTGAACTGCTCGTTGGTCTTGCCCGGGTACTTCTGGATGGTGAGCAGGTCGTCGTCGTAGCGGTCCAGCCGGCTCCACTCGATCGGCCGCAGCAGCTCGCCGACGATCTCGAACAACGCGTACCCGGCGGAGAGGTTGCCCAGCACTGCCAGGTCACGCTCCGTCAGCCCGTCACCGGTGAAGGTGATGTACGACGCCCCTCCGACGACAGCGGTGTCCAGCTCACCGATCCGACCGTCCAGCGCCGAGCGGCCGAAGATCTCCAGCTCCGCCTGGGTCAGGTCGACGGCGGCGCGGGCGTACACCCGGTTGGTGGCGGGCAGGATCAGCAGGCCGTAACGCGTCATGATCCGGCGAGTATTCCACAACCAGTCACTCTCGCCGGGAACCGGAGCGGCTGCCGGAGCGACTACCGGTACATGGGGTGTGAGCAGTGGCGGGAGGTCCTGTCCGCGCAACTGGACGGGGAGGAGACCGCCGCCGAACTGACGGCGGTGCAGGGGCACCTCGACGGGTGCGCCGATTGCCGGGCCTGGTTCACGGCGGCAGCCGCGCTGACCCGTCGGGTTCGTACCCGACTGGTGGTTGAGGTGCCGGACCGGACGGCGGCGATCCTGGCCGCCGTCGGCGGCAGCGCCGCTGGCGACGCGGCTGCCAGCGCCAGTGACACGCCGCCGGCCCGCCGGTCGCGCTGGCGGCCCCGCCTGCCCGGCCGCGCCGCGCTCGTCGTCGGCCTGCGGTCGGCGCTCGGCCTGCTCGGCGCGGTGCAGTTGGTGCTCGGCCTGGCCCAGGTGGGCCGGGGCGCCACCGCCGACCACCTGCACCCCACCGGCCAGCACCTGTGGCACGAGTCGGCGGCGTGGAACGTGGCGGTGGGCGCCGGGTTCCTGTTCGTGGCGCTGCGCCGCAGCCCGCCCGCCGGGCTGCTGCCGATGCTCAGCGCGTTCGTCGGCACGTTGCTGCTGCTGTCGGTCAACGACCTGGCCACCGGATCGGTGGGCGGGGAACGGCTGATCAGCCACGGCTTCCTGGTGGTCGGCTACCTGATCACCGTGCTGCTGTCCCGGCCCGGTCTTCGCCCTGGCGGACCGGCACCGCAGCGGCAGCCGACGCCGTCGCGCTGGCGGTTCGGCGCGGACGAGGTGGACCGGCCGCTGCGGGTGGTACGCCCCGATTCCTATCCGGCGCAGGCGGCCGACCGTTACCCCGCCCCGGCGGCGCGCACCGGTCAGGCCGCCCAGGCGGCGCGCACCGGTCGGACCGACGAACGCCGGGCCGCCTGAGCGGTCGCGTCAGTCCGCCTGCCGCTGCCGGGCCCGGTGGGCGCGCAGGTTCGCCGGAAGGCCGCAGACGCGGACGGAGTGCCAGACCCCGCTGTTGTTGCGGGAGCGGTCGTAGAACGCCACCTGGCACCGGGGGTTGCGGCAGGTCTTGACGCGCCGGCCGACGTCGGTGAGGTGCGCCGCGAACAGCTCCGCCAGGACGAGGGAGACAAGCAGTTCGGCCCCCGTCCCGGCGGGATCGAGGTGGACCGAGCCGTTGCCGTCGAGCCGCAGCGTGGCGCCCGTGGTGCGAGGGGCGGGCGCCGGCTCGGGCGGCCCGGCTTCCGGTGTGGCGTGCAGCCTGGCGTCGATCCCGTACCGCAGTTCGTCGCGGAAGGTCCGCAGCGCCCGTAGGCCCGCCGGGTCGAGCGTCACGTCGGGTGCCGGCCGCCCGGTGGCCGTCGACCACCGGGCGGCGACATCGTGCGCCCACTGCGTGGCGCTGTCGAGATCGTCGAGGAGATCCGGCTGACGCGGTGCGCCGGCCGGGAGCGTGTTGAGCAGGTCCTGGACGAGCCCGAGGCCACCTGGTGCGGGCTCGAGGCCGTATCTCGCGGTCGCGGGCCACGGCGGAGGGGACACCGACGGCATTGTCACGTCACTTTCCGATCAGGCCGAGCGCCCCGTACCACAGCGGTCCCGGGTTCACCCAGTCCGGATAGAGCTCCATCATCGCGTCGAAGAACTCAAGGGCCGTCGACTTCTCCGCCAACAGCCGTTCCACGTTCAGCAGGTACCGCCGGGTCTCGTCGATGCTCGACGGGTCGTCGGGGCGGTTGCGGTTCTTGTGGCTGGCGACGACCGCCCGGGGCGCGAGGGCCTCGACGCGGTCGAGGGCCTTGAGCCACTCCCTCAGGCCACCGTTGACGGTTTCCAGCAGGTACTGGTGGACCCCGTTGTAGACGACGTCGCCGGCCACCACGAGACCGATCGACGGCACGTGCAGGACAGTGGTCTGGTCGCCGTCGGTGTGCCCGGTCTCGACCGGCTGGGCGACGTTGCCTTCGAGCAGGATTCCGCCGGGCGGCACCGGAATGGCATCGACGGGCGACTCCGGGATCAGCCCGGGGAAGACCTTGTCGAACACCTCTTGGCGCCCGACGGTGGCCTGCTGGTGCATGACCTCGATGGTCCCGGGCGTCGCGTAGGTGACGGCGTCGGGGAAGCGCTTGACCAGCTCGGGGGCACCGAACCAGTGATCGCCGTGCCCGTGGGTGGCGTAGATGGCCGTCAGCCGCCTGCCCGACCGCTCGATCCAGTCTCCCGCCGTCGCGATCTGCTCGTGGGTGAACGGCGGGTCCACCAGCAGCGCCTCCTCGGCCCCCGAGATCAGGGTGGTGGCTGTCGGATTGAAGTGGATGGGCGAGCCGTCCGGCATGCGCTGCTCTCCGGCCCGGACCGGGCCGTCCAAGACCAGGACCTCGTAGGACAGGGCAGACGGGGACATGTCTCCTCCTCGGTGACGCGGGTCGCGACAGTCGGCGTACCCCCACCGACGAAATAAGCATAAGCCGTATGCCTATTTCACCCAGCCGTTTGCCGAGTCTTCTGCGTCACGCCCTCCCCCGCGATGACCTGCGGGATGACCTGCTCCACGATCGTCAGCAGCGTGGTGGTGAGCAGCAGGTGCACCTGGGCGCGGGTGAGCGCGTCACGCTGGAGCCACTCCCGGGCGGTCGAGATGGCCAGCCCGCAGTACGCCCGGACCATCCCCCGCAGCTCCTCGTGGTTCTCGGCCTCCTCGGCCAGCCCGACGGCGACCAGCATCCGGTCCGCGGCGACCTCCTCGGCCTCGGCGAGCACCCGCTCCACATCGGCGTCGCCGCCCATCCCCCGGGCGGTGACCGCAGCCAGCCACGAGGTGCTGTGCCGGGACACCACGTCGAGGAACCAGGTGACGCTGGCCTCCACCCGGGTCCGCAGGTCACCCTTGGGCAGCCGCTCCACAGCCACCTCGGGGATGGTCACCATCACCCGGACGACCTCCAGGTAGAGGTCCTTCTTCGCGCCGAAGTAGTGGTTGACCAGCCCTCGGGCGACACCCGCCTCGCGGGCGACGTCGGTGGTCGACACCTCCGCGTACGGGCGTTCGCCGAACAGCCGGACCGCGCAGGCCAGGATCTGCCCACGCCGGGCGTCCGGCTCCAACCGGCGGCGGCGCGGAGCCGTCTCGACACTCATCTGCCCGACCCTATCGACAGCTCACGCCGCCGGCCTCGGCGTCGACGCCCTCCCGTCCCTCCTCGGAGCTGCCGGCCTCAAGGCCGCGCCGAGCGGTCAACGGCTGAACCTCTCGATCGCGGCCGGAGTCACCGGGGTGAAGAAGTTGACCAGGTTGCCGTCGGGGTCCCGGAAAAGCAGGGCTCGGTTACCCCAGGGCATGGTCGTGGGCCCGTTCACGAAGTCGTCCACCACGCTCTTCAGCTTCTCGTACAGCGCGTCGACGTCCTCCACGCGGAACTCGATGATCACGCTGCGGTTGTCGGCCGGACGGGCCGAGCCGGGCGCGAACAGTGCGACGGTGCGGGTGCTGCCGATCGCCAGCGTGCCGTGGGTGGTGCGCAATTCGGCGAAGTCCTCGTTGCCCCAGGTCGCCTGCACGCCGGTGATCTTCTCGTAGAAGCCGACCAGGCGGTTGATCTCGTCGGTGATGATGCGGATCGAGACGAAGTCCATGTCTTCTCCCTGCTCAAAGCGGTCGCTAACGGTCCGTCGAGATCACGCTAGAGCGAATACTGGACAGATTTGGGCCAGTATTCTTGATAAAGTTCGGACCGTGGCACGACCGACAGCCCAGGTGCTCGCACTGCTGGAGCTCCTGCAGTCCGGCGGCGTCCGGACGATGGCCGAGCTTGCCGAGCGCCTCGGTGTCGAACCGCGCACGGTGCGGCGCTACGTGAGCCACCTGGTCGACCTGGACCTGCCGGTCGAGTCGGTGCGCGGTCGCTACGGCGGGTATCGGCTCGCCGCCGGCTATCGCCTGCCGCCGCTGATGTTCAACGACGACGAGGCCCTCGCCGTCCTCCTCGGCCTGATCGCCGGCCGCCGTGCCGGGTTGGCGACGGCAACGGACACGGCGGGCGAGACAGCCGCCGCGAAGATCCGTCGCGTCCTGCCGCCACGGACGGCGGACCGACTGGACGCCGCACTCCAGTCCCTCGCCTTCACCGCCGAACCCGGTGACTTCCCCGCGCCGCAGACCGAGGTACTGCTCGCCGTCGCCGAGGCGGTCCGCCATCACCGGCCGATCTCGGTGCAGTACACCTCGGGCGACGGCCGGCGCAGCGTCCGCGTGCTGCATCCGTTCGGGCTGGTCAACCATGCCGGCCGGTGGTACGTCACCGGGGTCGATCCGGACATCGGCGAGGAACGAACCCTTCGACTCGACCGCATCGCGGACGCGAGACCGCTGCCGGGCTCGTTCGAGCCGCCCGCCGGAAACGATCCGGCCGGGCACCTTCTCAGCTCGATGGCACGAGCGCCGTACCCGCACGCGGTGTCGCTGCGGATACAAGGAACAGTCGAGCAGATCCGCAGGCGGCTACCGGCCAGCATCGCCGAGGTGCGAGAGGGCGCGGACGAAGGCTGGCAGGACGTGGAGATCCGGGCCGAGAGCCTCGACTGGTTGCCCGGCGTGCTCGCCGCGCTCGACCTGCCGTTCGTCATCGAACGCCCGGACGAACTCCGCGACCGCGTCGTCGCACTCGCCGAGCGGCTGGCGGCCTCGGCACGACGTGAGTCGGCCCGCAGCTAGCCGTCCGACACCGGATGTTCGGCAATCTTGGACAGTTTCCGTCAGCTCGTAACGGAAACTGTCCAAGATCTCCTCGTCTCCGTTGATCGTTTGTCGAGTCCAGTCCGCCGGTCGGTCCGTGTGCCGCCGCCGGTGATGGCTTATTGACATGCCGCCAACAGCGCGCGAGGGTGGTGCACATGCCGACTCCCCCGACCGACGGCTCCCCCTCACCCTGGCGCGAGCCGGAACACGACGACCTGGCCGAACTGGCCCGCACCTTCTTCACCAAGGAGGTGTTGCCGCACGCCGAACGCCTGCTGGCGCAGGGCCACCCGGACCGCGAGCACTACCGGCGCGCCGGCGAGCTGGGGCTGCTCGGCCTGTCCGTCCCCGAGGAGTACGGCGGCGGTGGCGGCGGATTCACCCACGAGGCAGTGCTGCTGCACGAGCAGGCGTACACCGGGGAGAGCAGCCTCGGGCTGGCCGTCCACAGTGGCATCGTCACCGGCTATCTCGTCGCGTACGGCAGCGAGGAGCAGAAGCGACGCTGGCTGCCCGGCCTGTGCAGCGGTGAGTTGGTCGGCGCGATCGCGATGACCGAGCCGGACGGCGGCTCCGATCTGCAGGCGATGCGTACCCGGGCGGTCCGTGACGGCGACGACTACGTGGTCACCGGCGCGAAGACGTTCATCACCAACGGCGGCCTGGCCGACCTGATCATCGTGGCCGTGAAGACCGACCCCGAGCAGCGGGCGGCTGGCGTCTCGCTGCTGGTCTGCGAGGTGGGCGGCGACCCGCAGGGGTTCCGCCGAGGGCGACTGCTGTCCAAGATCGGGCTGCACGCGAACGACACGGCCGAGTTGTTCTTCGACGAGCTGCGGGTGCCGGCGGCCAACCTGCTCGGCGGCACCGAAGGGCTGGGCTTCGTCCAGCTCATGCAGCAACTCCCGCAGGAACGACTGGTCATCGGCGTCGGCGCGGTCGCCGCCATGGAACGCGCTGTCGCGCTGACCGTCGCGTACGCCAAGGAGCGCACCGCCTTCGGCAAGCCCCTGATGGGTCACCAGAACACCAGGATGGTGCTCGCCGAGTGCGCCACCCGCGCCCGGGTCAGCCGGGTCTTCCTGGACGACTGCATCGTCCGGCACGACCGGGGTGACCTGGACGTGTCCACTGCGGCCATGGCGAAGTCATGGCTCACCGACGGGCAGTGCGAGGTCGTCGACAGGTGCCTGCAGATCTTCGGTGGCTACGGCTACACCACCGAGTACCCGATCGCCCGGATGTACGCCGACGCCCGCGTCCAGAAGATCTACGGCGGCACCAACGAGATCATGAAGGAGTTGATCGCCCGTGCCCTCTGAGGCGTACGTCTATGACGCGGTCCGCACCCCGCGCGGACGCGGCCGGGACACCGGCGCGCTGCACGGAGTCAAACCGATCTCCCTGGTGGTCGGCCTGATCGACGCGTTGCGCGAGCGCAACCCCGGCCTGGACGTCGGTCGGCTGGAGGACCTGCTGCTCGGCATCGTGACCCCGGTCGGCGAGCAGGGCGGCGACCTGGCGCGGGCCGCCGCGCTGCTGGCCGGGCTACCCGACCAGGTGGGCGGGGTGCAGCTCAACCGGTTCTGCGCCTCCGGTTTGGAGGCGGTCAACTCCGCCGCCGCCCGGATCCGCTCCGGCTGGGAGCACCTGCTGCTGGCCGGCGGGGTCGAGTCGATGTCCCGGGTGCCGATGGGCTCCGACGGGGCGGCCTGGGCCACCGACCCGCAGACCGCGCTGGCCACGTCGTTCGTGCCGCAGGGCGTCAGCGCCGACCTGATCGCCACCCTCGAGGGCTTCACCCGCGACGACGTGGACGGCTACGCGCTGCGGTCGCAGGAACGGGCCGCCAAGGCGATGGCCGGCGGGCACTTCGCCCGCTCGCTGGTGCCGGTCCGCGACGGCAACGGCCTGGACATCCTCACCGTCGACGAGCACCCACGCCCGGAGACCACCCGGGAGGCCCTCGCTCGGCTCACCCCGTCCTTCGCCACCATGGGTGAGGCGGCCGGCTTCGACGCCGTCGCGTTGCAGAAGTTCCACTGGTTGGAGGCGATCGAGCACGTCCACCACGCCGGCAACTCGTCCGGCATCGTGGACGGCGCCGCGCTGCTGCTGATCGGGTCGGAGCAGGTGGGTCAGGATCTCGGCCTCACCCCGCGCGCCCGGATCGTCGGCGCGGCGGTCACCGGTGCCGACCCGACGCTGATGTTGACCGGCCCGATCCCGGCCACCCACAAGGCGCTCGCCGTGGCCGGGCTGACAGTCGACGACATCGACCTGTTCGAGATCAACGAGGCGTTCGCCGCGGTGGTCCTCAAGTACGTCCGCGACCTGGGCCTCGACCCGGACCGGGTGAACGTCAACGGCGGTGCGATCGCCCTCGGCCATCCGCTCGGCGCGACCGGAGCGATGCTGCTCGGCACCGCGTTGGACGAGTTGGAGCGCCGCGACCTGCGCCGCGCCGTGGTGACCCTCTGCATCGGCGGCGGCATGGGCGTCGCCACCGTTCTCGAACGCTGCTGACCCGGAGGACGACAATGACAAACACCATCCGGTACGACAGCGGCGCCGACGGCATCGTCACGCTCACCCTGGACGACCCCACCCAGTCCGCCAACACCATGAACCGGGCGTACGTCGCCTCGATGAGCGCGGCGCTCGACCGGTTGGAAGCCGAGCCCGATCTCGTCGGGGTCATCGTGACCAGTGCGAAGCCGACATTCTTCGCCGGCGGCGACCTGCCGGAGATGATCCGGGCCACCCGCGCCGACGCGCCAGCGCTGGCCGACCTGCTCGGCACCATCAAACGGGACCTGCGCCGCCTGGAGACGCTGGGCCGGCCGGTGGTCGCCGCTGTCAACGGCTCCGCGCTCGGCGGTGGCCTGGAGATCGCGCTCGCCTGCCACCACCGGATCGCGCTGGACGCGCCCGACAGCCGGCTCGGGCTGCCCGAGGTGACCCTGGGCCTGCTGCCCGGGGCCGGCGGCGTCACCCGGACGGTACGGATGCTCGGCCTGGCCGGTGCGCTGACCACCGTGCTGCTCACCGGCCGGCGGATGCGCCCGGCCGACGCCCTGGCCGCCGGGATCGTCGACGAGGTGGTGGCCACGCCGACGGAGCTGCTGGAGCGCGCACGGGCCTGGATCGCGGCCAACCCGCAGCCGAAGCAGCCGTGGGACCGCCCGGACTACCGGATGCCGGGCGGCACACCGTCCAGCCGGTCACTGGCCGCGCAGTTGCCGGCCTTCCCGGCGACCCTGCGCAAGCAGCTCAAGGGGGCCCGGCTACCGGCGCCCGAGGCGATCCTGGCCGCCGCCGTCGAGGGCGCACAGGTCGACCTGGAGACCGCCCTGACCGTGGAGACCCGGCACCTGATCGGCCTGCTCACCGGGCAGGTCGCCAAGAACATGATCGGTGCCTTCTTCTTCGACCTGAAGGCCGTCAACGGTGGCGCCGCCCGACCGGCCGACGTGGACGCCCCGCCGGTACGCCGGGTGGCGGTGCTCGGGGCCGGCATGATGGGCGCGGGCATCGCGTACGCCTGCGCCACCGCCGGGCTGGACGTCGTGGTCCGGGACGTCACGCCGGAGGCCGCCGGGCGGGCCCGCGAGCACGCCGAACGGCTGCTGGCCCGCAAGGTCCGTAAGGGCCGCGCCACAGAGGCGGAGGCCCGCGCCGTGCTGGGCCGGATCACCACCACCGACCAGGTGGACGCCCTCGCCGGCTGCGACGCGGTGATCGAGGCGGTCTTCGAGGACCCGGCGTTGAAACAGCAGGTCTTCGTCGAGGTGCTGCCCGTGCTGGCACCCGGCGCGCTGCTCGCCTCCAACACCTCCACCCTGCCGATCACCGGGCTGGCCGAGGGAGTGGACCGGCCGGCGGACTTCATCGGCATGCACTTCTTCTCCCCGGTCGACCGGATGCCGCTGCTGGAGATCGTGGTGGGCGAACGGACCGGGGACGTGGCGCTGGCCCGGGCGTTCGACCTGGGCCGGCGGATCGGCAAGACCCCGATCGTGGTCAACGACGGCCGAGGCTTCTTCACCAGCCGGGTGATCGGCCGGTTCATGGACGAGGCGATCGGGATGGTCGCCGACGGTGTCCCCGCCGCGTCGGTGGAGCAGGCCGCCCTTCAGGCCGGCTACCCGACCGGGCCGCTGGCTCTGGCCGACGAGGTCAGCCTCACGCTGATCCAGCGGATCCGCCGCCAGTTCGAGGCGGCCAGCGACGAGTTCCGCCCGCTGCCGGCGCACCGCCTGGTGGACGAACTGGTCGACGCGTACGACCGGCCGGGGCGCGCCGCCGGACGCGGCTTCTATTCCTACGACGACGGCACCCGGGGACGGCTGTGGCCCGGTCTCGCCGACCTGATCACCGACGCGGGCCGGGCGGTGCCGTTCACCGACCTTCAGGAACGGATGCTCTTCGCCGAGGCGCTGGACGCGCTGCGCTGCCTCGACGAGGGAGTGTTGCGGACCGAGACCGACGCCAACATCGGCTCGATCTTCGGCATCGGCTTCCCGGCCTGGACGGGAGGGGTGATCCGCTACGTGCGGCAGTACGCGGGCGGCCCCGCCGGCTTCGCGGCCCGCGCCACCGAGTTGGCCGACCGCTACGGCGACCGGTTCACGCCCCCGACCGACCTGGTCGCCCGCCTCGCCGCCCCGACCGACCACCCCGCCGAACCGGTGGGCGTCGCGTGACGGCCTCCTGGCCGAGCCCCGGCGGTTCGGCTCCGACCGACGACCCGGGAGCCGCCGGGCACGACGGCCCGCGCACCGCGCCGGACGGCCCGACGCGCGGCGGTCCGCTCGCCGGGGTACGGGTGGTCGAGCTGGCCAGCCTCGCGCCGGCGCCGTTCGGATGCATGGTGCTCGCCGACCTCGGCGCGGACGTGGTGCGGGTGGACCGGCCCGGCGCACCGGGTGCGGGCCGGCTGGCCGCACCGACCGGCGGCCCGTTGCAGCGCGGGCGGCGGGTCACCGCACTGGACCTGAAGTCCCCGACCGGGGTGGCGGACCTGCTGAACCTCGTCGAACGCGCGGACGTGCTGGTCGAGGCGTACCGGCCCGGGGTGGCCGAGCGGCTCGGCTTCGGCCCGCAGGTGTGCCAGGCCCGCAACCCCCGCCTGGTGTACGCGCGGATGACCGGCTGGGGGCAGGACGGCCCACTGGCCGCCCGAGCCGGGCACGACATCGACTACATCGCTGTCGCCGGGGCGTTGGAGCCGCTGGGCCGGGCCGGCGAACGCCCGTACGCGCCGATGAACCTGCTCGGCGACTTCGGCGGCGGCGGCATGCTGCTCGCCGTCGGTGTGCTGGCCGCGCTGCTGGAGCGGGAGCGCTCCGGCTTCGGCCAGGTGGTCGACGCGGCGATGGTGGACGGTTCGGCGCTGCTCACCTCGTTCCTGCACGGGCTGCTCGGCACCGGCCTGTGGGCCGCGCCGCGCGGGCGCAACATGTTCGACGGCGGGGCGCCGTTCTACGACACGTACACCACCGCCGACGGCGGATTCATGGCTGTCGGCGCGATGGAACCGGCCTTCTACGCCGTACTCCTCACCGGCCTCGACCTCGCCGACGACCCGGACCTGCCGGCCCAGTACGACCCGAGCGGCTGGGACGAGCTGCGCCGCCGGTTCACCGCACGGTTCGCCGAGCGGACCCGGGACGAGTGGACGGCGGTCTTCGCCGACCTGGATGCGTGCGTCGCGCCGGTGCTCGCCCCCGGTGAGGCGCACCAGCATCCACACAACGCCGCCCGGGGCACGTTCGTCGAGGTGGACGGCGAGATCCAACCGGCACCGGCACCCCGCTTCGACCGCACACCACCGAAACGGCCCACCCCAGCACCCGACCCACAGCGCGACGCGATGCCGGTCAAGGAAATCCTGACCACCTGGCCACACCACACCTGACAGCCAGGTGGTCGGTGAACCATGTCGACCCGTCGGCAGGGGGCGCGTCGCGCCAAACACAGTGTGTAGCGACGTCTTATCCTTTGTGGGTGCTGCTCACCTATCTGGACGAGTCGTACACCGTTGAGTACGGCCCTCGACGAGGTCGCCGTCTACAACGGCGCAATGAAGACCATCGGCGCCCACGATGTGACGATCATCTTGCGCGGGGTCGACCGCTACGGCCTCGCGCCGTCGCACGCCTCGCGGCTGGTGCAGGCCGTGGATCTGGTGACCTTCCTGTATCGCCGGATGGTCAACGGCACAGGTCACGATCCAGGCGAGGCGGCGGCGAACGAAAAGCTCTGGTCCTGGGTCGAGCAGCGGCGGTACCCACTCCTGGTGCTGGTCGCCCACAGCCCGCCAGATGCACGAAGGGCCCGCGTGAGCGGGCCCTTAAGGCGGTTGCGGGAACCCTCAAGCGAGAGCCTCCTGCACCACCCAGGTTAGCAGCGGGTTGTGCGCCACACACATACCACCACGGTGTTGATCAGGAGTGTGGTGTCAGGGCTCCGCCCGTGGCGACGCCAACCTCTTGATCGACGCGGGCGGCGACGGGCGGGTCCGGGGGCGACGGCAGTGGTACCAGGTGGCGAAGAGGGCCACGGCCAGGAGGAGTTCGGCCAGGTCACCGCCGTAATACATGAGTTGGGCCGCCGAGCGGAACGCTTCCGGGTCCCGGTCGGTGAGGCCGGGCGGCAGGGTTTCGGCCTGGGCGTACAGGTACTTGGCCAGCACGGCGTGGCCGGCCGCGGCGGTCAGGAGCGCGCCGACCCGGACCGCCAGCGCCGGGCGCTGCGGCGCCGGGTCCGGCCCGGCCAACGACCAGGCGAAGAGGTACCCGGCGGCCACGTAGTGCAGGTGCACGCCATGGTGCAGGGCGGGGTGGCGTTCGGCCGCCGCGTACAGCGGGGTGAGCAGCACCAGCGCCAACCCGCCGGTGCTCAGCAGCGCGGCGGTGACCGGGTGGGCGAGCAGGTGCAGCGGGCGGGCACGCAGCAGCCGGCCCACCAGCCGGCGCATCGGCGCAGGCGCGACGTGCAGCAACAGCGTCACCGGGGCGCCGAGCACCAGCCCGAGCGGTGCCAGCATGCCGAGGAGCAGGTGTTGCGCCATGTGCCCGCGCGGGTCACCGGAGGTCTGGGCGAGCGGGCCGACGGCGAGCGCCAGCAGGGCGCAGCCGACCAGCCAGGCGACGGTGCGCCGGTGGTCCCAACCCCGTGGGTCGCGGACGGCGGCCAACAGGTAGCCGCCCGCCAGCACGGCGACCGGGAACAACGGGAGCCAGGCCGGCCCGGCCGCACCGTGCCCGGCGTGCGCCAGCGGCACTGTCACCGTCACCGCGGCTCGCCACCGGCCCGACGGGACCGGGCCCACCAGACGACAGCGACGCCGGCCAGCAGCAACACCGCGCCGGCCAGGTTCCAGACCACGTCGTACGGCACCAGGTGGACGCCGTAGCGGATCTGGTGCAGCCGGAGCACCTTGTGGTCGACGATCCCGTCGAAGAGTTGGAATCCGCCGGCGCCGAGCAGGAAACCACCCCAGGCCAGCCGGCTCGACAGGGCGCCCCGCCGACGCAGGTCGGCGAACCAGAAGAACCCACCGACCAGGGCGATCACCTCGGCGGCGTGCAGCAGCCCGTCGGAGAGCAGCGCCACCGAGGGGGTGGAGCGATCGTAGAAGTGGTGCCAGGCGAGCAGCTGGTGGAAGACGATCTCGTCCACCGCCGCCATGATTGCGATGCCGATCAGGACGCCGACGAGAATGGAGGAACGCACGTCGGCGGTGCGTGCGCTTGGCAGGGGGAGATCGGCCACCACCACACCTCGCATCCGCGTCAGGCCGGCCTCAAATTACCCCGGACCAGACGAACCATGCCGGCGAAGCCGAGGACGGGCGACCGCGCGAGGAGTGATCAACACGGGTTTGGTGAAACTGGGGTGTCCGGCCGAGTGGCACACCGCGACTTCCAGGAAGCCGTGTTGATCAAGGTCGGGCGGACGGTCGGATGGCCGATGACCTCCCCGTTTCGCGACTCCCGGGCCACGGACGGCATGATCATGGAGCCTGGAGAGGCAGCGACGGCCGGAGCCCGAGGTGCAGCGACAGCGTGATCCCGAGAAGGAGGTGCCCGTGCCGGACGCTGACGAACTCGTCGCCAGTGCGCTCGCGGCGGTACGCGGCACTGACGTTCGGCACGCCGAACGGCAGCTGGACCACCTGATGGTCGGCACCGGCGTCGCGGACGGCACCACGGCTGTGGACGAGGCACTGCTGCGTCGCCTGGTCCGTGCTCTCGGCCAGCTGTGGCTGCGCGGGTGGCAGCCGGTCGACGTGGACCGGATCACCGGTCGGCGGCTCGACGCCCGGGCGGCCCGGCTGGTCCGCCACGCGATGGCGGTTCAGCGCCGCGACCAGGCCGAGCCGGTCCCGGCCTGGTGGGACGACCAGCTACGCGCGTTGGCGGCAACCACTGGTGACGACCGCAGCGTGCTGACCAGCTGGGCGGCCCGGGAGGGGCTGGACCGGGCGGACGCGCTCCGGACCGCAGTGGACACCCTCGCGCTGGTGGAGAGCCTGCCGCCGATCGCCGTGCTGCGCCCACCGCCGGGCACCAGCGGCGCGGCGCTGTCGCGCGCCGCCGGCCCGGCTCGCAGCGGGTCACCGATGCTCGATCGGGTACGCGCGCTGCTGGCCAAGGCCGAGTCGACCACCTTTCCGGCGGAGGCGGAGGCGTTGACCGGTAAGGCCCAGGAGCTGATCGCCCGGCACAGCATCGACGAGGCGCTGCTGGCCGCCGGGGCGGAGAGCGGCGACCTGCCCGGCGGGGTGCGGCTGAGCACCGACACCCCGTACGCGGGCGCGAAGGCGCTGCTGGTGCAGGAGGTGGCGGCGGCGAACCGGTGCGAGGCGGTCTGGTCCGACGATCTCGGCTTCGCGACCGTGCTGGGCTGGCCCGCCGACCTGGTGGCGGTGGAGTTGCTCTACACGTCGCTGCTGGTCCAGGCCACTGCGGCGATGCTGCGCGGGCGCGCCGAGCGGCGGCCGGGGTCGGGGCGGCGGACGAAGGTCTGGGACGAGTCCTTCCTCAACGCGTTCGCGCTGCGGATCGGCGAGCGGCTGCGGACGGCCACCGAGGCGGCCACGGATGCGGCAACCGACGCGGACCAGGCAACGGCCGGGGCGGAACGGTTGTTGCCGGTGCTCGCGGCGCGGGGCGAGGCGGTCCGGGAGCGGCTGGACACGCTCTTCCCCGGGGTCACCCGGCGCCGGCTCAGCGTGCGCGACGCCGAGGGCTGGTCGTCCGGCACCTCGGCCGCCGACCGGGCGTCACTGGACGTCGGCGGCGGTCGGAAACCCCGGCAGGTGCCCGGTCGACCCGATCCGCGCTGAACGCTGCGGCGTGGGACCGCCCTCGGCGCCGGTTTCTGCGCTTTTCTTCGGTACGCGGTAGGGATCGGGGGAACGGCTCCGACCCTCCGGTGAGCCGCGCCCCGATCGGGGTGCGACCTGAGCCTGAGGAGCATCGCCGTGAAGTACATGCTGCTGATCTGGAACCGGCCCGGCTTCACCGAGGGGCTGAGCGAGCAGGATCGCACCGCCCTCTTCGGTGAGGTCGACGAGATCATGAAGGAGCTGACCGAGACCGGCGAGCTGATCGGCGGCCAGGCGTTGGCCAATCCGTCGCAGACGTTGACGGTCCGACTCGTCGATGGCAGCCCCGAGGTTCTCGACGGTCCGTTCATGGAGAGCAAGGAGCAGTTCGCGGGCTACCTGGCAGTGGACTGTGACAGCCCGCAGCGGGCTGCCGAGATCGCCGCCCGCTGGCCGGACGTCCGGTACGGCGGCGCGATGGAGGTCCGCCCGATCATGGATGAGGCCGGGACGGAGATGTGACCGGGGACCGGACGGTCGAGGACCTGCTGCGCACCTTCGCGCCGCAGGTCCTCGGCCTGCTGGTCCGTCGGCACGGGCAGTTCGACAGGTGCGAGGACGCGGTCCAGGAGGCGTTGCTCGCCGCCGCGACGCAGTGGCCCGCGCAGGGCGTACCGGACAATCCGCGCGCCTGGTTGCTCACCGTGGCCACCCGCCGGCTCACCGACGAGTGGCGCAGCGAGAGCGCGCGCCGGGACCGCGAGGTGGCGGTGGCGCGACGCGAGCCGGCGTACGCCGGGGTGGCGCCGGCGGCCGACGCGGAGCCCAACGTTCCGGCCGACGATGACACCCTCACGCTGCTGTTCCTCTGCTGCCACCCGGCGTTGCCCGGGTCGGCGCAGGTGGCGCTCACCCTGCGGGCGGTCGGTGGTCTCAGCACCGCCCAGATCGCCCGGGCGCACCTGGTGCCCGAGGCGACGATGAGCCAACGCATCCGGCGGGCCAAGCAGCGGATCGAGGCCGCCGGGGCCCGGTTCACCCTGCCCGGGCCGGCGGAGCGGGCCGAGCGGCTGGGGGCGGTGCTGCGGGTGCTCTACCTGATCTTCAATGAGGGCTACACCGCGTCCAGTGGCCCGGACCTGCGCCGGGCCGAGTTGACCGGCGAGGCGATCCGGCTGGCCCGCATCCTGCGCGGGCTGCTGCCCGACGACGGTGAGGTGACCGGGCTGCTGGCGCTGATGCTGCTGACCGACGCGCACCGGGCGGCGCGGGTGGGGCCGGACGGAGAGTTGGTGCCGCTGGCCGAGCAGGACCGCTCCCGGTGGGACGCCGCCGCCATCGCGGAGGGGGTCGCGCTGATCACCGAGGCGTTGACCTGGTCGCCACCGGGCCCGTACCAGCTCCAGGCGGCGATCGCCGCGGTGCACGCCGAAGCCCCGACAGCGGCCGAGACGGACTGGCGGCAGATCGTGGCGCTCTACCGGTTGCTGGCCCGGGTCGCGCCGAACCCGATGGTCACCCTGAACCAGGCGGTGGCGGTGGCCATGGTCGACGGGCCCCGGGCCGGGCTCGCCCTGCTCACGCCGTTGGACGCCGACGACCGCACGGCCGGACACCACCGGCTGGCCGCCGTCCGGGCTCACCTGTTGGAGCTGGCCGGGGAGGTCGGTGCGGCGCGGGAGGCGTACCTGGCCGCGGCGCGTGGCACCACGAGCCGACCGGAGCAGCGGTACCTGGAGGTGCGGGCGGCCCGGCTGACCGGCCAGGAGTGACCGGCGACATCTTGCCATTTCGGCAATTAACTTTGCACATTGCCCCGGTGCCCGGTCACAGTCGTGGGCGACGCGCGAAGGAGCAGGCACCGATGACCGAACAGCACGAGTTCGACAGGGACTACTGGGAGCGGCACTGGCAGCAGGCGCACCCCGGCCGTCCCGGCGCGATGAGCACCAGCCCCGCACACCCGTACCTGGCCCGGGAGACCGGCGGCCTGTCGCCGGGCTCGGCGCTGGACGCCGGGTGCGGCGCCGGTGCCGAGGCGATCTGGCTCGCCTCCCACGGCTGGCAGGTCACCGCCGTCGACATCGCCCCCGTCGCCCTCGCCCGGGCCGCCGAACGCGCGGCCGAGAGCGGGGTGTCTGACCACGTGCGATGGGTGGCGGCGGACCTGACGGCCTGGGCCCCGGAGACGCCGTTCGACCTGGTCACCACGCACTACGCGCACCCCGCGATGCCGCAGCTGGACTTCTACCAGCGCATCGCCGGGTGGGTGGCACCCGGCGGCACCCTCCTGATCGTCGGGCACCTGCACAGCTCCGAAGCCACCGGCCACGGCCATGGGCATGGGCATGGGCACCACCCGCCCGACGAGGCGTCGGTCACCCTCGCGGACATCACCGCCGGCCTGGACGACGCCACCTGGGAGATCGTCACCGCCGGGGAACACCGCCGCATGATGCCGGGTCGGGAAGCCCCGCTGAACGACGTGGTCGTCCGCGCCACCCGACGCCGCTGAGCACACCGTTGCCGGCCGTCGGGTGGCGCGACCGCCCGACGGCCGGCAACGGCTGCGGTCACATCTCGGGTTCGACGGCCGGGCAGCTGGCGCCCCGAGCGGGCACCGCCTGATCGATCAGGTAGGCGTCGACGGCTCGTGCCACGCACGGGCTGCTGGTGTAGCTGCCGTGTCCCCACCCGTCATAGGTGAGCAGCGCGCCGTGTCGGCCCAACTGTCGGGCCACGTTGCGCGCCCAGCCGTAGCCGCTGGCCGGGTCGTGCACGGTGGCGGCGAGCAGCAGCGGCACCTCGGTGTGGACCCGGAGCCGATGCTGCGGGTTGGCGACCGGCGTCGGTGTGCCCAGGCAGGTGACCAGGGCGAACAGCGCCGGCGGGTAGCGCAGGTCCGGCGCGAGCCGGGCCGCCCGTCCCAGGTGCCCGACGTACTCCCGGTAGTCCCGGACCGGCAGGTTCCAGTCCTGACAGAAAACCGCGAAGGGGTACGGAGCCACGGCCTCGTCCGCCAGCGGGCGGACGCTGGATGTGGTGGCGGCGCCTTCCAGTCGGACGATCCACTCGGCCAGCTCCGGCCACCGCCAGGTGTCGTAGAGCTTCTTGTGGGCGAGGCGGCTCAACTCGAACGGGGCGAGCGCCGCCCCGGCCCGGTCCGGGTCGGGCAGTGAGCCCCGCTCCGCCCGGGCGTGCAGCCCGGCCCAGCTGGCGCGCACGTCGCGACCGTGCAGGACGCAGTCGACCGAGCGGGCGCACCAGGCCAGGAACTCGTCGAACGCGCCCTCCGCGGTGACAGCCTGGGTGTCCAGGAAGGCGCGGGTGCCGAGGCTGTGATCCATCGACGCCTCCAGCACCATGGCCCGGACCCGGTCGGGGTACAGCTCGGCGTACCGCTGCCCGAGCACTGTGCCGTACGAACTGCCGTGGAAGGTCAGCTGCCGCTCGCCGAGCGCGGCGCGGACCGCGTCCAGGTCACGGGCGGCGCTGGTGCTGTCGACGTGGTCGTAGAGCGCCCCGGTGCGGGCCCGACAGTCGGCGCGCAGCAGCGTGTTGTTGGCCAGGACGGCATCGAACTGGGCCTGGTCGGCGATCAGCTGCGGTTGCCGGGCGAGCAGGTCCCGGGCACAGATCACCGGGTGACTGCCGCCGGTGCCGCGTGGGTCGAAGCTGACGATGTCGAACCGGGCACGCAGGTCGGCACTGAACCGGGAGCTGCCGTTCACCACCCGGTCGACCCCGCTGTCGCCCGGACCTCCGGGGCCGAAGACCAGCGCGCCCTGCCGGGTGGACGGGTCGGCGACCCGGCGGGCCAACGACAGGTCGAAGCGCTCACCCCGGGGCCGGTCCCAGTCCACCGGCAGCGACAGGGTGCCGCACTCGGCGCTGGCGTCCGTGGCGCAGGGCCGCCAGTCGATCGTCGGGGCGGACTGTTGTCGGGCGGCGGCCGGGCTCGCCGGGGTCAGGCCGGCGGCGGTGAGGGCCAGGGCGACCGCCCAGCCCACTGCGGCTTTGCGTACGCGCAGCATGAGGTGCTGTCCTCTCCTCGAAGGAGCGTTGCCGGTGAAACTCGCCCACTGGGCGAGGTGATGCTGCTTCCACCCGGGCCGTCGAGTAGCCGCTCGACGGCCCGGGGCCTCTCGCCCGCCGGGTCAGTCGACCTCGCGCAGGACGCGTTCCAGCGTGGTCATCCGGGTCTCCATCCCGCCGAGCCGGCCATCCATCGCCGCGAGCAGTCGGGTGTTCTCCGCCTGGGCCTGCGCGGCCGTCTCGGCGAGCCGGCGGTAGTCGTCCGCGCGGGCCGCCTCGTACCGGGCCCGCCGGGTCTTGGCGATCTGGACGACGGTCACGGTGACCACGCTGATCAGGAAGCCGAAGATGCCGATCGCGCCGACCACCTCGGTCCAGTCGTGCTCGCTCATCGCGGGGCTCCTGGCTGCTCGCCCGAGTCGGGCACGGTCAGCGTCTCGACGGCCGCCGCGATGACCGCGGGGGTGAGTGTGAGCACGAACGGCTCCACCTCGTAGTAGTTCATGGCCTTCCCGTCCTCCGACAACTCCAGGCGAGCGGTGACCAACCCGGCCGCCGCCAGCTTCCGTAGGTGGACCTGCAACAGCGCCCGGCTGATGCCCAGTTGCCGGGCCAGCCCGCTGACGTACGCACGCTCGCGGGCCAGCGCGGCGACGACCCGCAGTCGGTGCGGGTTGGCCAGGGTGGCCAGCACCCGGACCAGGTCGTCGCCGGTCGGCGGTGGAGCGGTGCTCATAACCAGCCCTTGCACATGCCAAGGAAAGTTAGCAGGTGCCGGCGCGCGGCAGGGTGGGACGAAAGCGGAATCAGGGGGATCTCAGGGTCACGAAAAGGCCCGGACACACAGCACGCCGGGCCGGTGATGATCACCGGCCCGGCGTGCGGGTTACGTCGTACGTCAGCTCTTGAAGGCGTCCTTGATCTTCTCGCCCGCCTGCTTGAGCTTGGCGGTGGACTGGTCAGCGCGACCCTCCGCCTCCAGCTGCTCGTTGTCGGTGGCCCGACCGGCGCCTTCCTTCAGCTTGCCGGTCGCGTCCTCGGTGGCGTTGTTGATCTTGTCGTCGAATCCCATTGCCAACCTCCATTGCCAGCGTCGCTACAACCACAGAGGTACCCCCACTGTCACCGGCTCAACCGTCACCGTCGTCACAGATCGGCAGCGGCCGGACGAAAGCGACGCAGCCGCAGGCTGTTGGCCACCACGAAGACCGACGAGAGCGCCATCGTGGCACCGGCGATCATCGGGTTGAGCAGCCCGGCGGCGGCCAACGGGAGGGCCGCCACGTTGTAGCCGAACGCCCAGAACAGGTTGCCCCGGATGATGCCGAGCGTGCGTCGGGACAACCGGATGGCGTCCACCGCGGCGTCCAGGTCGCCCCGGACCAGGGTGAGGTCAGCCGCCTCGATCGCCACGTCGGTGCCGGTGCCCATGGCCAGCCCCAGATCGGCCTGGGCCAGTGCCGGGGCGTCGTTCACCCCGTCACCCACCATCGCCACCGACCGCCCCTCGGCCTGGAGCCGTTTGACCACGTCGACCTTCCCGGCCGGCAGCACCTCGGCGATCACCTCGTCGACACCCACCTCGGCGGCGACAGCACGAGCCACTGTGGTGTTGTCCCCGGTGAGCAGGACCGGGGTCAGCCCCAGCCCGCGCAGCCGGGCCACCGCCGCCCGGCTGCTCGGCCGAACCACGTCGGCGACCGCGAGCACGCCGCGCGCCCGCCCGTCCCAGCCGGCGACGATCGCCGTCCGGCCGGCGGCCTCCGCGTCACGCACTGCCCACTCGACCTCCGGTGGTACGTCGAACCCGCGCTCGCGCAGCAGCCGCACCCGGCCGACCAGCACGGCCCGGCCGTCGACAGTGCCGGTCACCCCCAACCCTTCGAGGTTGCCGAAGCCGGTCACCGGGGGCAGCACGCCCGCATCGGTGGCCGCGACGGCGACCGCACGGGCGATCGGGTGCTCGGAGGCGGCCTCCACCGCCCCGGCGAGCCGGAGCAGCTCGGCCCGGTCCACACCGCTGGCCGGCACCACGTCCACCAGCGTCATCCGTCCGGTCGTCACGGTGCCGGTCTTGTCGAGCACCACGGTGTCCACCCGGCGGGTCGACTCCAGCACCTCCGGTCCCTTGATCAGCACGCCGAGTTGGGCGCCCCGGCCGGTGCCGACCAGCAGCGCGGTCGGTGTGGCCAGGCCGAGCGCGCACGGACAGGCGATGATCAACACGGCCACGGCGGCGGTGAACGCGGCGGTCGGGCCCGCCCCGGTGCCGAGCCACCAGCCCAGCGTGCCGACGGCGAGGGTGATGACGATCGGCACGAACACTCCGGAGATCCGGTCCGCCAACCGCTGCACCGCCGCCTTGCCGCTCTGCGCCTGCTCCACCAGGTCAGCCATCCGGGCCAGCTGGGTGTCCGCGCCGACCCGGGTGGCAGTGACGATCAGCCGCCCGCCCGCGTTGATCGTCGCGCCCACCACGCCGTCGCCCGGGGCCACCTCGACCGGCACCGACTCACCGGTGAGCATGCTGGCGTCGACAGCCGAGGTGCCCTCGTCGACCACCCCGTCGGTGGCGATCTTCTCGCCGGGGCGGACCACGAACCGGTCGCCGACGACGAGCCGGTCCACCGGGATCAGGGTCTCCACGCCGTCGCGCAGCACCGCCACGTCCTTGGCGCCGAGGTCGAGCAGGGCCCGCAGGGCGGCACCGGCGGTGCGCTTGGACCGGGCCTCGAAGTAGCGGCCGGCCAGGATGAACACGGTGACCCCGGCGGCCGCCTCCAGGTAGATGTTGCCGGCGCCGTCGGTGCGGGTGATGTCGAAGCGGAACGGGTGCGTCATCCCGGGCATCCCCGCGTCACCGAGGAAGAGCGCCCACAGCGACCACCCGAACGCGGCCAACGTGCCGAGCGACACCAGTGTGTCCATCGTGGCCGCGCCGTGCCGCAGGTTCGTCCAGGCGGCCCGGTGGAACGGCAACCCGCCCCAGACCACCACCGGGGCGGCCAGGGTCAGCGACAGCCACTGCCAGTAGTCGAACTGCCAGGCCGGGACCATGGCCAGCAGGACCACCGGCACGCTCAGGGCCACCGAGACCCAGAGCCGGGTACGCGGGCCCCGCAACGGGTCGACCGGAGGCTCCGCGCTGGGCGGGGCCGGCAGCGCCGCCGCGTAACCGGTCTTCTGGACGGTCTCGATCAGGTCGTCCGGCGTGACGTCGTCGGCGTACCGGACTGTCGCCTTCTCGGTGGCGTAGTTGACGGTGGCGCTCACCCCGTCCATCCGGTTGAGCTTCTTCTCGATCCGGGCGGCGCACGCGGCGCAGGTCATCCCACTGATCGCGAGTTCGATCCGGTTCGGCGCCTCGGGCAGCGGTCTGCTGGTGGTGGTCATCGTCTGGTCCCGTCAGTTGTGTCCGTGCCCGGGGGTGCCGTGGTCGGCCGTGCCGGTCGGCGTGGGCCCGCTCGGGCCGCTGACGTCTCCGGCCGGGGCAGCGCCGGCGACGACGGTGAACTCGGCGGTGCGCACCTGCCCGCCGTGCTTGAAGTCGAGGTAGAGCCGGTAGCTGCCGGCCGAGGGCACCTCGGCGAGGAAGGTGACGGCCGGGCCGGGCTGGGTACGCCCGTCGCCTGGCGTCCCGTCCGGGTGCACGTGCAGGTACGCCAGGTCACCCCGGCGCAGCGCCACCAGGTGCCCGTACGCGCCCAGGTAGGGCTCCAGGTCGGTGACCGGCTGCCCGTCCCGGCTGATGCTCAGGGTCAGCGACGACGTGCGGCCCGGCTGCGGCGCACCGGTCAGGGTGACCGTGTAGCCGTCGACGGTGGTGCTGGTCGCCGGGGCGGGCAACGGCCGTTCGGTCAGCTCGCCGGGGACTGTCACGTCGACGCCGAGGGTCAGCGGCTCACCCCCGGTCGGGGTGAAGTCGGCGAACGCCCGCCACTGCCCGGGGCCGGCCACCGGGGTGTCGACCCGCCAGGTGCCGTCCGGGGCCAGCTCGGGGTGGACGTGGCGGAAGCCGGAGAGGTCCCGTCGGGCGACGATCAGGTGCATCTGCTTGTCGTGCGCCACCTCGTACCGGGTGACCGGTCGGCCGTCCGGGCCGGCGATCCGGAAGGCGAACTCGCCGGCCGGGGCGTCGACCGGTTCGAGGGTGTAGCCGTTCTCGGAGACGAGCAGCCCGCCGGGGAGCTGGTCGGCCGCCCCGCCGTGCTCGTCCGCCGGCGGGGCGGCGGCAGTGTCGTGCCGGCTCTCGGCGACCGGGGCGGGGTCGACGACCCGGCCGATCCCGTAGGTGGCGCCGAAGACCGCCGTCAGGCCGACGGCGAACCCGGCCAGTTTCGTCACGGTACGCACGCCGGCCCTCCGATCACGCGTCGACGAGGTCGTAACCGGCCTCGTCGACGGCGGCCCGGACGACGGCGGTGTCCAGCGGCTGATCGCTGCTGACGGTGACCCGGCCGGAGGCGAGGTCGACCTGGACGTCTGACACGCCAGCGATGGCACCGACCTCGGCGCTCACCGCGCTGACGCAGTGCCCACAGGTCATGCCCTGCACCTGGTACGTCGTGTTGACCATCGGATCGTCTCCTTTACGGTACCGGTACCCGGTGGGGGTATCCAACCGGAACACGACCGTACCATACCCCCCAGGGGTACGCTATCCTGGTCGGCATGACCGCACCCACCCCGATCCGCGGATACACCGCCAGCAAGGACCAGCTGCTCGCGCGGCTCCGCCGCGTCGAGGGCCAGGTCCGGGGCATCGAGAAGATGGTCGACGACGACCGCTACTGCATCGACGTGCTCACCCAGATCTCCGCGATCCAGGCCGCCCTCGACAAGGTGGCCCTCGGGCTGCTCGACGGGCACGCCCGGCACTGCATGCACGAGGGCGCCGCCGAGGGCAGGGCCGACGAGATGGCCACCGAGATGATGGCGGCGGTCGGCCGGCTCATGAAGCGCGGCTGACGGGCGTCAGTCCGGCACGGGATAGAGACGGACCCGCCGCAGCAACTGCGCGTTGAGCGCCACCACGATGGTGGACGCCGACATCAGCACGGCGGCCACCGCCGGGCTCAAGGTCACGCCGGCCCCGGCCAGCACCCCGGCGGCCAGCGGCAGCGCCACCACGTTGTAGCCGGCCGCCCAGGCCAGGTTCTGTCGCATCTTCCGGTACGACGCGCGGGACAGCCGGACCACCGCACCCACCCCGCGCGGGTCCGAGGACGCCAGCACCACCCCGGCGGACTCGATCGCCACATCGGTGCCCGCGCCGATGGCGATGCCCACGTCCGCTCGGGCCAGCGCCGGCGCGTCGTTCACCCCGTCGCCCACCATCGCCACCACCAACCCCCGCCGCTGCAGGTCGGCCACCCGATCGTCCTTCTCCGCCGGCAGCACCTCGGCGAAGACCTCGTCGACGCCGGGCCGGAACCCGAGGTCGGCGGCGACCGCCTCGGCCACCGACCGCGCGTCACCGGTGATCATGGCGATGGTGCGGACACCCTCGGCCCGCAGCTCGTCGACGGCGCGCCGGGCCTCCGGACGCACCTCGTCGGTCAGCGCGAACGCACCGAGCACGGCGTCCGGCAGCCGCACCAGGTGCAGCACCGCGGCACCCCGCGCCGACCACCGCCCGGTCGCCACCTCCAGCTCGGCCGGCAACGACACGTCCAGCTCCCGCAGCAGCGTCGGCCCGCCCACCGCGTACCGCGTACCGTCGATGGTCGCCTGCACCCCGCGGCCCGGCAGCGACCGGAATTCGGCGGCACGGGCCGGGCCGGTCGACCCGGCCGCCGCCACTATCGCCCGGGCCAACGGATGTTCGCTCTCCGACTCGACGCCGGCCGCGATCCGCAACACCTCGTCCCGCTCGACGCCAGGCACCGTCACCAGGCCGGTCACCCCGTGCTCGCCCCGGGTCAGGGTGCCGGTCTTGTCGAAGAGCACCGCGCCGACGGTCCGCATCCGTTCCAACGCCAGTCGGTCCTTGACCAGGATCCCGGACCGCGCGGCGAGCGCGGTGGAGAGCGCGACGACCAGGGGGATGGCGAGACCCAGCGCGTGCGGGCAGGCGATCACCAGGACGGTGACCGCACGGACCACCGCCTCGTCCGGCTGACCGAGCGCGGTCCAGACCAGCACGGTCAGCACGGCGGTGCCGGTGGCCAGGTAGAACAGCGCGGCGGCGAACCGGTCGGCCAGCAACTGGGCGCGCCCACCCGAGCCCTGCGCCTGCGCGACCATCCGCTGGATGCCGGCGAGGGCCGTCTGCTCACCCACCGCCTCGACGCGTACCCGGATCGCCGAGTCGGTGGCGACGGTGCCGGCCACCACCCGGTCGCCCGTCGACCGGACGACCGGTCGCGACTCGCCGGTGATCATCGACTCGTCCAGCTCGGCGCCGCCCTCGACGACCCGACCGTCCGCCGGCACCCGACCTCCCGGCCGGACCAGCACCACGTCGCCGATCCGCAGACCGGCCACCGGCACCGCCTCGACCCGACCGTCCGCCGCCACCCGTTCGGCCTCGTCCGGTAGCAGCGCGGCCAACGCCGCCAGCGCCCCCCGGGCCTGCCCGATGGCCTTCATCTCCTGCCAGTGCCCGAGCAGCATGATGGTGACCAGCGCGGCCAACTCCCACCAGAAGTCCAGGTCGAACGCGCCGACGCTGGTCGCCAGGGACGCGGTGTAGGCGACGGTGATCGCCATCGCGACCAGCAGCATCATCCCCGGCGCCCGGTCCCGCACCTCCCGGACCGCGCCGACCAGGAACGGCCAACCGCCCCACCAGAACACCACCGAGCCGAGCACCGGGCCCACCCAGGACCGGCCGGGCACGTCGTCCAAGGCCAGGCCCAGCTGGTCCGACACGAGATGACTCGTCAGCACCACCGGGACGGTCAACACCAGGCAGACCCAGAACCGGCGGCGGAACATCGCCGGATCGTGCCCGGCGTGCTTGTCGTGCCCGGAATGATCGGAATGCCCGGCGGGCCTCTCGTGCGGCACCGGTCCGGCGTGCCGATGGTCGGGGTCGGACGGCGACGGAGCGGGCATAGCTCCAACATGCCGGTCCGAGGGCCGCCACGCGAGCGATTCGGCCACCGACACTCCGCCACGACCTGCGACCCCGCCACCGGCTGGCTAGCATCTCCCCCGATGGCCCTCCGGATGCCGCCGCACAGTCGGGCACTGTCGCCGCCACGACGTGACGTCGGCTCCGACCGGCCGGGCCGAGCACTGACCGTCCGTGATCAAGCGGTCGTCAGGCAGCGAATCGTCCCGCCGACCGCCGCGTTTCCACCGAAACGGTGAACCGCCCGGCTCGCTGACCCGTACCCCGCACCGGATCGTTGGGAGTCTCGCCTTGGGTTCCGACCACACCCGCCCGGCTCCGTCCGCCCCACCGAGGGTGCGACGGATCCTCGTCGTGACGGTGGTACCCCTCTTCGTCGCCACCGTGCTCGCCGCGGTGCTGCTCTGGCCGCGCGGCGGGTCACCGCAGACCGACGGCGGCGCTGACGTGCCGCGCTACCCCGGCACTGTCACCCGGGTGGTGAACGAGCCGTGCCCGCCGGCGCCGTCGGTCCCCGAGGGCACCCCGAGGGTCGGCAACGGACGGTGCGGCACCGTCGACGTCCGGGTGGACGACGGGCCGACCGCCGGCCAGCAGGTACGGACGCCGGTGCCGGACGGTCCCGGCGCACCCCGGGTCGAGGTCGGCGACGAGGTCATCCTGGTCGAGCTGACCGATCCCACCGATCCCAGCACCAGCAACTGGAACATCGCCGAGCACCAACGCGGCACCCCGATGATCTGGCTGGCGGTGGTCTTCGCGGCCGCGATCGTCGCGTTCGGTCGGTGGCGGGGTCTGGCAGCGCTCGCCGGACTGGCCGCCAGCTTCGCCATCCTGCTCACCTTCGTGCTGCCGGGTATCGGTGCCGGCAGGTCACCCCTGCTGGTGGCGGTGGTCGGCGCCGCCCTGATCATGTTCGTGGTGCTCTATCTGACGCACGGGGTCACCGCACAGACCTCGGTCGCCGTGCTCGGCACCCTGGGCAGCCTGGTGCTGACCGGCGTACTCGCCACCATCGCCACGGCCGCCACCCACCTCACCGGCTTCGGCAGCGAAGACGCCACCACCCTGTCGATGTTCCAGGGCGACGTCGACCTGCACGGACTGCTGCTCGCCGGGATCATCATCGGATCGCTCGGGGTGCTCGACGACGTGACGGTCACCCAGGCGGCCACCGTCACCGAACTGGCCAACGCCAACCCCGGCCTCACCCGGTTGCAGCTGTACCGGGCGGCCACCCGGGTCGGCCGCGCGCACATCGCCTCCACTGTCAACACCATCGTTCTGGCGTACGCGGGCGCGTCGCTGCCCCTGCTGCTCCTGCTCACCGCCGACGCGCGACCGATCGGGCAGATCCTCACCAGTGAGTTCCTCGCCCAGGAGATCGTCCGTAGCGCGGTCGCCACCCTCGGTCTGATCGCCGCCGTGCCGCTGACCACCGGGCTGGCCGCGGTGGTGACCGCCGCCGGGCGTACCGACGCCGTGCCGCCGGCCGACGCTCCCGCCGCGCGCCCCCAGCCGGACCGCAGCGAGGCACTCGCCGCCCTCAGCTCACCGCGAACGGCCGGCTCCAACGAGCCGGACCGGCAGCGGGCCGCACCCCCACCCGAGGCCGCCGACCGGTGGCCGGAGTCGAACAGGAGCACGGATACGGCATGGTGACACTCCTCAGCGTGACCAGATCGGGCAACCACCCTGAGAACCACGTCACTGGTCACTCAACGCTATGGCGAAATGACGCTTTTGGTCGGCATCCAGGCGTAGCTCAGCCGGTCGACTCTCGGGTAACCTCGCTGCCGGTCACCGATGAAGGCGCGAAGCGGCGCCTGCGGTGCCACCGCCCAATCGCCAACCGGCGAGCCGGGGACCCAGGTACGTGGGGTGAATCCGCGTCAGCGGTAGGGGCCGCTTCCGCCCCGAACCCGTCAGCTAACCCGGTCGGCGGTCGACGGAAGGGAACATTGTGACGGCACCCCTACGCCGCTGGTTGACACCCGTGGTGGCCGTGATCGCCGCACTGACCGTGTTCGCCGGGCCACTCCCGGCGCACGCCGCCCCGACGAACCCCACACCGTCCGGGCACGAGGAGGACGGCGAGCCCAAGCTGCTCAACGACGTCATCGAGCAGGCCAACCGCGACTACTCCGCCGCCAAGTCCAAGCTGGACAAATCCAAGAAGCGGCAGAGCGAGTTGGCGGCCGAGGTCGACCGGGCCAACGCCGACCTGGCCGCACTGGCCCCGCAGGTCGGGCAGATCGCCGCCCAGGCCTACCGGACCGGCCGGATCGGCGCGATCGCGATGCTGCTGGAGAGCGACGCCCCCGACTCGTTCGTCCAGCGCGCCGCGGTGCTCGACGAGATGAACATGGTCAACGAGAAGAAGCTCTCCGAGGTCAACGAGGTGAAGGCCCGCGCCGAGCAGGCCAAGCTGGCCCTCGACACCGAGGTCCGCGAGCAGCAGAAGCAGACCGCCCTGATGGCGAAGCGGAAGAGCGAGGCCGACAAGGCGCTCTCCCTCGTCGGCGGCAAGGGCTTCACCGGCGGCCTGGTGGACGCCACCTCCCCGGTCGCGAAGATCGGCCCGGGTCGCACCGCCGACGGCGACTGGAAGCCCCAGTCGTGCAGCGAGAACGACCCCACCACGTCCGGCTGCGTCACCCCCCGCACGCTGCACGCGTACAAGGAGGTCAAGCGGGCCGGCTTCAACCGGTTCGTCGGCTGCTACCGCCCCGGCGGGCCGTGGGAGCACCCGAAGGGCCGCGCCTGCGACTGGTCGCTGCAGAAGAGCGGCTTCTCCCCGTGGCACAACAACGACACCCGGACGTACGGCAACAACGTCGCCGCGTTCCTCATCCGTAACGCCGACCGGCTCGGCATCTACTACGTGATCTGGAACCGGCAGATCTGGTTCCCGGCCACCGGCTGGAGTTCGTACAGCGGGCCGTCGAACCACACCGACCACGTCCACATGTCGCTGCTCTGACCCGTACGACCCCGGTTGAGGGCCGTTCCGCGTGACGCGGAGCGGCCCTCGTCATGTCACACGGTGGCAGGGGCAGCCGGGTCGGCCGGGGTGTCCAGCGTCGCGAAGCCAGCCGGCACGGCGGCAACCGGGCGTACCGCCCCGGCGGCCAGCCGGTAGGACATCCCCACCACCGCGCACCGCCCCCGGGCCACCTCGTCGGCCAGCACCGGGGACTGCCCGAGCAACGTCTCGACGGTCTGTGCGATGTGGATGTCGACGATGCCGTCGATGTCGTCCACGCCCTCAGCCTCGGCCCGGCGAAGGCTGGGCAGCACGGCGTCGACCACCGCGCCCAGGTGGCCGCTCGGCGCGGTGCCGGTCGCGGCGGACTCCCGGGCGGCCTGCACCGCACCGCACAGGTCGTGACCGAGCACCACCACCAGCGGAGTGCCGAGCACTGTCACCGCGTACTCGACGCTGCCGAGCACCTCCGGGCCGGCGGTGTGCCCGGCCGTGCGGACCACGAACAGGTCACCCAACCCGCGGTCGAAGATGATCTCGGCGGCCAGCCGGGAGTCGGAGCAGCCGACGATCACCGCGAACGGGTGCTGCCCGTCGGCGACGGCGGCCCGGTGCCCGGCGTCCTGGTTGGGATGGTGTGGCGCGCCGCCGACGAAGCGTCGATTGCCGGCGACCAGTTCGGCGTACGCCCGGCTCGGCTCACTGAGCACTGGCGCTCGATCGGTGGTCCGCTGCGTACCCGGCTGACCACCGGCGTTCCCGGCATGACTCATCCCGCACCTCGTCTCGACGCATCTCACCTGGTCAGACCGACTTTCCGCCGACCGGGCGGCGGGCGCTCAGTCGCGCTCCACCGTCACACGCACGCTAAGATGCGTCAAGGTATGCGTGATTTAGATTTCATACGTTGACCCCGGTCGCCCCCTGGGCAACCCTCCCAGGGCGGGGCGGACAAGACTCTCCGCGAGCAGGCGGACATCCGGAAGGGCGGTCAACGATGGCGAGCACTGTGACGGGCGACACCGACGGCGGGCGGAACTGGACGTTCCTCACCAATCACGGGCACGTCCTGCTGGCCATCGCCCGCAATCCCACCGCCCGGCTACGCGACGTCGCGGCCGAGGTCGGGGTCACCGAACGCGCCGCGCAGGCGATCGTGGCCGACCTGGAGGCGGGCGGCTACCTGCACCGCACCCGCGTCGGACGACGCAACGAGTACACCCTCAACCCGGCCGGCCGGTTCCGGCACCCGGCCGAGGCCGACCGACAGGTCGGCGACCTGCTCGCGCTGTTCGCCGACACCCCCACCGCGAAAGCGAACCCCCGGGCCTGACCTCGTCACCGGGGGCCGCTGCCCGACGGCAGCGGCGGTAACCTTTGCGGGTGCGCGAATGCCCGCCGTTGAGCGCGACCTCGTCCCGACGTGCCCTTCGCGGCGTCCTCAGTGGAACGCTGGCGGCAGTGCTCGGCGCTGGCCTGGTGGCACCCTCCCCCGCGGCGGCGGCACCGCCGCTGTGCGGTCCCCCCGGCTCCGACGGCCTGACCCAGATGCCGTGGGCGCTACGCCGCCTGGAGCCGTCCTCGGCGTGGCCGCTGTCCCGGGGCGCCGGGGTCACGGTGGCCGTGATCGACTCCGGAGTCTCCGCCGCCCACCCGCTCCTCAAGGGGCAGGTCCTCGAGGGTCGCGACTTCAACGGCCTACCGGCCCGGCAGGGCCAGTGCGACGAGGCCGGGCACGGCACGCTGATCGCCGGCATCATCGCGGGCCGGGAGGGCACTGTCGTCCCCTTCACCGGCATCGCCCCGGCCGCCCGCATCCTGCCGATCCGGGTGCTGCCACAGCTCGGGGCGGTAAGCGATCCGCAACTCCCCGCCCAGATCGCGGCAGCCATCGACTGGGCGGTCGCGCAGGGCGCCGACGTGATCAACCTGTCCCTCACGACGATTCCCCGCCCCGAGCTGACGGCGGCCGTCGAGCGGGCGCTGGACAAGGGCGTGGTGCTGGTCGCCGCCGCCGGCAACCGGTCGGAGGATTCCCAGAACCTGCCGGGCTACCCGGCCGCGTATCCCGGAGTGATCGCCGTCGGTGGCGTGGACGAGCAGGGCAGCCACGTCGGCACCTCGATCAGCGGCGACTACGTCGACATCGCCGCACCGGGAATGAACATCGTCGGGCCGGCGCCCGGAAACAGCGGCTACCGCACCGTGCCGGAGGGCGGGACCAGCTACGCGGCCGCGTACGTCTCGGGAGTGGCCGCGCTGGTCCGGGCCGCCTACCCGAGTCTCAACCCGCAGCAGGTCGCGGATCGGCTGAAGCGCACCGCGGACAACCCACCCGAGGGTCAGAACGCCGACATCGGCCACGGGATGGTCAACCCGTACCGGGCGGTGTCGAGCCTGCTCGGCACCCGGACGAACCCGCCCATCGGCGCGCTGCCGGCGCCAGCCGTGCGGGACGACCCGCTGAGCTGGCAGCGCCCCACCGCGATCTGGGCGGCGGTCATCGGCGCGCTGCTCGCCGGGCTGCTGCTGGTCGCCCGGCCGATCATGACCCGGGGCCGCCGACGCGACTGGCGCCCCGGCCGACGCACCGACGCACCGACCGCCGGTTGAGCGGCGCACCGCGACGCGGTGCCGACGCCCACACACAAAGCGGCTCCGGGCCGGGCGAACCGGACCGGAGCCGCCTGTGCGAATGCCTCAGCTCCACACCTTGGAGTTGCTCATCTCCGTGGTGAGGTAGTTCTCCCGGGCGATGCCCACGGCACCACCGATCTCGTTCAGGATCCGGTTGATGTCCCGGACCGCGGCGTCCCACTTCGCCTGGTGCTGCTCGTAGGCAACCCGGTCCTCGCCGTCCCAGTGCAGCTTGGTCAGCATCGACCGCAGCGTGTCGAGCTTTTCCTCGAGGGTCTTCGAGATGGCCTGCATCTGCTGGTTGCTGCTCTCGAGGACCGCATAGTCAACTTTGATCGTCACGATTTCCTCCTCTGCCGGCTACGGATCACGGGTTGAGAGCAGAGTGGAACTTGTCCAGCATCTGCTGCTGCTCCTCGTCGTTGACCTGGTGCGTCGTACCCGACTTGTCGAGCAGGTCAGCGATGCTGTCCATCGCCGTCAGCAGTTTGACGGTGTCCTCGTTCCAGCGCGTCATCAGCGACTGGAAGCCCGTGGACGCCTGACCCTTCCACGCGATGGCCAGGTCGTCGACGACGTTCCACAGCTTCTTCAGCTCACCGTCGACCTCGCTGCGCGTGGACCGCACGTCACTCGCGGCGGTATGCAGAGTCGCAGCTTCGACCTCGAACGCCATGCTTCACACCCTTCCGTCTGTTGTGGTGGCGGCTTCGCCGCATCCCTCCCCCGCGGCAAGGCAGCAACACCCCACCGACGGACACTCCTGTGAAGACCGTAGCGGAACCTGTCCAGCCCTCGCAGCCCTGGCCGGTGCCGTTCGATGGATGGTGGTGAATCGGGCCGGGACAGCCCATCACCCCCCACCGAACGGCCGACCGCGCTCAGGCTGGCTCAGACCAGGCGGTCTGGATCAACTGCTGGCCGTCGCGACGACGGACCAGGGTGCCCCGGCCGGGCGGTTGCGGGCTCGGCCGCAACGTGCCGAAGACCGCCCCCTCCTCCCGGTTGCCGGACATCAGCAGGCCCGGCGAGTCCAGCTCACGCAGCCGTTGCAGCACCGGCTCGTAGAGCGCCCTGGACACACCGCCGACCCGGCGCGTGATGATCAGGTGCAGACCGATGTCACGGGCCTGCGGCAACAACTCCTGCAGGGCACTGAGCGGGTTGCTCCCGCCGGAGGCCACCAGGTCGTAGTCGTCCACCAGGATGTACAGATCCGGGCCCTTCCACCAGCTCCGGTCGCGCAGCTGGGCGGTCGTCACGTCCGGGCCGGGCAGCCGGTTGGACAGCGCGCTGCGGATCGACCCGAGCCCCTGGGCGAACGCCTGGTTCGACGGCGCGTAGTCGAGCAGGTGGTCACCCTCCACCGCCCCCAGCAGGCCGCGCCGGTAGTCGGCGATCACCAACCGGGCCTGCGCCGGGGTGTACCGCTCGGTGATCCCCCGGGCGATCAGGCGCAGCAGGTTGGTCTTGCCGCACTCCGCGTCGCCGAAGACCGTCAGGTGCGGCTCGTTGGCCAGGTCCAGGTAGACCGGCGCGAGCGCCGACTCGTTGACACCGACCGGGATCCCGGGCGCCGACCGGTCGATGATCCGGGCCAGTTCCGCCACCGGCAGGCGGCGGGGCAGCAACCGCACCTTCGGCGCGGGACGACCCGGCCAGTTCGCCGCCACGTGCCCGGCCAGGGACACCGAGGCCTCGCTCAGATCGTCGATGTCGCGACGCCCGTCGATCCGCGAGATGGCGGTGAGGAAGTGCAGCTTGTCGCGGGTCAGACCCCGACCGGGTGACTTCTCCGGCACGTTGTTCGCCGCGCGGCGGTCGATCTCGGACTCCGACGCGTCACCGAGGCGCAGCTCCAACTTGGTGCCGAGCAGGTCCCGCATGTTGATCCGGATCTCCGCCCACCGCACGGCGGTGAGCACCACGTGCACACCGAAGCCGAGGCCCCGGTTGGCCAACGTGGTGATGGTCTGCTCCAGCTCCTCGTACTCCTGGCGCAGCGTGTTCCAGCCGTCCACCACCAGGAACACGTCGCCGAACGGGTCGTCGGCGAACTCGCCAGCGGCCCGACGACGGCGGTAGCTCGCCACCGAGTCGATGCCGTGCTGGGCGAACCGGCCCTCCCGCTCGTCCAGCACCGCGACCACCTCGGCCACCGTCCGGCGGACCGCCTCGACGTCGCGTCGGCCGGCCACCCCGGCCATGTGCGGCAGCCGCTCCATGCTGCGCAGCGCGCCCCCGCCGAAGTCCAGGCAGAAGAACTGCACCTCGCGTGGCGTGTGCGTGAGGGCCAGCGAGGCGAGCAGCGTACGCAGCATCGTGCTCTTGCCACTGAGCGACCGACCGACGATGACCACGTTGCCGCCGGCCCCGGCCAGCTCGACCATCATCGGGTCCCGACGCTGCTCGTAGGGGCGGTCCACCACACCGACCGGCACGGTCAGCCGCCCGCGCCCGGGCCAGGACGCGGTGCACAGCCCGTAGGTCGGGTCGACCGCCAGCGGGCCGAGCAGCTCACCCAGACCCGGCGGGTCGGCCAGCGGCGGCAGCCACACCTGGTGGGCCGGGCGGCCCCGACCCTTGAGCTGGTCGATCAGCACGTCGAGCATCGCCACGGCCTTGCCGTCGGCCGGCTGCTCCGGCTCCGGGGCGGTGTCCACCGGCACCTGCGGGACCTGCACCGGAACGAAGTCGAGGCCGTACGGCACGATCCGCCGCTGCACCAGCGCCTGCGAAGCGGATGCCTGCTGCCCCGGGGCGCGGTACGCCCCCGACACGTACGCGGCCCGGAACCGCAGCATGGTGCTGGTGTCCGTCTTCAGGTAGCCGTGGCCCGGCGCGTTCGGCAGCTCGTACGCGTCCGGCACGCCGAGCACGATCCGGCTCTCCACAGCGGAGAACGTCCGCAGACCGATCCGGTACGACAGGTGCGTGTCGAGGCCCCGCAGCTTGCCCTCTTCGAGGCGCTGGCTGGCCAGCAGCAGGTGCACGCCGAGGGACCGCCCCAACCGGCCGATCATCACGAACAGGTCGATGAAGTCCGGTTTGGCGGCGAGCAGTTCGCTGAACTCGTCACAGATGATCAACAAGCTGGGCATCGGGTCCAGCGGCTCACCGGCCGACCGCGCCTTCTCGTACTCGAAACGGGAGACGTAGTTGCCGGCCGCCCGCAGCAGCTCCTGCCGGCGCACCATCTCGCCGGCGAGGGCGTCGCGCATCCGGTCGACAAGCGGCAGCTCGTCGGCCAGGTTGGTGATCACCGCGCTGGTGTGCGGCAGCGCCTCCAGCGAGGCGAAGGTCGCACCGCCCTTGAAGTCCACCAGGACGAAGTTCAGCTCCTCCGACGAGTGGGTCACCGCCAACGCGGCCACCACCGTCCGCAGCAGCTCACTCTTGCCGGAACCGGTGGCCCCGATCACCAGACCGTGCGGGCCCATGCCCTCGTGCGCCGACTCCTTGAAGTCGAGCTCGACCACGTTGCCGTCCGGGCCGACACCGAGGGGGATGCGCAGCCGGTCACGGTGACCACGCGGACGCCAGGTGTTCTGCACGTCCACCGCGGCGGCGTCACCGACGCCGAGCAGGTCCGGCAGCTCCGTGCTGCGCGCCAACGGCTCGTCGCCACCGGTCTGCTGCTGCGAGAGCCGGAACGGGGCGATCTGTCGGGCCAGCCCCTCGGCGGCCTCGGCGCTGAGCCGGTCAGGCCGGCCCAACGTCGACGACGAGCTGCCCCGGACCAGGTCGAGTGAGCTTCCGTCGCCCACGTCGAGGCAGAGCAGCCATCGGCCGGCGTCGCGCGGCACCGTCCCGGAGAGGTCGATCACCGTGGTGCCGAGCAACCCCGGGCCCACCAGCTGACAGGTCGGTGAGATCTCCCCGCCGTCGATCACCACGATCAGGTGCGGGGCAGTGGTCAGCGGCTTCGCCTCCGGCGCGAACCGGGGCCGCCCGGTCAGCTCGGCGCTGAGCGCCGCCTCGGCCTCGGCCAGGCTGGCGAAGACCAGCCGGCGGGCGCCGGCCGCGTCCGTACGACCGCTGTGGTGGGCGTGCGGCAGCCACTTGACCCAGCCCCAGGACGTCTGCCGGTCGGGTGCGGCAACCACCGCGATCACCAGGTCGTCCGGCGCGTGGAAGGTGGCCAGCTGCCCCAGCGCCGCCCGGGTCAGATCGAGCACGGGCTCGCGGTCGCCGCGCAGCACCACCCGGCTGAACGCGCGCACCGACAGCGCCGTGGGCAGGTCGGGCACTGTGGAGTGGGCGCGGACGAACCGGCGAAGCGCGATGGCGCTCATCGGCTCCAGGTCCTCCACCGGCTTCGTCTCCGGCGGGACGATCTCCACGGCGAGCCGCTGCGGGCCGAGGGCGATCCGGGTCTCCCCGAAGTCGTCCTCGGTGATCCGTCGCTCCCAGAGTCGCCGGGACGCGGCGATCGACCAGAGCGCGTCGGGCTCCGGGTGCCGCCAGGCCATCGCCGCCCGCTGCTGCTCGGCGGCCCGCCGGGTGCGCTTGCGCATCTGCGCCAGGTAGCGCATGTAGTCGCGGCGGTCGGCGTTCAGCTCGGCCTTGTCCTTGCCACCGTTGTTCGCCAGCGAACCGATCGCCATGCCGAGCATCGAGACACCGAACAGACCACCGGCGACGTACGTCATCATGCCGCCGCCCTTGCCGGCGTAGAGGAACGCCATGGCACCGACCCCGCAGAACATCGGCAGGATCATGAGCAGCTGCCCCATCCCCCGGGGCGTCGGCTCGGGCAGCTCGGGAGGTGACTCCAGCAGCACCTCGCCGCGCGGCAGGGCCGGCCCCGGCTGACGCGGGAGCCGACGGAACACCACAGTGCTCACGGCTGTTTCCTCCCCAGAAGCGGCCCTGATGACGTGCCGCCGCGGAACACCGCCCGCGGGTGGGCATCGTACGTGCCCGTCATCGTAGGTAATCTGCCGTGTGCGCGGTGGACCCGGACCGCAGCATCACAGCCAGCCAATCACAGACGCACCTGGAGGCCACTGTGGCGACGAAGACGGCGACCGGCGGTCTGAGCCGGATCACCATCGTGGCTCCGCGTACCCGGATGGACCTGGCGCTGCCGTCGGACGTGCCGATGGCCGACCTGCTGCCCACCCTGCTGCGCTACGCGGGCGAGGACATGGCCGACGAGGGTGCGCGGCACGGCGGCTGGGCACTGTCCCGGTTGGGCGGTGCGCCCCTCGACGGTGGTCGTACCGCGGCGCAGCTCAGCGTCCGCGACGGTGAGGTGCTCTACTTCAACCCCCGCTCCGACGCCGCACCGGAGATCGTCTTCGACGACGTGGTGGACGCGGTCGCCACCGCGACCAACCAGCGCCCCGGCGCCTGGCAGGTCGGCGCGACCCGTTCCTTCGCCGTGATCTTCGCGGCGGCGGCGCTCGGCGCCGGCGCGGTGGCCGCCCTGTTCGCCGGCCCGCCGCACCTGCCCGGCGCGGTGGCCGCGCTGCTGGTCGCGGTAGCGCTGCTGGTGGGCGCCGCAGTGCTGTCCCGGGCCGCCGGGGACAGCGGCACCGGCGCGGTGCTGGCCATGATCGGCCTGGTGCACGCGGCCACCGGCGGCCTGCTGCTGCTCGCCGGCGACCGATCGCTGACCGAGCTGGACAGTCCGCACGTCCTGCTCGCGGCAACCGCGGCGGTGGTGGCCGGCGCGGTGGCCGTGCTGGCGGTCGGCGACCGGTACCCGCTGTTCTTCGCCACGATCGGGGTCGCGGCCGCGACCGGCCTGGGCGCGGTGCTCTGCCTGGTCCTCGACCTCGACGCGGCGGCCTCCGCCGCGGTGATCGCCGCGGTGGCGTTCGGCGTCGTTCCGGCGCTGCCGATGATGGCCTACCGGCTGGCCCGGCTGCCGGTGCCGTCCATCCCGACCGGCCCGGAGGACCTGAAGACCGACAGCGAGTCGGTGGACGGTCGGCAGGTGCTCCAGCAGAGTGAGCGCGCCGACGAGTTCCTGACCGGCCTGCTGTGGACGGTCGCCGTGCTGGTGCTGGGCGCACAGATCGTGCTGGCCCTGGACGGGCGGCTGCCGGCGGTGTTGCTGTGCCTGGTGCTGGCCCTGCTGGCGCTGCTGCGGGCTCGCCCCCTGCTGGGCCGGGCCCAGCGCACCCCGGTGCTGCTGGCCGGCACCGTGGGTCTGGGTCTGGCCGCCGCGACCACCTTCGCCGGTGGGTCGCTGCCGGTCCGGCTCGGCCTGATCCTGGGCGGGCTGGTGCTGGCCGCGGTGATCAGCCTGATCTACGGTCTGAGCGTCGCCGGCAAGCGCATCTCCCCGGTCTGGGGCCGCCTGCTCGACATCGTCGAGATCCTGCTCATCATCTCGCTGGTGCCGCTCGCCTTCTGGGTCTGCGGCCTCTACGGCTGGATCGTCAACCTCCGACCCTGACCGTGTCTCGCCGCCGCACCGGTCAGCGCGACCGCGGACCGGTCAGGACGCCCAGCGCCGACGCGACCGGAGCGGTGGCGTAGACGCCCGGGGCATGCTGACCGTCCATCGGCCGGGTGGACCCGCCCGCGCGGTCGGCGACCTCGCGGACCACCTTGACCAGCGCCTCGACATGGTTGTCCATCGCCGCGACCCGCACCAGCGGCGCCGCCACCCGACCGTCCGCCGAGACGGTCACGGCCACCGTGTGCGACGGCGCCGAGGTGGCGGTGATCGCGTCCACGAGAGGGCCGAGCGGAGCGTCGGAGCGGCCCCGCAGCGCCATGCAGCGGTGCGTCCAGCCGCCGCCGCGCAGCCCACGCCAGCTCTCCGCCGGCACCTCGGGCACCAGGTCCAGACCGGCGGCCGAGACGATCGCCGCGCGCAGCTCCTCCCGGCCCAACGGGCGGTGGGCCAGCCCCGCCGAGGTCAGCGCCTTGCCGAGCCGGCCGATCCCGGCGGCCACCGTCCGGTGTACGCCGGTCAGCCCGCCGCCCCGACTCACCGCCTCGACCCGGGCGTCGCGGACGGTGAGCCGCAGCGCCACCCAGACGGTCCGGTGCGCCGCCGGCGGCGCACCGGGTGCCGGATACCAGACCAGCGTGTGCGCGACGACCTGGGCCCGGGAGACCGGGGCGTTGAAGTCCGCGAGCACGCCCAGCGCGCGGTCCACAGCGGACGCGTCGACGGAGCCGACCGCCGCGCCGGTGGCGGACTGCAGGGCGACGGCGGCGAACCAGCCCTGGTCGTCGCGCCCGATGCCGAGCCGGGTGCCACGGTCGGTCAGCTCGATGATGCTCAGCTCGGGGGCGAGCGCCGCCAACCGCGGGTCGCTCGCCGTGCCGTCGGCCAGCGCGGCCGACGCCCGCTCGCCGCGACGCCGCAGCCGACGCCGCAGCAGCAGGTCCTCGAACCACCAGCGGCCACCGCGACGGGCGAAGACCGCCAGGACGACCAGCAGCGCCACCGCGCCCACCGCGGCGAGCAGCCAGCTGGGCCCCGCCGTGGCGGCCCAGACGCCGATCACGCACAACTCCAGCACGACGAGCTGCCCGACCAGCACGGGACCGACCCGTCCACGGCCGGGTCGTTCGGCCGGCGGCGTCAGCCGGGTCGGAACGTCGACAGGGTCCGTGACCGCTCGGGCGGGTGGCGCCTGAACCTGCGTCATCGCTGACTGTCCCTCCTGCACGGTACGACTCTGCGCCGGGTCTCCTCCGGAGCCGGCCACGAGCGGTGGTCCCAAGGAAGCACCGTCGGCCCCTTATCGTAGGGAAGCCCGCGACGGCACCCTGCCCCTGATCGTCGTGGAAACACCCCGCCGGAGGTAAGTCATGCGGACCCGCCGCGATCAGGTGCAGGCGTACCGCTTCGTCACCCGCCGCATCGTCTCCGCCTTGCTGTCGGGCGACCCGGAGACCACCAACCTGCCGATGCGACGGCTCGGCATGGCCGTCTTCGGCAGTGTCCTCGCCGCGGCCATCGTGCTCGGCGGGGTGGGCGCGTACGGCCAGTTGACCGGCGGTGCGGCGCCGCTGGACGACAAGACCCTGGTCATCGAACGGGAGACCGGCGCGACGTACGTGTTCATCGAGGGGAAGCTGCACCCGACGCTCAACTACACGTCGGCGCGCCTCATCGTGAACGACGCGGCCGCCGAGGTGCGGACGATGTCCCAGGCGTCGCTGCGGGACCGGCCCCGGGGCGTGACCGTCGGCATCGTCGGCGCACCGGACGCCCTGCCCGACCGCAAGTCGCTGACCGGGCTGCCGTGGTCGGTCTGTGACGTGCCCGACCCGGTCGACCGGCAGCGCTCCAGCACCCGGCTGGTGATCGACCGGGCGCTGCCCGGCGGCACGCCGCTGGGCGACCGGGGGGTGCTGGTCTCGGTGGACGACCAGCGCTACCTCATCACCAACAACAGGCGGCTCCAGCTGCTCGACCCGGCCCGCACGATGACGGCGCTGCGGATGGCCGGCACCGAGCGACTCCAGATCGGGCAGCAACTGCTCAACGCCGTGCCGGCCGGGCCACCGCTGCGCAGGATGTCGCTGGCCGGTGAGGGCGGGCCCAGCAACCGCACGGTGGCCGGAAAGTCGTACAACGTCGGTTCGGTGTTCAAGGCTGCCGGGCGACACTACGTGCTGACCCGGGACGCGCTCGTGCCGATCAGCGAGATCACCGCGTTGCTCCAGACCAGCGGCAGCGGTCGGATCACCGACATCACGCCGAACGACGCCAGCGAGGCCTTCGAGGAGCAGCGGATCGAGGAGGAGGGGTTGCCGCCGACGGTGCCCGCCCTCTACCCGGCCCAGCCCGGTCAGACGACGGTGTGCGCGACGTATCGCAAGGGCAGCGCGGGTGGTCCGCCGACCACCACCCTGGAGGTGTTCGACCGGGTGCCGGATGAGCTGACCGACAGTGATCCGGGGCTGGTGCCGGTGCGGCAGACCAGGCGCGACGCCGTACGCACCGCCGAGGCGGTGCTGCTGCCCGGCGGCAAGGGTGTCATCGCGCAGGCCTCACCGGGTGCCGGGACCAGCGGCTCCGGTGCCGCCGGTGCGACGATCTACCTGATCAGCCCGCAGGGCATCCGGTATCCGCTCGGCTCGGCGGAGACGCTGGAGGTGCTCGGCTACGGCGGGGTCACCCCGCTGGCGGTGCCCGGTTCCCTGCTCGCGCTGATCCCGACCGGGCCCACCCTGAAGCGCGAGGACGCGTTCGCCGTCTTCGCTCCCGACGGGCCGGCGCCGGCCGCGCCACCGTCGGCCGCACCGAAGTCGGCCTCGCCATCGGCGGCACCGCCCTCGGGCTCGCCGTCAGCCACGCCATCGTCCCGGTCGCCGTCCGCCGGTTCACCGTCGGGCTCGACACCGTCGGCTCCGGCGAGCGGCGCACCGGCGAGCGGCGGGGCCGGCGGCGGGGGGTCGGCGGAATCGACCGACGCCGACGGCTGAGCAGCTTGGACGGGTCGCCCGGAGTCGCACGGGTGGACTAACCTTGATGTCGCTGACGGTTGTCAACCAGAACGACGGGGATGTTGCCATGGCCGGGCGTACGGAAGTCGACCTGTTGTCCCTTGAGGACTTCCACGATCACCTGGCGTCTCGGTTGAGCCAGGCCGAGTCGGTGCTGCGCAAGCTCAACACCGAGATGCAGTGCCGCCCTCCGGCGCTGGGCTCGTTCTTCGACGCCACCGACAAGGCGCGTCGCTACAGCGAGGTCCACCAGTCCTACGTGGAGCAGGCCGAGCGCATCCGACAGGCGGTGCTGGCGGCTCAGCAGGCGACGAGCACGATCCTGAGCAACTACCGCACCGCCGAGGCGCGTAACGCGGCCAACGCCGACGACGTCACCGCCGCGCTGAACCCGGTCGACCGGGCGTTCCAGCCGAAGGAGGACGGGCGTGTCTGAATACACCCAGCGCTACCAGGGCAGCAGCCACCAGCAGCTGTACGACGGTCTGATGGCGGGCAAGCCGGAGCAGGTCGAGGGCGTGGCCGCCCAGTGGGCCGAGCTCAAGGGCATCCTCGACGGCCTCGGCCGGGAGCTGAGCGGCGACCTCGACAAGCTCGCCAACACCTGGACGGGTTCTGCGGGTCGGGAGTTCCACCGGCGCCTCAGCCTGATCGTCGCCCACACCGATGCGTTGGGCGAGGGGATGGCCGGCGTCAAGCAGGGGTTGACCATGATGGCCGACCACCTGCGGGCCGCTCACAAGCAGGCCGAGAGCCCGGAGGAGACCGACGACAACGACAAGGCGATCGGCGGTGCGATCAAGGGTGGCGCGGTCTTCGGTCTTACCGGTCTGATCGTCGGGGGCATCGCCGGCCACCAGCAGGACAAGGCCGAGCAGGAGAAGGCCCACCAGCGGATGGTGAACCTGGTGGCCGATCTGGCCAGCAGTTACGACATCTCCACCTACGACCGGGTGGTCGAGCCGCCTCCGCCGGACCCGGACACGCCGACCACCGCCCGCAAGGATCCGACGACGCCGCAGAGCGTCTCGGCCATCGCCAGGGTGACGAGTGGCCCCAACACCGGCACTCACACCGCGCGCACGGGTGACGCGACCATCTCGACGCCGGACCGCGCCGCCGAACTGCCGGGCCACGGTTCCGGCACTGACGAGGTCGGCGCGGGCACCGGTGGCAGCCCGGCTGTGGGCACCGGCCCGGTCGGCGCCGGCAGCGTCATCCCCAGCGGCGGCACCTCCCTCGCCGGGGCGGACCCGGTGGTCGGCGGCGCGCTGTTGGGCGGGGGTGTCGCCGGGTTGGCGGGCCTGTCCACGCCGGCGGGCGCGCCCGCCGCGACGAGCACCGGCCCCGGCCTGCTGTACGGAGCGTCGGGCGGGGCACCGGCCGGCGGGGTGTTGCGCAGCGGCGCGCTCGCCGGCTCGGGCAACGCGCCCCCCGCGTCGGCTCGGCCGGCCGGTGGTGCCGCGTCCCCGGCGGAGAGTCGCGCCGCCAACGGCGTCGGGCGCAGCATTGACGGTCAGCGCGGCGGGGCCGGCGGCCGGGCGGCTGTGGCCGGCGGCAACGCCCGACCGGGGTCCGGCGGCGGCCGTCCCGGTGTGCTCGGTGGGCACGGTCGGGGGCAGGACGACGACTCCGACGAGCGGCTGACCTGGTTGACCGAGGACGAAATGGTGTGGCAGGGCGACGAGAAGCCCGCTCCCCCGGTGCTCGGCACCGGCAACTGACCACGGTCCGCCACCGGCGGGCCCGCACCACCGGCGACACCACCCGGACCACGCGCGGTGCCCCCGATCGGACCTGATCCGGTCGGGGGCACCGCCGTTTCCGGCTCCGGTCGGCGGCGTCCACAGTGCCCATGGTGGTGGCTGTCACGCCAGCGTTGCCCGTCGCCGTGCTGCGGTTCGCCAGCGCTGGCGATAGGTTGGTCGGGTGTCGTCCGCAGCTGCTGTCCGCCCGGTTCGGTGGGCTGTGCTGCGGTCACTGCGGGAACTGACCCGCCTGGCGGTCACCGCGCTGGTGCTCGCGGTCGGCCTTGGTGCCGCTCTCTCCGCGTCCCCACCGCCCGCCCCCACGCAGCTGCGGCCCAGCGCCGTGAGCAGTCGGGTGACGAGTGTCCGCCCCGACGCCAGCCCGGCCGTCGAACGGGCCAGCCGGCCCGCTGTCGCCCCGCCGGTTGGCACGCGCGACACCACCACTGCCGACACCGCCACGGCGACCGGTCCGGTCGCGGCGCTCCTGGCGTACGTTCCGGCCATCGATCCCGGCCGTGACACTCCCGCGCGACGCGGGCCGCCCGCCCGCTGAGCCAGGCCCGGCGACCCCCGGGGCCCGATCCCGGCTGATCCCGTACGGCACCTGAGTTGGCCGTCGACGGGACGACCCCGCCACCGGGCCGACCGGTGCTGCCGCGCCCTCCTGCCGCCCGTCGATACCCGCCTTCGACCGCGAGGTGCTGATCATGCAAACCGTCCTCTCCGCCGTCCTGCCAGACCTCTCCCGGGCCGCCGTCATCTGGCTGAGCCTGCTCGGGGTGGTCGCTGTCGCCGTCTCCGCGCTGCTGCTGCGGCCGGGCCGGTTCCGCTTCGATCCGGGCGCCCGGATCCGCCGCGCCGCCATGCCGAGCCAACTGGAACAGGCGCAGGAGGAGCGGGAGCAGAGCCGCTACGCGCAGGAGGTCGCGGTGGCCGCGGAACGGGCGAGCACCACGGTGCGGCGTCGCCGGGCGGAGTGGGTGGCCGCGCAGGAGGAGGTCGAGGCGGCCTGGTCGGCGTACGAGGCGGCCGAGGCTGGCGTGCGGCGGCTCGACGCGGCGGCCGCGATGCCGCTGCCGCACACCGCACGGACTCCCGCCGAGTACGCCGACCGCGAACGCTACCTGCACCGGGCGGCCCTGGACGCGTACTGGCGGCGGGAGCTGTCGGTGGAGCAGCTCAGCGACGTCTTCGCGCATCGCGACGGCTGGGACCCGCGACTGCACCCGGTCGAGCAGGAGCTGGTGCTCCAGCGGGCGATCCGGGACAACCTGGCGGCCAGGCACGCCGCGGCCCGCGAGCGGGAGCAGGCCGCGTGGCGGGCGGCGGAGTTGGCGGTGGCCGCGGCTCGGAGTCTGCGCGAGGAGGCGCACGCGGCGACCGGACGGCGGGTCGCCGAGTCGGCGTCGGTGCTGCCGCTGAGCGAGGTTGCCCGACCGTTGGGCGCGCAGACCCGGGAGAACGTGGAGCAGACCCGGGAGAACAAGGTGACCGCCCGCGGCCGCGCGACGGTGCCCGCGTTCTGAGCCCGGCGGGTTCATCTGGGTTAGCGTGACGGCATGTCCCGACAGGCGTGGGTCCTCGTGGTGGTCGCCGGCATCCTGGCGCTGGCCACACTGGTCGGTGCCGTGGTGCTGGCGGTGCGGGTGGTGCGTACCCGGCGGATGCTGACCGGGCTCGGCGCGGGCGGCAAGGTCGCCTTCTACGGGGCGCTGATCTACACGATCTTCCCGGTCGACGTGCTGCCGGACCCGATCTACCTGGATGACATGGGGGTGCTGGCCGCCGCGTTGATCTATCTGACCCGGCTGGTGCACCAGCGGCGGGCGGCTGGTCGCCAGCTGCCCGGTCAGCCGGACGCCCCACCGAACCCAGAGCGGGCCCGCCGCCGCGTGCGATGATCCAGGTCGGTTCGGGGACGGGGGACGGGCATGGCGGGCGATCATCGGTTGGACCTGCACGATGAGCGTGTTGCCGCCTTTTGCGCGGAACGGCACCTCGCGACGCTGACGACAGTGCGTGCGGACGGCACCCCGCACGTCGTACCGGTCGGGGTGACCCTCGACCCGGCGGCCGGGCTGGCCCGGGTGATCACCTCCGGCACCTCCCGCAAGGCCCGCCAGGTGGCGGCGGCCGGCCCGGAGGGCGCGGCGGTGGCAGTGTGCCACGTGGATGGCCGCCGCTGGTTGACCGTCGAGGGTCGCGCCGTGCTGCGGTCGGATCCGGCCGCCGTGGCGGAGGCGGAGCGGCGGTACGCCGAGCGGTACCGGACACCGCGCCCGAATCCGGAGCGGGTGGTCATCGAGATCACCGTGACCAGGCTGTTGGGCAGTCTCTGAGCGGCCGTTCGTCCCCGATGACCGGTTCGGGCCGGCCGGGAGGTTGTGCCGTCCCCGGTGCCCGCAGCCGGCGGAATTCTCGGTGAAGCAGAGCGGTTACGCAGTCGGTACGCCCTGGGCCGAGACCACCGATGGTCGGCCCCTGTGTTGCGCCGAGCGCCATTCCCGGTGCTGCCGCCGTCCGCCTGCCGGAGGCGCCAACCCCCGAACGGAGACTCGACAATGAACCCGATCGTCCAGAAGAGCGGCCTGTCCGTCGCCGGCCTGCTTGTCGCCGGTGGGTGCGCCCTCGGCCCGGCGGTGGCCGCGCAGGCCGCCCCGGCGCCGGCCGCCCCGGCGTCGTCGAGCCAGAACGACAGGCACGCCGAGCGGATCCTCGGCGTCGACTACCAGGCCCAGCCGAACTTCTACTACTGCGGCCCGGCCGCGACCCGGATCGCGCTGTCCGCCCAGGGCAAGGCGCTCTCCCAGGACGAGGTGGCCCGACTGCTCGGCACCACCGAGGCGGGCACCCCCTCGGCCCTGGACACCACCCGGGTGCTGAACGAACTGACCGGCGGCAAGTACCGGACCACCGAGATCCGTGATTCGGTGGCCCGCCCGGACCAGGTCGAGCAGTTGCGCCGGGACGTGCTGGCCGCCGTGGACGCCGGCCGGCCGGTGGTGGCGAACATCAAGGGCACGACAGTCGACACCGACGGCAACCCGCACTCGTACGAGGGCGGCCACTACCTGACCCTGGTCGGCTACCGCGACGGCGGTGACACCATCCGGGTCGCCGACCCGGCCGACCCGGCGGTGGGCGAGTACTGGATGAGCCTGCCCAAGGTCGCCAACTGGATCGCCGAGCGCGGCTACTCCTCCTGACCGTGACGGTTCACCGGGCCGGCCTCTCCCGTGCGGGGAGGCCGGCCCGGTTCTCGTTACGGCTCCGCGCGGCGAGGTGTGCGCGCCGACGGGCCCGGGCGGCCCGCGTCGGTCGGGTCCGGTGCAGCTCTCGCCGAACCGGCGGGTGGATCTCCGCCTCGCCGGCACCGGCCGCCCGGCGCACGATCCGGTTCGCGTCCACGGGTTCGCAACCGGCGGCCCGGAGCAGATCGCTCGCGGCGGTACGCAGTCCGGTGACGAGGGATTCGCCGAACGAGTGGACCCCGCTCTCCGAGGCCCGCCCGGCCAACTCGGCGCACTGCTCGACCAACTGGCGGGTGCACCGGGGGTCGTCACCGACCCTGCACTCCGTACGCATCACCACCACCGCCTGGCCCAACCGACGCATCGCCTCCGGCAGCTCCGCCGGGATCGGCTCGTCGTACTGCAGCGCGGTGGTCGACCAGCGGGCCATGGCACGGCTGTCCAGCAACAGCCGCTCCAGGTGAGCGGCGCTGCGGGCGTACCGGTGGTACTGCTGCCGGCGGTGCCAACGGACCGGAGCGATGGTGACCACCTCCTCGGCGCCGCTGAGCGCGTCGTGCAGCCGGCCCAGGTCGTCATCGGTGCCGCGCAGCCGCTCCAGGACGCCCAGGGTCCGGGCACCGTCGCGGTCGCGCAGCGCCTGCGCCAGCTCGGCGAGTTGTTCGCAGACGATCGTGAAGATCGGCGCCGCGGCCCGGTCCAGCACCCGCATCGGGTTGACCGGCAACAACAGGGCGACCACCACCAGGCCGACCGCCCCGCCGACGAGCGCGTCGAAGATCCGGGGCAGCTCCAGGCCACGTTCCATCGGTGCCAGCGTGGCGATCAGCACCGCGGTACCACCGGCCTGACCGACCAGCGGGCCACCCTTCCCGGCCACCAGCAACGCGGCGGCGATGGCCAGCGCGACGACCACGCCGGTCTGCCACGGCCCCGAGCCGAGCAGGAATCGCAGCGTGTCGCCGATGATGATGCCCAGGGCCACGCCGGCCAACAGCTCGAAGGTGCGCCGGGCCCGCTGCCCGATGGCGGTGGCGATCGTACCGACGGCGGCGGCGGGAGCGAAGACGTGCGATCCCTGGCCGAGCAGGCTGTCGGCGAGGAGGGCGGCGATCGCCGCGGCCAACCCGGACTGGACGGAGATCACCAGGGTGATCTCCCACTGCCGGGCTCGGATCTTGCCGGCCTGCCCACCACGGTGCCGAACCCGCCGAACCGTCCGCTCGGCGGTCTCGTCGAGCCGCGACCGTCGGAGGTCGGCGGGTGGGCGGTCGTCGGCCATGGCGGCGGTTACCCCGGCAACGGCGGGGCAATCTCGGCGGCTGGGCAAGCCGTCTCCCGGCGAGCCCCAACGACACCCCCGAACACATCGTCAACCATTGGTTTGCGCAGCCCCGTGGGGGTACCAGAGCCACACACCTCCCACCGATCCGCAACCGGTAAGGGGCCGTCACATGACCAATCCACCGACCGCCGACGACCACGACGCCGTCGACATCCTGGTCTCCGACCACCGGGAGATCGAGGCAGTCCTCGTCGAGTTGGCGACCCGGCAGGGCACCCCCGAGCACCGCCGGCACCTCGTCGACGTGGTGATCGCCGAACTCGTCCGCCACTCGGTGGCCGAGGAGGCGTACGTGTATCCGATCGCCCGCAAGGTACTGCCCGACGGCAACGAGATCGCCGACCGCGAGATCGCGGAGCACGCCGACGCCGAACGAACCATGAAGGAGTTGGAGTCCACCGACGCGTCCGCCCCCCGCTTCGACGAGCTGCTCACCCAGTTGACCGCCATCGTGCGCGGTCACGTGGCGGAGGAGGAGAAGGAGCTCTTTCCGCGGCTGCGCGCGGCGACCGCCCGGGAGGAGCTGGTCGAGGCGGCGGCCAAGGTGACGGCGATCAAGGAGATCGGGCCGACCCGGCCACATCCGGGAAGCCCGGACCATCCGCCGGCGAACAAGCTGATCGCACCCGGCATCGGCCTGGTCGACCGGCTACGCGACGCGTTGAGCGGCCGGCCCACCTCGATGGACGAGCTACACCACAAGCGACAGCGCTGACCCGCGCACCGGGTGGACCGGGCGCTCCCGGGTCGCCGACGCGGCCCGGGAGCAGCGCGGGTCAGCGGACCTGGTCACCCTCACCGGTACGCGCCTGGGCCTGGTCCACGCCCTTGTCGATCTGGTCGTCGTACTTGCCGCCGGTGCGCTTGTCGGCCATCTCGCCGGCCTTCTCCGCGCCCTGGTCGACCTGCTTGTCGTGCTTGTCCGCGAAGTCCTTGGCCTTGTCCATGAAGTCACCCACGGCGTTCCTCCTCAGTCCGGTCCGTCCCCTTCGCGTTCCCTCGACCCGACAGCGCAAACGCCGCCGTCGCGGGGGCGATTGGCGAACACCCACCCGCGTCACCCCGGCCGGCGTACGATCCGCGCGGGCGCCGGCCGGTCATTCGGGTGTCGCGGCACGACCGACCGGGTACCGACCTCGTCGAGATCGAGGAGGACCGACATGGCCGCAGAGGAACCCGGAGCGACAGGCGGCCCCGGGCCGCGCCAGACCTGGACGGCGTTGCCGTGGCTGGTCCGAACCGCGGTGTTGTGGAGCGCCTGCCTGGTGGTGGTCGCCGCCGGGCTCTATCTGCTGGGCAAGATCGCCGTCCTGTTGGCGCCGCTGGCCATCGCGCTGGCCGCCACCATCTTCCTCACCGCGCTGCTCGATCCGGTCCTGCTGCTGCTGCGCCGGTTGCGGCTGCCGGCGGCGCTCGCCGCGCTCTGCACGGTCCTGCTGCTGCTCGGCATCCTGGTCGGCGTCGGCGCACTGGTGTGGAACCTGACCGCCAGCCAGTTCGACCAGCTCAGCCAGGAGTTGACGCAGGGGGTGGATCGCAGCCGCGACTTCGTGACGTCCACGCTACCGGTCAGCGAGGCACAGCTGGACCGGTTGGTGGACCAGGCCCGGCAGGGGCTCAGTGGCAGTTCTCCGGACCCGGTGGCCGGCGCCCGGACCGTCACCGAGGTGTTCGGCTCCGCGCTGCTGGCGCTGGTGCTGCTCTTCTTCCTGCTCAAGGATGGCCGGTCGATGTGGCACTGGGTGCTGTCGCGGGTGTCCGGCCCGAACCAGCCGGTGCTGGCCGAGGCCGGCCGGGCCGGTTGGCAGACGTTGGGCGCGTACAGCCGGGGCACCATGTTCATCGCCGCTGTCGACGCGCTGGGCATCGGGTTGGCTCTCGTGGTGCTCCAGGTGCCCCTCGCCCTGCCGCTGGCGTTGATCACGTTCCTCGGCGGGTTCGTGCCGATCATCGGGGCGACGGTGGCGGGCGCGGTGGCGGTGCTGGTGGCGCTGGCCGCGAACGGTCCCACCACCGCCCTGCTCACCCTCGCGGCGGTGATCGCCGTCCAGCAGATCGAGGGCAACCTGCTGGAACCACTGGTCATGAAACGGCAGGTCCGGCTGCATCCGGCGGTGATCCTGGTGGCGGTCACCGCGGGCACGCTGATCGCGGGGATCGCTGGCGCCTTCGTCAGCGTCCCGATCACCGCAGTCCTCTGGAGGGTCATCGACACCGTCCAACAGCGCCGCTCGGCCTCGGCCCTGCTACCCACGCAGTGATCATCGGCTGAGGTGCATGGTGAACCAGGCGGCGGCCTGGTCGGCGACCTGCTCAAGGGTGCCCGGCTCCTCGAAGAGATGGGTGGCGCCGGGGATCACCCGCAGCTCGCCGGCCTCCCCCAGCTCGGCCAGCGCCTGCTCGTTGAGCGCGATCACCTCTTCGTCCAGCCCGCCCACCAACAGCAACGTCGGGGTACGCACCTGGGCCAGCGCGTCCCCGGCCAGATCCGGTCGACCACCCCGGCTGACCACGGCAGCCACCCGATCGGCGCGCGACGCCGCCGCGACCAGGGCAGCGGCAGCACCCGTACTGGCCCCGAACAGGCCGATTGGCACGTCGCCGGCCGGACGCCCGGTGGCGAGCCAGTCGACGATCCCGGCCAGCCGGCTGGCCAACAGCCCGATGTCGAAGCGCAGTTCGGCGGTTCGCGTGTCCACCTCGTCCTCGACCGGGGTGAGCAGATCCACCAGCACGGTGGCGAGCCCACTGTCGTTCAGCGTCCGGGCCACCGACACGTTGCGCGGGCTGTGCCGGGAACTGCCACTGCCGTGCGCGAACAGCACCACGCCGACCGGCTGGGCGGGCAGCGTCAGGTCGGCGGGGAGCTGGGCCTCCCCGATCGGCACCATCACCGTGCTGCGCTGCTCGTCCATGCCTCACCTCCGGGTGCTCACCGGTGCTGCGCGTACCCGGCCCGGCGCGCGCCACGCACGCCGGGGCGGTGTCACCGCCGGGCCGTGGGCGCGCCGCCAGGCCGCGTTTGCCCGCTGGGGCGTCGGGTACGCGACGAGCGACCGCAGACCGTGTCGGCGCCACCGCGCCCCGACGGATCGCGAGGATCGCCATGGCCAAGCAGCAGATCTCCCGGCAGCAGCAGCTGACCGAGCAGGCCCAGCGGGAACAGGACGCCGAGCGTAACCAGGACTTCGGGGACCAGGATTTCGGCGACCAGGCCGCGTCGGCCCGGCTGCCCGACGACCCGAAGGCGGCGGCGCCCAGGGACGCGATCGGCCGTCCGTCGACCGGCGAGCCGGTCTGATCGACCAGTGCGGGGTGGGGCGGGAACACTCCCGCCCCACCCGTCACTGTTCGCGCTCGGGCAGCCGCAGCAGCGGCGAGCGGCCCGGTGGCTGCTCGGGCGCGGGGCCGGACGGATCGGCCGGCGGCACCGGCACGGTCACCGGCTCGTCGCAGGTCACCCGCAATAGCTGGTCGTGGTGGCGCAGCTCCACCACGTCGTCCGGGCCGCCGTGGCGCAGCGAGTACGTCGTCTGGTGCGGTCGGACGTCCACCCGCAACGCCAGCCCGCGCCACTGCAGCGAGAACTCCAACCGGCTGAGCCGGCTGGAGAGCCGGGGGGCGAAGGACAGCCCGCCGTCGTGGTCCCGCAGACCACCGAACCCGCTGACCAGGGCGAGCCACGCACCGGCCAGCGACGCCATGTGTACGCCGTCGCGGGTGTTCTCGTTGAGGTCGTGCAGGTCCATCAGCGCTGCCTCACGCAGGTAGGTGTGCGCGAGTTCGGGGTGGCCCACCTCGGCGGCGAGCACCGACTGGGTGCAGGCCGACAACGACGAGTCGCGTACGGTGCGGCGCTCGTAGTAGAGGAAGTTGCGCACCTTCTCCTCGGGGGTGAAGGCGTCCCCCCGCCAGTGCATGGCGAGCACCAGGTCGGCCTGCTTGACCACCTGCTTGCGGTACAGCTCGAAGTACGGGTAGTGCAGCAGCAGCGGGTACTTCTCCGCCGGGGTGTGGGTGAAGTCCCACTCCTGGAGCCGGGTGAAGCCCTCGACCTGCTGGTGCACGTCGAGTTCGTCGTCGTACGGGACGTGCATGGAGGTGGCGGCGTCCCGCCAGCTCGCGGCCTCCTCGTCGGTGACCCCGAGGTGGAACGCCTCGTCCCGGTAGCGCATCACCACGTCGGCGGCGGCGAGCAGGTTCCGCTGCGCCATCAGGTTGGTGTAGACGTTGTCGTTCTTCACAGCGGTGTACTCGTCCGGGCCGGTGACACCGTCGATGTGGAACCGCCCGTGGCGGTCGTGGTGGCCGATCGAGCGCCACAGCCGGGCGGTCTCCACCAGCAGCTCCAGCCCGATCTCCCGTTCCATCTGGGTGTCCCCGGTGACCATCACGTAGCGGCGCACCGCGTCGGCGATGTCGGCGGCGATGTGGAAGGCGGCGGTGCCGGCCGGCCAGTAACCGGATGATTCCGGGCCCTCGATGGTCCGCCAGGGGAAGGCGGCGCCCCGCAGGTTGAGCGTCTCGGCCCGTTCCCGCGCCGAATCCAGCGTGCTGTGCCGCCACTGCAACGCGCTGCGTACCGCGCTCGGCTGGGTGTACGTGAGCACCGGCAGGACGAACATCTCGGTGTCCCAGAAGGCGTGGCCGTCGTAACCGGGGCCGGTCAGCCCCTTCGCCGAGATCGGCCGCTGCTCGGCGCGCGCGCCGGCCTGCAACACGTGGAAGAGACCGAACCGGACCGCCTGCTGCACCTCCGGGTCGCCCTCGACCAGCACGTCGGAGGCGTCCCAGAACGCGTCGAGATAGTTGCGCTGCTCCCGGTGGAGCCCGTCCCACCCGTCCAGCCGGGCGCCGGCCAGTGCCGCGCCGACCTGGTCGCGCAGCGCCGGCAGGGACCGGCGACTCGACCAGCTGTACGTCAGGTACTTGATCACCCGCAGCTTCTCGCCGGGCTTGAGCACGCAGGCGATCGTGGTGCGCACCCAGTCCTGGTAGCCCTCTGACTCGATGGTGGTGTGGTCCGGGCCGTGCACCTCGTGCTCCATGGCGGCGGCGACCCGGAGACCGGAGACCTTGGTGCGGTGGATCAGCTGCCCGCCGTCGGGGGTGGTCAACTCCTCCTCGGCCAGCAGCGGCGACTCCAGCACCGCCGCGACCCGGGGGTCCTTGCTCTGCGCGGGCAGCGACTCGTTTGCCACCAACTCGGATTGCACGATCAGCCGCAGCGGGCCGTCGACGGCCTCCACCTCGTAGCTGATGGCGGCCACGGACCGCTGGGTGAACGAGACGAGGCGGGTGCTGCGCACCTTGACCTCACGGCCGGCGGGCGAGCGCCAGTGCAGTTCCCGGTGCAGCGTCCCGGCTCGCATGTCGAGGATCCGCTCGTGGGCGAGCAGCTCGCCGTAGCGCACGTCGAGCGGTTCGTCGTCGACGAGCAGCCGGATCAGTTTGCCGTTGGTGACGTTGACGATGGTCTGCCCGGACTCGGGGAAGCCGTAGCCCGCCTCGGCGTACGGCAGCGGGCGCAGCTCGTAGAACGAGTTGAGGTAGGTGCCGGGCAGGCCGTGCGGCTCGCCCTCGTCGAGGTTGCCCCGCAGGCCGACGTGCCCGTTGGAGAGCGCGAAGACCGACTCCGACTGGGCCAGCACGTCCATGTCCAGCCGGGTCTCCCGGACGTGCCACGGCTCGACCGGATAGGCGCGCTCACGAATCATGCGGAGCCCCGTTCGGTGGCGGTGGGGGTGGGCGTCGGTGGGTCGGCGACGTCGAGCAGGTCGGCGAGGTCCGTCACGACGATGTCGGCGCCGTGGGCGAGCAGCTCGTCAGCCTGCCCGACCCGGTCGACGCCGATCACGTAACCGAAGCCACCGGCGCGGCCGGCGGCCACCCCGGAGAGCGCGTCCTCGAAGACGGCGGCCTGTGTCGGGTCGACGCCGAGCAGCCTGGCCCCGGCGAGGAAGGTGTCGGGGTGTGGTTTGCCGCGCAGTCCCTGGGCGCGGGCGACCAGCCCGTCGACCCGGGCCTCCAGCAGTGACTCGAATCCGGCGGCGGCGACCACCTCGGCCCCGTTCGCGCTCGCGGTGACCACGGCGCGGTGCAGCCCGGCGGCGGTCGCCGCCTTCAGGTAGCGCACCGAGCCCGGGTAGACCTCGACGCCGGCGCTGCGCAGACGGTGCAGCAGCAGGACGTTCTTGCGGTTGCCCAGGCCGTTGACGGTTTCCGCCTCAGGCGGGTCGTCCGGGTCGCCTTCGGGCAGCACGATCCCCCGGGAGGCGAGGAACGACCGGACGCCGTCGGCCCGGGGCCGGCCGTCGACGTAGCGGTTGTAGTCCGGGCCGGGATCGAACGGTTGGAACGGCGTGCCGGAGGCCGCGGCGCGCTGGCGGAGAAACTCGTCGAAGGTCTGCGTCCAGGCGGCGTTGTGTACGCGGGCGGTCTGCGTCAGCACACCGTCCAGATCGAAGAGACAGGCGGTCACGTGAGCAGGTAGGCCCAGCACGGTACGAATCTATCCACCCTGCTGGACCCGCAAACCCATTTTCCGCCGCCCCGAGGCGGTTCAGTTCGGTCGCAGCGTCCAGATCACTGTCATCACCGCGGTTGGCTTTCCGCTCTCGGTGGCGATCTCCACGGCGACCGGGAATTCCGGACGCTGCCCGGCCTCCAGCTCCTCGATCACCTCGGCGGCCGGCCGGCCGAGTCGCGCGGTGGCCAGCACCGGCCCCATCGCGAGTTTCCGGTAGGCGATGTCGGCCCGGACGGCCAACGGCACGGCCCGGTCGAGCAGCTGCCCGAAGGCGGCCAGCACGACCGCGCCGGAGGCCGTCTCGCCAAGAGTGAACATGGCGCCGGCGTGTGGCCCGCCGATGTGGTTGTGGGTGGCCGGCGAGTCGGGCAGCCGGACGACCGCCCGGACGCCACCCTCCGCCTCGGGTGCCACCTCGACGAACTCAAGTCCGAGCGTACGAGCGAACGGCACCGCTTCCAGAATGCCGGCCGCCACCTGGCGGGAGTCGATAGTCATGACCCGACGTTACTCACCGGTAACCAGGCCGGCAACCAGCGGAGATCCGCCGACCGGGCACCCTCAGAGGTTGGCGATGGTGCGCAGGATCTCCGCGTAGAAGTTTCCGTCGATGCTGCGGAAGAAGGCAAAGTCCTGACCCGGGTCACCGAAGAACGGCCGCAGCGTCCAGGCCAGTTGGGTGCCGACGAAACCGAAGAGCAGGATCCAGATGTAGAGCAGGGTCATGCTCGCCGGCCGCTGCGTCGGCTCGCCGCGTCGGATCGGAGCGTTGTCCCACGGGCGCTGCGGCGGGTAGCCGGGCGGGAACGAGGCACCGGCCGGCTGCCCGGTCCACTGCGCCGGAACCTGCGCCGGAGCTGGCGCGGTGGTCACCGCGCCGTTCGACGTCGACTCGGCCACCGCCGCCCCGGCCGGCACGGCCACCGCAGTGGCACTCTGACCGGCGGGCGGAGTGCCGACCGGCGTCGCCCCGGCGGGCACCGCGGCCGGCACGGCCTGGACCGGCGCCGGGGCGGTGACCTGCTCGGTGGCCTTGGCGGTAGGAGCCTCCGGCGCGAGCAGGCCGTGGTCGTTGAGCACCTGCATGCCGCTGGTCAGGAAGCGCAACCCGACCAGCGCCGACAGGGTCAGGATCGCCACGTTGAGCAGCTTGAAGAACCCGTAGTCGTTGGCGGTGATCAGGAAGAACAGACTGATCGGCGCGAACGCCACAGCGAGCATCGAGGTGACGGTGATCGCCACCATCACCAGTGCCAACGACTGCCGCACCGAGAGCCGGGCGCCGAAGACCAGGTTGAACAGGTAGAGCGTGGGCAGGCAGATGGCCAGCGTGACCAGGAACAGCAGTGGCAGCTTCAACGCCGAGGTCAGCGCCATCAGCGGGCTGTGGAAGAAGCCCAACACCGCCCCGTAACAGGCCAACGCGATGGCGGAGCTGGTCAGCATCCGCCCGGTCAGGCCGTTGAGGTCACGCTCGGCCACGATCTGCTGCCAGATGCCCTCGCGATCGCGCAGGATGCGCTCGATCACGAGCGGGCTGGGACGGTCACCCGACACGGGGACCCCTCTCGATGCTCTTGCACTGTGGACTGGGTGGGCAGACGGTAGGGCACCGGGTGGCCGGTCCGCCACCCCGCTCCGGCGCGTCGTCAGCGCCACCCCACGTCGATCCGGTCGCCACGCTCGTCGAAGAAGTGCAGCGCGTCCATCCGCACCGAGACGGCGAGCGGGTGACCGGCACTGACCGCCGGGTACGGCGCCAGCCGCACCGCCAACTCCGCCGGCCGTCGGTGGTGCCGGCCCGGATCGGGGAGCACGCTGGTCTGGACGCCACCTGTCGCGGGCTCCTGCGCCTCCACCGGCTTGCCGGTGAGCCGCTGCATCACCGAGCCGAACCGGCGCAGGCCGCGCTGGCCGACCGGCGGCGGATCGAGCGGGGTGCCCATCTCGTCCACCATGATCGCGGTCGCGCCGATGTCGAGGAACGCCAACGACTCGTGCCCGTGGTGTTCCAGGTAACGGATCCGCCCGCGCAGCACGTCACCGGGGCTGTCCGGGGCGACCGGGGTGAGCGCCTCGGCACGCATGCCGACCACGATCCGCTCACCGTGGTAGTGCGCCACCGCCCGACTGCGGATGTCGTTCCAGGGCAGGTAGAGCGACTGGTCGCCGAGGTTGAGCGTGACGTACCGGTCGAGGTGGACGTAGACCGACGCCTCCAGCAGGTTCATCCGTGGGCTGCCCAGGAACGCCGCCACGTACAGTGTCGCCGGCCGGCCGTACACCTGGGTCGGGGTGCCCACGTCCTGGAGCACGCCGCGGCGCATGATGGCCACCCGGTCGGCCATGGTGAGCGCCTCGGCCTGGTCGTGCGTGACGTAGACGGTGGTGACGCCCAGCTCACGGGTCAGGCCCGAGATCTCCGCGCGCAGCTCGGCACGAAGACCACTGTCCAGGTTCGACAGCGGCTCGTCCATCAGGAACAGGCCGGGCCGGCGGACGATCGCCCGACCCATCGCCACCCGCTGCCGTTGCCCGCCGGAGAGCTGACCCGGCTTGCGGGCCAGCACGTCACCGATGCCCAGCGCGCTCGCCACGTCGCTGACCCGCTCACCCCTCGGCTCGGGCTCGATCCCGGCCAGCCGCAGCGGGAACGCGATGTTGTCGCCAACTGTCATGTGGGGGTAGAGGGCGAAGTCCTGGAAGACCATGGCGATCTTGCGGTCCCGTGGGGGGAGGTCGTTGGCCAACTCGCCGTCGAGCATCACCGCACCGGTGGTGGGTTCCTCCAACCCGGCGATCATTCGCAGCACCGTCGACTTGCCGCACCCGGATGGCCCGAGCAGCACCATGAACTCACCGTCGTTGACATCGAGATTGATGCTGTCGACGGCAACAGTGCCATCCCGGAAAACCTTGGTCACATCCTTGAGCGTGACGGTGCTCACCGTCTTCCCCCCCAGCGCGTCGGCCGAACCCTCCAAGACTGTGACCAGGATCATGGCGTTAGCACATCGGGTAAACGTCTTATGTTCGATCGATGTCGCTGCTATTACACGACAGACGGCCGATCAGCAGTGCGTGGACCTCTCGCCGGGCTCCCCGAGGAACACCTGGCGCACCACCCGCTCCGCCGCCCGCCCGTCGTCCATTGTGCAGAACCGGGCCCGGAACTGCTCACGCGCCTTCGCTGCCGAGTCCGAGCGCACCGCATCGGTGCGGAACACATCGAGAAGGTCGGCGAAAGTGGCGGCCACCGCGCCCGGCGGCTCGGCGGTGACGTCGAAGTAGACACCCCGGGCCAGCCGGTACGCCTCCCAGTCCGGGGTGTAGAGCACGATCGGCCGGTCCAGCACCGCGTAGTCGAACATGGCCGACGAGTAGTCGGTGACCAGCACGTCCGCCACCAGGTAGAGATCCTCCACCCGCTGGTGGCCGCTGACGTCCCGCACCCGCTCCCAGTCCTTCGGCCTACCCGGACGTCGATCCCGGTCGTGGAAGTAGTGGCTGCGCATCAGCAACCGGCCCGAGTCCCCCAACGCCTGCACGAAGCGGTCCGGGTCGAACGGTGGCCGGTAGCCGGGCAGGTGCTCGCGGTGCGTCGGGGCGTACAGGACGACCTGCTCGTCGGGGTCGAGACCGAACTCTTCGCGGAGTCGGCGCACCTCGTCCGGACCGGCCGTGACCAGGCGGTCGTTGCGCGGGTACCCCACCTCCAGGGTCGTGTACGTGGCCGGATACGCCCGGTCCCACATCTGGGTGGAGAAGCTGTTGGCGCTGATGCTGTAATCCCAGCGGTCCACCCGGCGCAGCAGCCCGGCGAAGTCCATCCGGCCCGCGCCGATCGGGTAGCGCTGCTGATCCAACCCCATCACCTTGACCGGCGTGCCGTGGTGGGTTTGCACGTGCACCTGTTCCGGTCGCTTGCGGACGAAGTCCGGGAAGTTGACGTTGTTGACCAGCCACCGGGCGCGGGCGAGCACCCGGTAGTACGCCGGCGTGCCGGCCACCACGTACTCCACCCCGGCCGGCACGGCGTCCACCCGGTCCCGGCGCACGATCCACACCCCGCGCACCCCCGGCGCCAACCGGCGGGCGACCTCGTAGATGGCCGCCGGGTTACAGGAGTAACCCCGGTACCAGTACGCGGCGTACACCGCGAGCGTCGGGTCGATGGGACGTCGCAACTCAGCCCGGTAGTACTCGCGCAGCAGCCCGTCGCGGGTCAGCCGGGCACCGCGCCGGGCGACCGGGCCGACAGTGCGCCGAGCGGTGCGGGCCCGCCGGCGGGCGGCGTCCCGGGCCCGGCTGGCCGCCCGCAACGCGCTGAAGGTACGCCACCGGCCGGTGGCGACGAGCTTGTGTTTGATCCCCTCGACCCCGTCGGGCACCGGATAGCCGCCGGGCGGCAGCCAACGCTCGTAGTCGGCGGTGATCTGCGCGAAGAAGGCCTCCCGCAGCTCCGGCGCGATCCGCTGACCGTTGCCGAGCACCGTCAGGTAGTGCCAGATCATCCGTTCGAAGACCGCCGGCCGCAGCGCCTCCGTCGCCGACCCCCACGAATCCATCAGATGGAAGACCCGGTGCCACTGCGGGAAGACCTCGAAGTGCCGGTCACCCCGGGTCCGGGTGATCGCGCCCGCGCGGCGTTGGCGGTAGTTGACACAGACCCGGTCCAGTACGCCGATCCGCCGCGCCGCCATCAGCACCGGGTAGCTGAACGAGACGTCCTCGTACCAGCCGGGCGCGAAGCGCAGCCCCAGGTCGACCAGGAACTCCCGACGGACCAGCCGGTTCCACGCGGTGTGCAGCAGGTGCATCGCCTGCGGCCGGTCCCGCAACCGGAAGGTGCCCGAGCCCGGTGACTCCGGAAACACCTCCGCCATCGCGCTGCGGGTGGCGGTGTTGTTCCAGTGGGTGCGGACGTGATCGACGAGCAGGACGTCCGGGCGGGTGACCCGCAACCGTTCGGCGACGTCGGTCAGACACTCCGGCGCCAGCCAGTCGTCGCCGTCGAGGAACCACACGTACTCGCCGACGGCCCGGTCCAGCCCGATGTTCCGGGCCGGACCGAGGCCGACGTTCTCCGGCAACCGGACCGAGCGGACCCGCTGGTCGCGGGCCGCGTACTCGTCGATGATGTCGCCGCTGGCGTCCGGCGAACAGTCGTCGACGGCGATCACCTCGATGTCGGTCTCCGGCTGACCGAGGATGGAGTCCAAGCATTCCCGCAGGTATCCCTGCACCCGGAAGGCCGGCACCACGAAGCTGATCAGGGTCATCCGGCCGTCCCTCCGTCAGCGCGGCGCGGCACCTCCAACGCCCGCGGGCGCGACCGACGCCCGCGCGCTACGGGCCGGTCGCACGAACCAGGCCAGGACGACGCTCACCACGAAAACCACGAGAAGGTACGCACCGAGTGTAGCCAGTCCGACACCCGCAATACCGACGATCGCCGCGAGCGCCACCAGCACCGAACGTCCCTCCCAACCCAGCGTCGCCGCGTGCAGCGGCGGTGCCGCCTGCCGCTTCTCCAGCCGGGCGGTCAGGTCATAGTGGTGCACGGTGAGCACGAAGACGTACCCGAAGATCAGCCAGCCGGGCACCCCGCCGACCACGCCGACGGCGATCGCGAACAGGTACTCGGCGGCCCGCAACGCCGCCGGGACCAGCCAGTCCAGCGGACCGTTGTGCGCCGCCCCGGCGCCCAGGCCGCCGACCAGCAGCACCAGCAGCGCGACCGGCACCGCCCACCGGAGCTGATCGGGCGCGTCGTTCAGCAGCGCCCCGACCAGCAGCACCGCCGGGCCGAGCGCGGCGATCACCGCCAGGGTCAGCGGCCCCATCGGGCGCAGCACCGGCAACCAGCGGGCCAACGGGCCGTCGTCGCGGTGCAGGGTGGCGTCGACAGTGTCCAGCACCGGCACCCACATCCAGCGGGCCCGCAGCGTCCGCAGCGCACCGGTGTACGCGAACGCCAGCACCCCCCAGACCAGCACGGCGATCAGGCTGACCAGCGGGTTGAACAGCGCCACGGTCAGCGCGATCAGCGCCCACCGCTCACCGATCGGGAAGACCACGGTCCGCTTCAGCCAGTACGACAGCGAACCGGTGTCCGCCTGCACCCGGGTCGACGCCGCGTTGAGCCGGTCACCGATCCCGCCGCTGGCGTTCGTCGCCGTACGCGGCCGACGGGCCGCCTCGTCGTGCAGCACCCCGTACCAGGTGTCGGTCATGTGCCGGACGGTCTGCAACGTCATCGCGGCGATCGCGAGCGCCCAGCCGTTACCCAGCCCGGCGTGGCTCACCCCGAAGCCCAGACCGGCGTAGACCACGTACTCCTTGGCCCGGTCCGCCATCGTGTCCAGCCAGCCGCCCCAGGCGCTGAAGTGCCGGGTGTAGCGGGCCAGTTGGCCGTCCACGCAGTCCAGTACGAAGCCGAGATAGAGCAGCACCGCGCCACCGACCAGCGCGGGTCGCCCACCGACCCCGAACAGTACCGCCGCCGCCAGCGCGAAGAGCACCGAGATCACCGTCACCCCGGTCGGGGTGAGCCGGAGCCGCGCCGACAGCCGGACCAGGTACGGCGACCAGGTGCTGACGAAGTAGGTGGAGAAGAAGTCGTCCTTCTCCTTCACCGACAACCGCAGCTCGGCCCGGTCCTCGTCGACAGCGGTCACCGCCGCCTCGGCAACGGCCAGCCCGGCCGTGTCCTCGACCCGGTGCGCGACGAGCAGGCGTACCCGCTGGGCGAAGATCAGGGTGCCGAGCGCCGCGAGGCCCGCGAAGAGCCGGTCCACGGCGGGCCCGGGGGCACCGGCCGCGGCCGACCCGCCGGCCCCGGCGGTCGTCGGCAGCGGAGCCACGTCGCCGACCGGACCGATCGGGGCGGCGACGGGGAGCATTCCGGACGCGGCGGCCCGGGCGGCGGCCGCGAGGGTCGGCAGGTCGTCCACGCCGACCCGCAGCGCACCGCCGAACACGCCGGTGGCGTCCCCGTCGAGGGCGTCCAACGCGCCGGCGTCGACCACCTGGCCGCGCTCCTCCCGGACGGCGGTCCGACCGGGCACCGGCGGGTCGCCGAGCACCAGCGCCACAGTCGGCCCCACCGGGCTGGTGGCCAGGTGCCGCAGGACGGCGGTGTGCGCGACCAGGTCCGTTCCGGTGATCAGCACCGGGGCGGTCGCGGTGGCGACCAGGTCGGTCAGCTCGTCGAGGGTGGCGGCGAAGCGCACCTCGTCCGCCCCGGCCCGGCGCAACTGGGCGGCCAGTCGGTCGGCCAGCGGCTCACCGGTCGCCGTGGTCAGGCCCGCCGCGGATGGTCCGGCGGCGAGCACGATCGCGAGCGTCACCGCGGGACCGCGGCGTGGTACGCGTCGAGCGCCTCGGCGATGGTGCCGTCGAGCGTCAACCGGCCCGCGTCGAGGTACAACCCCCGACGGCAGAACCGGGTCAGGTCCTTTTCGTTGTGTGACACCAGCACCAGCGTGCGCCCCTCCCCGAGCAGACGATCAATCGTCGCGTAACACTTCTTGCGGAACTCCGCGTCCCCGACCGCGGTCACCTCGTCCATCAGCAGGATCGGGTGCGGCAGGTGCGAGATGATCGCGAAGCCCAGCCGCACCTTCATCCCCGACGAGTAGTGCCGCACCGACGTGTCGATGGCCCGTTCCACCTGCTCACCGGCGAACTCGACGATCTCGTCGAAGTGCCGCTTCAGGTAGCCCGTCGACAGGCCGTGCAGCCCACCGACCAGGTGCAGGTTCTCCCGGCCGGTCAGGTCGTTGGAGAAACCGGCTGACAACTCCAGCAGCGGCGCCACCGCGCCGTGCACCCGGATGTCGCCCTCGTCCGGAATGAGCACCCCGGCGATCAGCCGCAGCAGGGTGCTCTTGCCGGTGCCGTTGCGCCCGATCACCCCGACGGTCTCGCCGGGCTCCACGGTGAACGACACGTCCCGCAGCGGCCAGAACTGGCCGGGCAGCGCACCACGCGCGCCGCGGTGGATGAACAGCTCCCGCAGCCGCAGTTGACGGCGGCGGTTGCGGACGAACCGGATGCCCAGGCCGTCCGCCTCGATGATCGGCGTGGCCACGTCACAGCTCCTTGAGCACGGCGGGCTCCAACCGGCGGAACGACCACCAACCGGCGACCAGCACCAGCAGGCTGCCGACGACAGTGGTGGCGAGCAGACGGGCGTCCGGGAACTCGTCCGGGTACCAGATCGCGTGGTGCAGCTGGAAGATCCCCACCAGCGGGTTCAGCTCGTACACCACCTTCAACCAGCCCGGCAGACCGGACTCCCGGACCAGGCTGAGCGGGTAGATGATCGGCGTGGCGTAGAAGAGCACCCGGATGATCAGACGCATCAGCCGCTCCACGTCGCGCATCAGCACGTTCCAGGCGGACAGCAGCAGGGCCAGCCCGGTCAGCAGGACGGCCTGCACGGCCACCGCCAGCGGCAGGGACAGCAGCGACCAACCGGGGTGGATCCGACCGTGCGCCGCGTAGATCACCGCGATCGCGACCAGGATCGGCAGGCCGGCCGCGTACTCGGCGAACCGGCCGGTGACCCGGCCGATCGGGAAGACCTGACGCGGCACGTTCATCGTGGTGATCAGCCGGGACTGGCCGGTCAGCGCGTTCGTCGCCTCGCTCAGCGCCGAACTGGTCCACATCCAGGCGAAGATGCCGGTGATCAGGAACAACGGGTACGACCCGGCCGCCTCACCGAGGTGCCGACCGGTGTCGCGGGAGTAGAGCACCCCGAAGACGAACCAGTAGATGGCGCCCATGCCGAGCGGCTCGATCAACGACCAGAAGTAGCCCAGCACCGACTGCTGGTACTTGACCGCCAGATCCCGCCTGACCAGGATGCGCAGCGAGTTGCGGTGCGACCACAACGCCGCGACGCCAGAGGTCACCGCCGCCTCCCGCCTCCTGAAACGGACGACAGGTTAGCAGTCGGTGAACGATTGCCCCGAATCGACCGGACTCAGCACTCGATCACGTTGACGGCCAGACCGCCCCGCGCCGTCTCCTTGTACTTGACCTTCATGTCGGCGCCCGTCTCCCGCATGGTCTTGATGACCTTGTCCAGCGACACCTTGTGCACACCGTCGCCGCGCAGCGCCAGCCGGGCGGCCGTGATCGCCTTGATGCTAGCCACCGCGTTCCGCTCGATGCAGGGGATCTGCACCAGGCCACCCACCGGGTCACAGGTCAACCCGAGGTTGTGCTCCATCCCGATCTCGGCCGCGTTCTCCACCTGCTCCGGGGTGCCACCGAGCGCCTCGGCCAACCCGGCCGCCGCCATCGAACACGCCGAACCGACCTCACCCTGGCAACCCACCTCGGCACCCGAGATCGACGCGTTCTCCTTGAACAGCACACCGATCGCGCCCGCCGTCAGCAGGAACCGCAGCACACCCTCCTCATCGGCACCCGGCACGAACCGGGTGTAGTAGTGCAGCACCGCCGGAATGATCCCGGCCGCGCCGTTGGTCGGCGCGGTGACCACCCGGCCGCCCGCCGCGTTCTCCTCGTTGACAGCGAGCGCGAACAGCGTCACCCAGTCCATCGCGTGCAGCGGGTCGACCGTCCCGGCCTCCGCCTCCAGGCCGCGCCGCAGCTCCGCCGCGCGCCGCCGAACCTTCAACCCCCCAGGGAGTACGCCGTCCCGCTCGCAGCCGCGCTGCACGCACTCCCGCATCACCCGCCAGATCTCCAGCAGACCGGCCCGGATGTCCGCCTCGCTGCGCCAGGAACGCTCGTTGGCCAACATCACCTCGCTGATCGACAGACCGGTGCGGGTGGTGACGTCGAGCAGCTGCGCCCCGGTCAGGAACGGGTACCGCACCACTGTGCTGTCCGGCTTGATCCGGTCCGCGCCGGCCGCCTCCTCGTCGACCACGAAACCGCCCCCGACGGAGTAGTAGGTGCGGCTGCGCAGCTCCGCACCGGCACCGTCGTACGCCACGAAGGTCATCCCGTTCGGGTGGTACGGCAGCGACCGACGGCGGTGCAGCGTCAGGTCCCGATCCGGGTCGAAGGCGATCTCGTGCACGTCGAGGATGTTGATCCGCCGCTCGGCGCGGATCCGTTCGACCCGAGGACCGACGGTGTCCGTGTCGACAGTCTCCGGCGACTCACCGGCCAACCCGAGCAGCACCGCCCGGTCACTGCCGTGGCCGTGCCCGGTGGCACCCAACGAACCGAACAACTCGGCCTGCACCCGCGCCGTGTCAGTGAGCAACCCGTCGGCCTTCAACCCGCCGACGAACGTACGCGCGGCCCGCATCGGCCCCACCGTGTGCGAGCTGGACGGCCCGATACCGACACTGAAGAGGTCGAAAACACTGATCATGGCTGCACTTCCTCGCCGTCGTCCCGGCGTACGGGACCCGGGCGGGTCGTGACCACCGGTCTGGCGGCCCCGATGGTGACCGTCCGGGGTATGGGTGCCGGCCTTCCGGGGTGTGGAAGGCCGATCAGCCAGCCTACCCGCCCAGGTCACCGCCCACCCGGTCCGGGACGTGAACACCCCACGACCGTCCCCCGCCCCCGCCCTCGCCCGGCCCCGTCTCGCCGCCTCGCCCTCGCCCGGCCCCGTCTCGCCTCGCCTCGCCTCGCCTCGCAAGATCGTGCTCGATCCAGGGTTTAGTGGCATCCGCCCGGTCCGAGGCCACCACAACCAGGATCGAGTGCGATCTTGCGAGGCGGCCCGGCGGAGACAGGTGGTGGCGGACGTTCGGGGAGGCGTCAGCGGGGGTCTGCCCGGGTAATGCACCTACGGGTCCACTGGTTGCCACTCCACCTCGGGACCGAGGGCGAGCTGGTCATCCCCTTCTACCGTGGATTGCAGACGCGGCGCACCGCCGCAGAGTGGGAGTACGACGATGAGTCGCAAACTGGTCCGGCCCCGTGAGGGGCGCATGCTCGCCGGTGTCTGTGCTGGCCTCGGTCGACGGTTCGGCATGTCCGCCGGGATGGTCCGGCTGCTGTTCCTGCTGTCCTTGCTGCTGCCCGGCACGCAGGTGATCGTCTACCTGATCCTGTGGGTGCTGATGCCGAACGAGGACCGCTACCTCGCCTCCACCGGCCACTGACCCCTCCCCGGTAAGACCAGATCTTGGACAGTTTCCGTCACGTGCTGACGGAAACTGTCCAAGATTGCCCCCACCGCTGCCACGCCGGCCGCGAGGGAGCCACCGGCGGCGGGCACGAAACCGGGCCGTCAGCGTCAGCCGGGCCGTCAGCAGCAGCCGGGCCGTGAGCCACCGGGCACCAGCCGAGAAGCGCCCGCTCCGACGGAAGTCGGTGCGGGCGCTTCGGCGTACGGGGGGGGGAGGAGGAGGTCAGGGCGCCACGTAGGTGACAGTGATCTGCTGGTAGCCGAGGGAGCGGAGCAGCCCCTCCAGCATCTTGCGGGTGTTCTCCTCGGCGCGGGCGGAGAGCCCGCTGTCCCGGGCGGCGGCGGTGATCCGCTCCTCGGCGAGCTGGTAGACCTGCTGCTGCCGGTTGGGGTCGTTGCCGACCAGGTCACCGAGTCGGTTGAGCAGACCGCGCTGCTCGGCGAAGACGTAGCTCTTCTCCATGTCGAGGTTGGTCTCGCCGAGCTGCGGCGCCGGCAACTTGATCTCGACGGACTTGCCGTCGGCGGACTGGACGATGGCCCCGTCACCGATCTTGGTGAAGTCGACGTACGCCTCGACGCTGCCGGCGCCGACGAACAGGGTGCGCTCGTTGAGCAGGAAGTCCGGAACGTTGCGCCGGTCGTTCTGGGTGTCGACCACGACCTGGAAGTTGCCCTCGGCGGCCACGTAGCGGCTGAGGTCCTGGATCGACTTGAGCAGTGGTGGCTGGCTGCGGTCGGTCTGCTCCTTGGCGAACGGGTTGCGGAACTCGGGCAGGATGCCGGTCGCCTGAATGCCGAGCAGCACGATCACGGCCAGCGCGGCGGCGCCGAGCAGCAGGAGCAGACCTCGGGCCGCCCCACCACCCCCGCCGGTGCCACCGGTCGTCGGGCCACCGGGGCCAGCCGGGTCGGCGGGGTCGCCGGCGCCCTCCGGAGTGTCGGTGGTCCACTCGGGTGTAGCGGTCGACCGCACCTTGAGATCGTCACCGGTCGGGTAACCGGGGAACTCCCTCGTGGGCTCGTTGCTGCCAGCGTCGCGGGCCATCACGCTCACCGTCCTCGTCAGACACGTCGTCTGTCAATGACGGTACGGCCCCGTTACGACAGTCGCGCGGCGAGCGCCAGGAAGCGACAAAGGAGCAGGTCAGGCGAATGCGGAGAGCCCGGTGAGCCGCTGTCCGATGACCAGTTGGTGGATTTCCGAGGTGCCCTCGTAGGTCAGCACGCTCTCCAGGTTGTTGGCGTGCCGCATCACCGGGTACTCGCCGGAGACGCCGTTGGCGCCGAGGATGGTGCGGCACTGCCGGGCGATGGCCAGCGCCTCCCGTACGTTGTTCAGTTTGCCCACGCTGACCTGCTCGGGCCGCAGCCGCCGGGCGTCGGCGAGCCGGCCCAGGTGCAGCGCGAGCAGTTGCCCCTTCACCAACTCGACGGCCATGTCGGCGAGCTTCGCCTGGGTGAGCTGGAACCCGGCCAGTGGGCGACCGAACTGGGTGCGGGTGGTGGCGTACGCCAGTGTGGTTTCCAGGCAGTCGCGGGCCGCGCCGACGGAACCCCAGACGATGCCGTAGCGGGCCTCGGTGAGGCAGCTCAGCGGCGCCTTGAGGCCGACCGCCTCGGGCAGTCGGGCGTCGGCCGGGAGCCGGACGTCGTCGAGCACGATCTCGCCGGTCACCGACGCGCGCAGCGACATCTTGCGGTGAATCTCCCGGGCCGTGACGCCGGGCGTGTCCATTGGTACGGCGAAACCCCGTACGCCCTCGTCGGTGCGGGCCCAGATCACCGCGACGTCCGCGATCGGGGCGTTGGTGATCCACATCTTTCCGCCGGTGAGCACCCAGTCGTCGCCGTCGCGGCGGGCCCGGGTGGCCATCGAGGCGGGGTCGGAACCGTGGTCCGGCTCGGTCAGGCCGAAGCACCCGATCGCCTCACCGGTGGCCATCGACGGCAGCCAGCGTTGCTTCTGCTCCTCGCTGCCGTAGCGCCAGATGGCGTACATGGCGAGCGATCCCTGCACCGAGACCAGCGAGCGGACGCCGGAGTCACCGGCTTCCAGCTCCTGGCAGGCGAGCCCGTAGGCGACCGCTGAGGTGCCGGCGCAGCCGTAGCCGGTCAGGTGCATGCCGAGCAGGCCGAGCTTGCCGAACTCGCGGGCCAGCTCCCGGGCGGGCACCCGGCCGTCCTCGTACCACTCGGCGACGTGGGGCCGCACCCGGTCGTCGACGAGTTGGCGGACGACGTCACGGACCTGCCGCTCCTCCTCGCTGAGCGACGGGTCCAGGTCGAGCAGGTCCAGCGGAGCGGTCATGGACGCCACCCTAACGAAGCTTCAGGCCGGACCGCTCACTCGATCGGCTCGGAGAGCACCAGCACCCGGGCGTGGATCTGGTTGCGCTGCTGGAGGGCGGCGCGCAGCGCCCGGTGCAGCCCGTCCTCCAGGTAGAGCCCACCGTTCCACTGCACCACGTGCGGGAAGAGGTCACCGTAGAAGGTGGAGTCCTCGGCGAGGAGCTTGTCCAGCGCCAACTCGCGCTTGGTGGTGATCATCTGATCCAGGCGCAGTGGCCGCGGCGGGATCTCCGCCCACTGCTTGAGCGTCAGGTTGTGCTCCGGATAGGGACGCCCGTCCCGGACCGCTCTGAAGATCACGACGGCACGCTCCCCTCCCCGTGGCCGGGCCGACCGACGGCGCCGAGCCGGGCCGCGGCGGGCACCGCGCGGCGCGGCACCGATGACCGTGCCAGCCTAGCCGCCCAGCGCACGCTGCGTTCTGCTCCCTGATGTCAGTTTCGCTATCGCTCGTCCGATCCTCAACCGGACGAACGGGACGTCCGCCTCAGTTCCACCGGCCGCGCCGCACAACCTCGTCCATCGGACGACGCCCCCGACGCAACGACGGTGACCGATGGTCAGCGGCCCGGTAACCGATTGTGACGGCACCGATGGGCTGGTACTCCGCCGGCACGCCGAACGCGTCCCGGTAGGTGCCGAGCCGCTGCGGCGGAATGCCGAAGAAGCACGCCCCCAGCCCCTCGTCCACCGCGGTCAGCAGCATCAGCAACGCGGCGAAGCCGGCGTCCACGTGCCAGTACGGCACCGGCCACCGGTCCGGGGACTGATCCGTCCAGCCCTTGTCCGGCTCCGCGTACCGCCGCAGGTAGGCCGACTCGTTGGCGTGCGGCACCACGATCAGCGGTGCGCGGCGCATGCCGGCGAGCCACCGCTGACGCCCACCCCCGTCGGGGGTGGTGGCAGCCCAGAACCGGTCCCGGTCGACCGGCTCCTCCAGCACCAGGAAACCCCAGCCCTGGGCGAAGCCGGCCGACGGCGCGCGGACCGCGTGGTCGAGCAGCCGGTCCACCACGTCGGGCGGGACCGGGCGGTCCGGGTCGTAGTTGCGCACCATCCGCCGACGGCGGACGACCTCGGCGAACTCCATCAGGCGCCGGGGCGGATGCCCCAGGCACCTCGCCAGGTCGTGCCGGGCTTGAGGGTGAGCAGATCCTTGCCCGACCGGAACGCGTCCGGTGGGCAGGTCATCGGCTCGACCGCCACCGAGCGGCGCTGCCGCTCACCGGTGAGGGCGTCCCCGGTGAACACCTGCCACCAGCCGAACTCGGCATCCGCCCAAATGCTCACACCGGTCGCGCCGTCCGGCGCGGAGAGGCTCACCGACGAACCGCCGTCGGCGTCGCGGATCACGTCACCGAAGCAGGAGTCCAGGACGGCGGCGCCGATCCGGCGGGGGCTGGTCCAGTCGTACTCGGTGCCGGCCACCGGGGTCACCCCCACCGGCAGCAGCCGGCCGTCCACCAGCACCCGGCTGCGGGTGGGCAGCCGCAGCACCAGGTCGTCCACCGCGACGCCGGGCAGTTGCAGGTACGGGTGCACGGAGAAACCGAACGGCGCCAACTCCCCGCCGATGTTGGTCACCTCGTGCTCGGCGCGCAGCCCGTCCGCGTCGACGCTCCACCGGCTGCGCAGCCGCAGCGGCCACGGGTAGCCGAGCTGCGGCGGCAGGTGGTAGCCGACCGTCACGGCGTCCGCGGACTGCTCCAGCAACTGCCACGGCACCCAGTTGACCAGCCCGTGGATGGCCACGTGCCGCTCCGGCTCGGTCAGTGCGAGCTGGTGCGTCCGCTCGCCGAACGAGTAGCGGCCATCGCGGATCCGGTTCGGCCAGGGGGCCAGCACCTGCCCGGTGCAACCCGGGCAGACCTCGTCGGTCCGGTACCCGTCGACCACGTCCACGCCGTCGTGCCGGTACGTCCGGAGCCCACCGCCCACCTCCACGATGACGGCCTCGTGGCCGGCGGCGGAGATGGTCCACTGGGCGCCGGAGAACGGGCGCTGATCGGGGCTTTCCATGCCGGCGACAGTAACCGGTCAGGCCCGGTCGCCGCTTGACGCCGTCGCCGCCCGGTAACGCAGCAGCACCGGGAACGCGACAGCGAGCACCACCACGAGCACCGCGGAGGCGAGCCCACCGGCCACCCAGGCCACCCCGCCGCCGAACCCGGCAGCCATGGTGCCGGCCCGCAGGTCGCCCAGGCGTGGCCCACCGGCCACCACCACCGTGTTGACGCCCTGGAGTCGGCCGCGCATCCGGTCCGGCGCGTAGACCAGCAACATGGACTGACGCAGCACCGCGCTGATCAGGTCGGCGGCGCCGGCCACGGCGAGCAGCACGACCATCAGCCAGAGCTGGTGGGCCAACCCCGCCGCGGCGATCGCCAGGCCCCAGCCGACCACCGCGAGCACCAGGCCGAGCCCCTGCCGGCGGAGCCGGCCGATCCAGCCGGAGGTCAGCCCACCGATCATCGAGCCGATCGCGATGGCGCTGTAGAGCAGGCCGACCGAGCCACCGCCGCCGAACCGCTCGTGCGCGATCTCCGGAAAGAGAGCCCGCGGCATGGCGAGGATCATCGCGATCAGGTCCACCGCGAAGGACAACAGCAGGACCGGGGTGGTGGCCAGGTAGCGGAACCCGTCGATGACGCTGGCCAGGCCGGCCTTTCGGGCCTGGCCGTCGGCGGTGGGCTCGGGCGGCAGCGACGGCAGCCGCAGCGCCGCCCAGAGCATCGCGGTGAACAGCACCGCGTCCAACCCGTACGCGATCGGCAGCACCACAGTGGTGTCCGGCGAGGCGGAGAGGATGAGACCGGCGGCGAGCGGGCCGGCGACCGAGGCGGCGGTGAAGGTCGTGTAGTTCAGCGTGGTGGCGGACGCCACCAGGTCGTCCGGCACCAGCCGGGGCAGCATGGCGCTGCGGGCCGGCGAGCTGATCGCGAAGGCCACCGACTGCACCGCCATCAACGCCAGCAGCAGCACCGGGCTGCCGACGTCCAGCACCGCCTGGAGCAACAGACCGAGGGTGGATGCCCAAAGCAACAATGAGCCACCGAGCAGCACCGCACGCCGGTCGCGGGCGTCGGCGACCGCGCCGCCCCAGAGCCCGAAGACCAGCAACGGTACGAAGGCGGCAATCCCCAGCAGGCCCACCCAGAACGAGTCCCGGGTCAGGGCGTACATCTCCACCGGCACCGCGACGGCGGTGAACTGGAAGCCGAACATCGCCACGGTGTTGCCGAGCCAGAGCCGCCGGTACGCCGGGACCCGCAGCGGACGCACGTCGATCGCCCAGCGGCGCGCGGCGCGCGGCCGGGTCTCCTGCACTCCCGTCACGGCGCCAACCGCTCGACGATCCAGGCACCCTCGTCCCGGCGACGGAAACGGAGCCGGTCGTGCAGCCGGCTGGCCCGACCCTGCCAGAACTCCACCGACTCGGGTTGCACCCGCAGCCCGCCCCAGTGCGACGGGGTCGGGATGTCGGCCTGGCCGGCGAAGCGTTCGGCCACCTCCTGGTACCGCTGCTCCAGCGCCGCCCGGCCCGACACGACCTGCGACTGAGGGCTGGCCCAGGCGCCCAGTTGGGAGCCGCGCGGCCGGCTGGCGAAGTACGCCTCGCTCGTCGCGCGGTCGACGGGCGTCACCCGCCCGGCGACCACCACCTGACGCTGCATGGGAAACCACGGAAAGACCAGGCTGGCGTACGGGTTCGCGGTCGCCTCGACGCCCTTGCGCGACAGGTGGTTGGTGAAGAAGACGAAGCCCTCCGGGTCGTACCCCTTCAACAACACCGTCCGCCCGCTCGGCCGGCCGGCCGGGTCGGCGGTGCCCACCACCATGGCGTTCGGTTCGGGCAGCCCGAAGGCCACCGCGTCGGCGAACCAGCTGTCGAACTGGGTGTGCCAGTCGGCGGCCAGGTCAGCCTCGGTCAGGCCCAGGTCCGCGGCGTACTCGTTACGCATCGCGGCCGGGGCGGGTGTGTCACCCGTCACGTCCCCACTCCTTCTCGGGGGCCCCGCCAGCACCCTCCCGCGCTGACCAGCCCGCCCTGCCCAGTCTCACTGAGCCAGGCGGAGAATGCGCGTCCGGGGATGTCGCGTGCAGCACAGTCGCAGCGGGTCGCGTATCCCTTACTCAGCAGGCAAGATGTTCCGAACACATCCCTGAGGGTCGCCTAAGGCGCCCGGCCGATCGGGCCGGATGAGCTGTTCGGGCGCACCGACCAGATCCAGGAGAGCGACATGGCCGATTTCAAACCCGGGCTGGAGGGCGTCGTCGCCTTCGAGACCGAGATCGCCGAACCTGACCGTGAGGGCGGCGCGCTGCGCTATCGCGGGGTCGACATCGAGGATCTGATCGGCCAGGTGTCGTTCGGCAACGTCTGGGCACTGCTGGTCGACGGCCGGTTCGGGCCGGGCCTGCCGCCGGCGGAACCGTTCCCGGTGCCGGTGCACTCCGGTGACATCCGCGTCGACGTGCAGTCCGCAGTCGCCATGCTGGCCCCGTACTGGGGTCTCAACCAACTGCTGGACATCTCCGACGAGCAGGCCCGTGAGGATCTCGCCCGGGTCTCGGTGACAGCGCTCTCCTTCGTCGCCCAGTCTGCTCGCGGCCTCGGCCTGCCGGCCGTGCCGCAGAAGGAGATCGACAAGGCGCAGACCATCGTCGAGCGGTTCATGAAGCGCTGGCGCGGCGAGCCCGACCCCCGGCACGTCAAGGCCGTCGACGCGTACTTCATCTCGGCCGCCGAGCACGGCCTGAACGCGTCCACCTTCACCGCTCGCATCGTCGCCTCCACCGGGGCGGACGCGGCGGCCTGCATCTCGTCGGGCATCGGCGCCCTCTCCGGCCCGCTGCACGGCGGTGCCCCGTCCCGGGTGCTCAGCATGCTGGAGGCGGTCGAGCGCAGCGGCGACGCGGAGGGTTACGTCAAGGGTGTCCTGGACCGCGGCGAGCGGTTGATGGGCTTCGGCCACCGCGTCTACCGCGCGGAGGACCCGCGCGCCCGGGTGCTCCGGCGCACCGCCAAGGAGCTGGGCGCGCCGCGCTTCGAGATCGCCGAGGCGCTGGAGAAGGCCGCCCTGGCCGAGCTTCAGGCCCGCCGCCCGGACCGGGTGCTGGCCACCAACGTCGAGTTCTGGTCGGCGGTGGTGCTGGACTTCGCCGAGGTGCCGGCGCACATGTTCACCTCGATGTTCACCTGCGCCCGGATGGGCGGCTGGAGCGCGCACATCCTGGAGCAGAAGCGGCTGCAGCGGCTGGTCCGCCCGTCCGCCCGCTACGTCGGCCCGGAGACCCGCAAGCCGTCCGACGTCGAGGGCTGGGCGGCCATTCCGCACGGCGTCTGACCGGTACGAAAGGGGCCCTTCCTCGACGCCGGGCGTCGGGGCGGGGCCCTTTTCGGTGGCTGCCGGCGCCAACTGTGGCGAAGGCCTCAGACCTGCCCTCGGGGGCTCGGCTTCCACCGATGGGTCCGGGTGCGAGGATGGGGGCCGGCAGTGTCGCCGGCCCGCCCTCGCCCTTGCGGAAGGATCTTCAAGACCGTGGCTGACGCACCGATCATCCGGATTCCCGATGAGATCAAGCCCGCCGACGGACGTTTCGGCTGCGGCCCGTCCAAGGTCCGCCCGGCGGCGGTGTCCGCTCTCGCCGAGGTCGCGACCACCTACCTCGGCACTTCGCACCGGCAGAAGACGGTCCGTGACCAGGTGGCCCGGCTGCGCTCCGGCATCGCCGAGTTCTTCTCGCTGCCCGAGGGCTACGAGGTGGTGATCGGCAACGGTGGCACCACCGCGTTCTGGGAGGTCGCCACCTTCGGCCTGATCCGCGACCGGGCCCAGTTCGCCAGCTTCGGCGAGTTCGGCGCCAAGTTCGCCAAGTCGGTCAAGGAAGCCCCGTTCCTGGGTGAGCCGACGGTCCGCAAGGCCGACGCGGGCAGCGCCCCGACCCTGGTCGCCGAGTCCGGCGTGGACGCGTACGCGACGCCGCAGAACGAGACCTCGACCGGTGTGGCGGTTCCGATCAGCCGGGTGGCCGGGGCGGACGAGGGCGCGCTGCTGCTTGTCGACGCGACCTCCGGCGCGGGTGGCCTGGACGTCAACGTCGGCGAGACCGACGTCTACTACTTCGCTCCGCAGAAGTGCTTCGGCTCCGACGGCGGGCTCTGGCTGGCTCTGATGTCCCCGGCCGCACTGGACCGGGCCGCCGAGATCAAGGCGTCCGGGCGCTACATCCCGGCCTTCCTCGATCTGGTCACCGCGATCGACAACTCGCGGCTGGAGCAGACCTACAACACCCCGGCGCTGGCCACCATCTTCCTGGCCGCCGAGCAGACCGACTGGATGAACGCGCAGGGCGGTCTGGCCTGGGCGGCAAAGCGCACCGCCGAGAGCGCCGCCGCGGTCTACGGCTGGGCTGAGCGGTCCAGCGTGGCCACCCCGTTCGTCACCGACCCGTCGTTGCGCTCCAACGTGGTCGCCACCATCGACTTCGCCGACGAGGTGGACGCCACGGCGATCGCCAAGGCGCTGCGCGCCAACGGCATCGTGGACACTGAGCCCTACCGCAAGCTCGGTCGTAACCAGCTGCGGGTGGCGCTGTTCCCGGCCGTCGAGCCGGCCGATGTCGAGGCGCTGACCGCGTCCATCGACTACGTGGTCGAGCGACTCTGAGGTTCGTCACGTTCGGTGTCCGTGGAGGCCTCCACGGACACCGAACGTGATCATCGCCGCAGCTCAGTCACGACATGCGGGGTGTCGCTTCCCCCACCCCGAGGCAGATGCGCGTACGGTGGTCCGAGACGCCTGGGTGGCCGACTCGTGGCGTGCGGCCAGCGAAGCGGGACGGAGGCAACGCTATGCGCCCAGTACGCTTCGTCGCCCTCTCCGAGGACGGCCATGCCCTGGTTCTCGCCGACGAGGTGGGGCGGCTGCTCGCCCTGCCCATCGACGAACGGATCTCCGGTGCGTTGCACGCCGAGCCCGGTTCGCCGCCGCTCGCGGTGGCACCGACCGCCGCCGACCCGGTTCCGTCTCTGTCTCCTCGGGACATTCAGGCCCGCATCCGCTCCGGTGAGTCCGCGGAGGATGTCGCCCGGATCGCCGGCGTGCCGGTCGACCGGGTGCTGCGCTATGCCGGCCCGGTGCTGCAGGAGCGGGCGATGCTCGCCCAGCACGCCCGCCGCACCCGTCTCAAGGGCGCGGAGAAGCCCACCCCGCTCGCCGAGGTGGTCAACGGCCGGCTGAGCCAGCACGGCATCGACACCGAGAAGATCTCCTGGGACGCGTACCGGCGTGACGACGGCACCTGGCGGATCATCGCCACCTGGCCGTCGGGCAAGGCCACCGCGCAGGCCATCTGGGATCTCGACAAGACCCGGCAGCAGGTCACCCCGCACGACGACATGGCGCAGTACCTGTGCGCGGAGCGGCCCACGCCGATCCTCGGCCAGGAGCCGGCACCGGAGCGGGGCGGGCACGGCCTGCCTGGTCCGTCGCGCGGTGAGCCGAGTCGTGGTGGGCACGGGTTGCCGGCGGCGTCCGAGCACCCGCGCCCGGGCCGCGATCCGATCCGGGCCGGCCGGGACGCCCTGCTCGCGTCGCTGGACCGTCCGCTCGGCGCCTCGTCGGGTCGTGGGCTGGAGCCGCGTACCCCGGCTGCGCTCGCCGGTTCGGACGCGCCCCGGCAGCGGCCGGTCGGTGGGGGTGCCGCCGCCCTGCTCGGCGGTGGCCAGGGGTCGGCCTTCGACGACGATTCGGACGCGCCCAAGGAGGTGCCGGCCGTGCCGTCGCTGGCGGTGCTCCGGCCCCGTCGGACGGGCGCTGCAGCGGCCGCCGGCGGCGAGTCGACCGACGCCAGCGGCAAGCCGCGCAAGCGGCTCCCGAGCTGGGACGACGTGCTCTTCGGCAGCGGCCCGGCCGCCCGCGAATCCTCCTGACGCCGCGCGGTGACGGGTGACCTCGCGTCACCCGTCACCGCGCGCGTTCGGTCCTCACCGACTGTCTGCGGCGCCTTCGCGGTGCGGCGCGGCGACCAGGCGTACGGCATCGGCCACGGCCCGGAAGTCCTTCTTGAGAATCGCGCCGTGATTGCTGGCGACCTTCGCGCCGATAGTGATGTTCGGGTTGCGGGCGATCACCGCGTCGAGGCCGGCCCGGATCTGTTCCTGCTCATCGCCGCGGCTGCCGAGGGACCTTCCCGAGGCGACCACGTACCGCACCGGGACGGTGATGGCGTCCAGCACCGGGCCCAGCGCCCGCTCGCGGGAGAGTTCGCCCAGCTCGATGTTGCTGTTCGCCATCTGGTCGGCGTTCATCCGTGGGGTCAGGCCGGTCGGGCGCAGCAGGGGCATGAACAGGTTCATCCGGCGGAACAGCGTGCGGATCCGTTGCGCCGTGGCCTCGTCGAGCCAGTCGTGCGGGAACGCGCCGTCGACGAGGACCGCGCCCAGGGCGCGCTCCGGATTCCGGTGGGCCCAGTGCGCCCCGACGACCGCTCCGTAGGACCAGCCCACCAGTAGCACCCGGTCGACGTTCCGGGCCGAGAGCACGGCGTCGACGTCCCGGACGACTGCCTCGAAGGAGTAGTCCGCCGAACGCTTCGACTTCTTGCCGCGGGCCCGCTCGTCGTAGGTGATGTGGCGGAATCCGGTGCCGAGGTCGGCGATGACCCGCCGCCAGTAACCCTGGGTGGCGAACTGGCCGTTGAGGTAGACCACGGGGATGCCGGTGCCGCCGGTGTCGGTGACAGCAAGGGCCGTGTCGTCGACCGGCACCATGCCGGTCCACGTCGAACTGGTGTTAGGGATCGTCATGTCTGCACTCCTGGTCGCGTGGAAGGTCGGGTGGAAGGTCGGGTGCGACTCAGAGGCTGCGGGCGGTGATGTCGCCGTAAGAGGTGGTGGCGCGGATGTCGAGCGCGGTGGTGCCGTCGTTCTTGAGGCCGTTGCTGACGCGGCCGAAGCCGGTGCCGGCATCCAGGGCGGCCGAGACGCCGGTGGCGGCGACGACCGAGATGTCGCCGGACTGGGTACGGAGCACGACCGTGCCGTGCACGGCCTCGGCGATCCGGATGTCACCCCTCGCGGTGCTGATCTCGGCGGGGCCATTGAGCCGGCCGACCTCGACGTCGCCGTCGATCGCGGTGAGGCGGACGCTCGCGGCTTCATCGATCTTGATCTGGCGGTACGCCCCTTCGAAGGCGACGTCCCCTAGACGCCCGACGCTACGGAGTTCGGCGCTGGCGGACGTGCCGTCGATGCGGGAGCCGGCGGGCATCTGAACGGTGACCTCCAGGGATCCGGACGGACCGAAGAGCGGGTTGCCCGGGTCCGCCGTCGTGATCCGCAGGACGCCGTCGGCATAGGCGACGGCGGTCTGCTCGGCGGCTCTGGCGTCGCGGCTCTTGGCGGGGTCAGCCGGACGGACCTCGACGGTGGTGTCGGCCCGGTGTGCGGCGATGAGCTGGATGCGTCCGGCGGGGATGTTCAGGATGGCGGAGATCGGGGCGGGGGTGTCGAACTTCTGCATGGCGCTCTCCCGTGCGTGGCCGTTGTTTCTGATATTTGAAACGCTACGTTGCTTTCCAAAATCCGGCAACGACTTCGTTGCGTAGGGCAGGCATTTTCGCAGCTAGACCGCACACAATCATTGCAATGGACGACGAGATAACGCAACGCCTGAACGCCGCGCCATTGCAATGAGAAGGGAGTGAACGCTACCGTGGGGGCAGCGAACGCCGTTGCCGGATCACCAAGGAGACAGCGATGCCCGGAGGCAGGCTCAGCCAGCAGGAACGCCAGCAAATCGCGTCCGGGCTGGCCGACAGCCTCCCCTACGCGGAGATCGCCCGGCGCCTCGACCGTCCCACCTCGACGATCACGCGTGAGGTGATGCGCAACGGTGGCCCCACCGCCTACCGCGCCGACCTGGCGCACCGGGCCACCGAACGTCGCGCGCACCGGCGCAGCCCGTCCTCGTCGCGGGGGGCCGAGTCGGCACCCCAACCGCACGGGCGGGACGCCCGGGCCGTCGCCGAATACGAGGAGACGTTCACCACGGTCCTCATGACCTCGGGTCTGAACCGGATGGCGGCCCGGGTGCTGACCTGTCTGTACACCACCGACTCGGGCAGCCTCACCGCGTCCGAGCTCGCCCGGCACCTCCAGGTGAGCCCAGCGTCCATCTCCAAGGCGATCGCCTTCCTGGAGAGCCAGAGCCTCGTCCGGCGGCACCGCGACGAACGCCGCCGCGACCTCTACGTCGTCGACGACGAGCTCTTCTACCAGGCGACGATCGCCAGCGCCCGGGCCAACGACCAGCTCGTCGAGACCGCACGCCAGGGCGTCGCCGTCCTCGGTGCGCACACCCCCGCAGCAGCCAGGCTGGAGAACATCGCCCGCTTCCTCGACTTCATGAGCGAGAGCATCACCCGCGCCGCCGAACAGGCCCGCGAGGTCCTGCACACCAGACCGGCCACAGCCACGCCCCAGGATCAGAGCGGCCAGGCGGCGATCCGTTCGTAGCGCGGCGGGGTGCCGAGGTGGCTGCGCACGAGTAGCAGCTCGAGCACCGGCCATGGTGGACCTCGATATCCGTCCAGGCTGGCCCGGTCGGCCTCGACGTCCGCCGGGGGCATCCGGTCGCCGGGCCGGGCGACGGTCAGGTGCGGGCGGAACGGCTTCTCGTCGTGCGGTAGCCGGGCGTTCCGCAGCCGCGACCGGACCAACCCCGCCAGGTCGTGCAGCGCCTGCATGTCTCCCCGCAGGTCCACCCAGAGCACCGTGGACCGGCCCCGACCGAACCGGCCACCGCCACCGAGGCTCAACCGGGGTACGGCGTCGCGGCCGTCGCGGAACGACTCGGCGGCCAATCCGAGCGCGCTCTCCACCTCGACCAGCCGGTCGGACCCGACCTCGCCGAGGAACGCCAGGGTGAGGTGCAGATGGGCCGGATCGGCGAGCCGGACGTTGCTGCCGGCCGCAGCCGCCACGCCGACACGCAGCCGGGCAACCTGCGCGCCGAGGTGGTTGACCGCCTCGACGGACGGGTGGACCGCGACGAAGAGCCGCAACCGCCGCGTCTCTCAGCGGTGCCGTTGCCGGTGCCCGGCCCGGGCCGCCGGCAGGGCCAGCCCGGCGGCGTGCAGCACGCCCTCCACCCGGACCCGCTCGATCTCCTGGTCGACGCCCTCCAGCTCGGCGAGGTGTTCGGCGACGCCGAGGGCGCGGCAGGCGCGGCGAAGCCGGTCGTCGTACGCCTGCAGCAGCGCGCTGTGCCAGACCATCGACCGGCCCGCGCCACCGATCCGCTGACCGCCGAGCCGGCGCAGGTCGGCGGCGAGCTGCTCCAGCGGCCGGCGGTCATCGCTGTCGAACGCACTGAGGTCGATGTCCCGGGTCAGCGCGTCGGCCTCGACGGCCCGGTCGAGGCGGGCGATGGTGCGTTTCTCCCGTCGGCGCTCACGCCACTCGGACCAGCCGCAGACCACCCGGTCGACGATCTCGTCGTAACAGAAGAGCAGGGCGAATGCCGCCGGCAAGGTGGCCACGGCGAGGAACGCCAGGGCCAGCATCAGCGCGCGTCCGACACCCACGTATCGACGCTAAGCCCCGACGTGCCACCCCGCCAGCGATTTGGCCGCATCCGCGCGATCCGCGCAACCGGACGCGGCCCGCCCAGCTCGGGCGCGCGGTAAACCTCAGCAGTCGGTGGAGGTGACGTAGAAGCGGGGCATCGGCAGCACCCGGAAGCGCAGCCGGGCACCGGAGTGGCGCAGCTGCCAGGTGAGGGCGATCAGCGCGGCGGCCAGCGAGATGAGCCCGCCCATCCAGATGCTGGCACCGGCACCGAAGTGCTCAGCGACCCAGCCGATCAGCGGCGCGCCGACCGGGTTGGTCCCCAGGAACACCAGCACCCACAGGGCCATCACCCGACCCCGGAAGGCCGCGTCCACACCCAACTGGACCCGCTGGTTGGCGGCCTGGGCGAAGAAGACCATGAAGAAGCCGGTCGGCACCAGCAGTGCCACGACCAGCCAGTACGTCCCGGCGAAGCCGACCAGGGTGCCGAAGCTGGCGCAGGCGACCGCCGCACCCAGCACCAGCCAGACCGACGGGCGGCTGCGCCGGCCGGTGCCGCTGAGCGCGCCACCGAGCGCGCCGACGGCCAGGGCGGTGCTGAACAGGCCGAAGGACGCGGCCCCGGTGTGGAATACCGTCTTGGCCAGCGCGGCCAGGGTGAGCTGGAAGTTGAACAGCGACATGCCGATCACCGACATGACCGCCATCGGCAGCAGCAGGTCGGGCCGGCGCCAGACGTACCGCAGCCCGTCGATCACCTTCGCGGACGCCCGCTCGTCGCGCGGCAGCAGGGCGTCGCGGTGCAGTTCGGCGGTCCGCATCCGGACCACGTTGACCAGCGGCGCGACCGAGCTGAGGGCGGTGAAGAGGAAAACCGGGCCCACGTCGAACGCGGCGATGGCCAGGCCGGCGACGGCCGGGCCGACGATCCGGGCCGAGTTGAACACGGCGGCGTTGAGTGACAGCGCGTTGGGCAGCAGGGGCGTGCCGACCAGTTCGGAGACGAACGCCTGGCGGACCGGGGTCTCCACGGCGTTGGCGGTGCCGAGCAGCGCGGCGAACGCGAAGACGTGCCAGAGCTGCACCAGGTCGGTGAGGACCAGCACTGACATGCCGAGGGCCAGCACGGTCCAGAAGGCGTTCGCGGCGAAGAGCAAGACCCGCTTGTCGTACCGGTCGGCGAGCCGGCCGGAGAAGAGCGTGAGCAGCAGCACCGGGGTGAACTGACACGCGGTGACCACGCCGAGCGCGGTCGCCGAGTTGTCGGACAGATCGAGGACGAGCCAGTCCTGGGCGATGAACATCATCCAGACGCCGATCAGCTTGATCAGCTGCCCGGATGCGAAGAGGCGGTAGTTGCGGACCTGTAGGGACTGGAACATCGTGCTCAGCTTCGCCTGCACTCTTGGTGCGCCTCCTCGGACGTACGCGTCATCGACAGGTGACGGCACGGACCCGGTGGCGCGGGTGCGGCTCAGGCGCGAGCGAGCTGCTGAAGAATCTCGGCGGCCCTCTGCAGGGTCTCCCGTTCGTCCTCGTCGAGTGCGGCCAGCCGGTGGGCCAACCACTCGTCGCGGGCCCGCTCGAACTGGTCGAGCACGGCCTGCGCTCCTTCGGTCGCCGCGAGAATGACCTGCCGTCCGTCGGTCGGATGGGGTGTCCGCTGCACGAGGCCGCGGTCCTCCAACTTCCCGACGATCTTGGTCATCGTCGGCGGCTGCACCCGCTCCACGTCGGCCAGCTCCCGGGGTGTCATCGCGCCCGCCAGCCGCAGGCTGGTGAGCGCGGAGACCTGGGTGACCGTGAGGTCGCCGACCGGCCGGGCCTGTCGGACCCGCCGGTTGAGTCGGGTGATCGCATCACGCAGCTGGGGAGCCAGCTGCGCCGGTGGCACGCGTTTCGCCGTCACCGTCCGCTCCGTCACAGTAGTTAGCTTAACTAATGAGCATGGCTAACGACATCCGTTATGACCAGGCTCACGAGGGGATTCAGATGGTACGGGCGGGGAACCCTGATCGACTCCCCGCCCGGACGCAGCTCGGCTCAGAGCACCAGGGACTCGATCGGCCCCCGCAGGAAGTACAGCACGAAGAGCGCGGCCACCCCGTACAGCAACGGGTGGATCTCCCGGGCCTTACCCCGCGCCAACTTGACCACGACGAAGGTGATCAGACCAGCGCCGATCCCGTTGGAGATCGAGTAGGTGAACGGCATCAGCACGATGGTGAGGAACGCCGGAATGGCGATCTCGTAGTCGGACCAGTCGATCGTCCGCACCGCGGTCATCATCAGGAAACCGACCACCACCAGGGCCGTCGACGCCGCCTCGAACGGCACGATCACGACCAGCGGCGCCAGGAACATCGCGAGCAGGAAGAGCGCGCCGGTGACCAGGTTGGCCACGCCGGTCCGCGCACCCTCCGCGACACCGGCGGCACTCTCGATGTACGACGTGTTGCTGGAGGTGCTGGCCGCACCGCCGGCCGCCGCGGCGATCGAGTCGACAAGCAGGATCTCCTTGGCCTTCGGCGGAGTGCCCTGCTCGTCGAGCAGACCACCCTCCTGGCCAACCGCGACCATGGTGCCCATGGTGTCGAAGAAGTCCGTGATCAACAGCGTGAAGATGAACATCAGCACGACCAGCCAACCGGCCTTGCCCCACGAGTCCAGCACGTTGAACTTGCCGAGCAGCGACAGGTCCGGCAGGTCGACCACCGTCTTCGGCAGCTCCGGCACGTTCAACGACCAGCCCTTCGGATTGGGCTGACCGTTGACGAACGACGGGCCGATGTTGCCGATCGCCTCCACGATCACCGCGAGCACCGTCGAGGCGAGGATGCCGATCAGGATCGCGCCCTTCACCCGCCGGACCACCAGCACCAGCGTGATCAGCAGACCGACCACGAAGACCAGCATCGGCCAGCTCACCAGCTTGCCGCCGATGCCCAGGCCGACCGGGACGGTGGTGTTGGCGGCGTCCGGGATGCGCCGGACGAAGCCGGCGTCCACCAGACCGATGATGGTCAGGAACAGGCCGATGCCGACCCCGATCGCGGTCTTCATCTGGGTCGGGACCGAGCGGAAGACAGCGGTCCGCAGACCGGTCAGCACCAGCACCGCGATGATCACACCCTCGATCACCACCAGGCCCATCGCGTCGGCCCAGGTCATCTCGGGGGCGATCTCGTACGCCACCAGGGCGTTGACGCCCAGACCGGCGGCGAGCGCCAGCGGGAACCGGCCGACCACACCCATCAGGATGGTCATCAGGCCGGCGACCAGCGCGGTCGCGGCTGCCAGTGCGGGGATCGGGAGGCTCTTGCCGTCACCGTCGACGGCGCCGCCCAGGATCAGCGGGTTGAGCACCACGATGTACGCCATCGTGAAGAAGGTCGCCAGGCCACCGCGTACCTCACGGCTCAGCGTCGAGCCACGGGCGGAGATCTCGAAAAACCGGTCGAAACCGTTACGCGGATGAGCAGGGTTGGGAGGTGTGCCGTTCTCGGGCGGCGCTACGGCCATCAGGTCCTCGCAGGTGATCTTCCGATTGTCGCGCGCATCGTCCCAGATCGTCGGTGGGCAGCGGAAGTACATCCCGTACGCTTGCCGGGTGCCGAACGAGCAGCCACCGCGACCCGCACCACTGGACCCGCCGATGGTGCCGTTCGCGCTCGCCGGGTTGATCGCGTGGGCGGTGGCCGGGCTGGTCCTGCTGATCTTCTTCCGGGGCTGGCTCACCGACAACGGTCACCAGAACTGGCTCTGGACCTGCCTCGCCGGCTTCCTCTGGGGTTTCCCGGGCCTCGCCGTGATGATGCGCCACGACGCCAACCGACGCCGCCGCCGGGCGAGGTGAGCGGGGCACCGCGCCGGAGCACTCCGGCGCGGTCGATCAGGAGTGCCCGTACGGCTCCGCCGGCTCGGCCGCCTCGACCGAGCCCGGGGCCCGGCTGACCGACATGGCCTCCACCGCGCTGTCGTCGTACACCGTGGGCAGCTCGTCGACAGCGGTCTCGGCCGCCTCGATCAACGTCTCGGAGTGGGCGCCGCAACCGTGATCGGCGCTCACCACCCGGCCGTCGTCGGGTGCGTAGAAGTTGCCGCACGCCCCGAAGGCCTGGCGCATCGCACCGGCCAACGGCAGGTAGAAACCGCAGGTGCCGCAGCGGGCGGCGGACGGGGCGGCGGTCGAGATGGCCGCGGCGGGGCCGTGGTCACCGTCGTACCAGCGCTGCGCCGTGTCGATGCGGCCCTCCCGGGAGAGCACGCGGGCGCGTCCGAGGCCCAACTCCCACGCCGTCTCCTCGACCGCCGGGTCGTCGGAGAGCAGGTAACCGGGGACCAGTCGGTCGTCGTCGGGTGAGGTCGGAAGCAGATCACCCGGGCCCAGGTCGCCCGGCTTGAGCCGCTCCTGCCAGGGCAGCCAGCCGGGCGCGAGCAGCGCGTCCGGGCCGGGCAGCAGGACCGTCTCGCAGATGGTCACCGTCTTGCTGCGCGGCACCCGGGTGACGGTGACCGCCCAGCGCCAACCGCGGTAACCGGCGAGGCGGCATTCGAAGTAGTGGGTGACCAGCCGGTCGCCCTCGGCCACAACCTGCAGGTGATCGCCGACGTCGTCGGCGTCCACCTCGGTGATGCCAGCGCGAGCCACCTCGACGGCGGCGGCGCAGACCTGGTCGAGGCGGGCGGCACGGGTGGAGGCGGGCCTGGTCACCTCACCATTGTTCCCCATGCGCCTCGCAGGGGTGACAGGGACTCCCGGGGAACCTTTCCCAGCGGTGGTGCGGCGTACCCGGATCAGATGGGCGAGGATGGTGCACATGCCGTCGTACTCCCGCTCCGGGCGTTCCGTCCTCGGGCGGACCGTCGGCACCGGCATTCGCGCCGTCCGTCTGCTGCTGCGCGGTTCGGTGGGCAGCGGCCGCTGGGTGACCCGCCGGGCCGGTCGGGCCCGCGCCCGGGGTGCCGGCGGCGAGGTCGGCATGGTTCGCCTGTTCGACCTGCACGCGCTCTCCTGCGCCGGTGACACCCTGATCGCCATCGGCCTGGCCGGCACGATCTTCTTCAACGTGCCGCTCGGCGAGGCCCGCAGCAAGGTCGCGCTCTACCTGCTGGTGACCATGGTTCCGTTCGCGATGCTCGCCCCGGTGGTGGGCCCGCTGCTGGATCATTTCCGACACGGCCGGCGGTACGCCCTGGCCGCGACGATGCTCGGCCGCGCCTTCCTCGCCTGGTTGATCTCCGACTACATCCACGGGTTCGGGCTCTATCCGGCCGCGTTCGGGGTGCTCGCGCTCTCCCGGGCGTACGGTGTGGCCCGCTCCGCGGCGGTGCCCCGGTTGTTGCCGGAGGGTCTCGGCCTGTCCCAGGTGGGCGCCCGGGCCAGCGTCTACGGCACTGTCGCGGGCGCGCTGGTAGCGCCGATCGGGTTGGCAGCGTTCTGGTTCGGCCCGCAGTGGCCGCTACGGGTCGCGTCGGTGATCTTCCTGGTCGGCATGGTGATCTCGCTGCGGCTGCCACCGAAGGCCGACTCGGAGCCACCCGAGCGGGTCCCCCGGCCCCTGCGCGCGCTGGGCCGCCGCCGTGGTGACCGGCCACTGGGCCGGGGCCGACCGTCCGGTCGGCTGGTGATCGCCACCCTGATCGGCGCCGCGATGCTCCGCGCGCTCTACGGCTTCCTGCTGCTCTTCCTCGCCTTCGCGATCAAGAAGGGCGACCTGACCACAGTGGTGTTCGGCCGGGACCTGGGTGCCGAGTGGGCGCTGGGCGTCGTCGGCGGCGCGCTCGCGGTCGGCACCTTCCTGGCCACCGCCATCGGCACCCGGCTGCGCATTCACCGCCCGACCGCCATCCAGTCGAGCAGCATGATCATCGTGGCCGGCGTCGCGGTGCTCGCCGTGATCCAGTTCTCGCTGGTGATGGTCGCCCTGCTCTGCCTGGTCGCCGCTCTGGTCAGCGGGGTGGCGAAGCTGGCCGTGGACGCCTCGATCCAGGAGCGCATCCCGGAACGGTTGCGGGCCAGTTCCTTCGCCCACTCCGAGACGGTGCTGATGCTCGCCTTCGTCGCCGGCGGCGGGCTCGGGCTGGTGCCGTTCGACGGTCGGATGGGCATCGCCGTCGCCGCCGGGGTCGGCGTACTGGCCGCGATCCGGGGGGTGCTGGCCGCCGCCCGGCTGCGCGGCGAGAAGCTGGCCGGCCGGCCGCTCGGCGACGACGAGCTGACCGAGGACGAGCCGGCGGACGAGCCCGGGGATTCGGCACCGACCTCACCGGCACCGGCCCAGACCAGCTCCCCGCAGTACGACGACCCGAGCCTCGCCCCGCCGGGCTACCACATCTACCGCCCGTCGTCGGCGGTCGGCGGCCCGGGTGGCGGGGCCGACGACGAGACCCGCCGGGAGTCCCCCGGCTCACTCTCGTGACCGGTCTGCTGGTGGTGACGGCGGTTCCCGCCGAGGCGGACGCGGTCCGCGCCGGGCTGACCGACAGCACCGTGACCGTCGCGCCGATCGGTGTGGGCCCGGCCATCGCCGGTGCCGCCACCGCCCGGCTGTTGGCACTCGCCGAGGCCGCCGGCCGGCCGTACCGCGCGGTGGTCAGCGCCGGTGTGGCCGGCGGCTTCACCGGGCGGGCCGAGGTCGGCGACACGGTGCTCGGCACCGCCAGCATCGCCGCCGACCTGGGTGCCGAGTCGCCCGACGGCTTCATCCCCGTCGACGAGCTGGGCATGCCGCCCGCGCTGCTCGGCGCCGGCAGCAGGGTGTCGGCGGACCCGGGTCTGCTGGCCACGCTGCGGGCCGCTCTTCCGACGGCAACGACCGGGCCGGTGCTGACGGTCAGCACCGTCACCGGCACCAGCGCCGGCACCGACGAGCTGCGCCGGCGGCATCCGGAAGCGGTAGCCGAGGCCATGGAGGGGTACGGCGTGGCGGTCGCCGCCGCGCAGGCCGGGCTGCCCTTCGCCGAACTGCGCACCATCTCCAACCCGATCGGCCCGCGCGACCGGGACGCCTGGCGGCTGCGCGAAGCCCTCGCCGCGCTGACCGCAGCGGCCCCGGCACTGCGGTGACCAGGCCCGCGTTCAGGAAAACCAGCGCTTGCCGGGTTGGCTGAGGCGCAGTGCCGCCGGACGGCGTGCCTCGATCTCGAAGCCGCACGCCAGCAGCAGCTCGGTGCCGAACCCCTCGGCGATGGCGGCCGCGTCGTCGATGCCCGCCTCGCGCATGTCAGCCACCAGCGCGGTGACCAGCCGACGTCCGAGCCCCAACCGCCGATAACGGGGATCAACCAGCACGCCGTCGAGCACCATCTCCCGCTCTGGCATGCCCGGATGCCACTCCCCGAACTCCAGGAACGGGCTGCGCTCGTGGGCCCGCAGTTCACCAACCAGCGCCCCGTCGGGAAGCTCGGCGACGTACCGCCAGGAGGTGGCCGGCAGGTCGCCACCGATCACCCGACGCACCCGCGCAGTCCGTCGGACCTCGGCACCCCACCGTCGGTTGTCGCGGTAACGCCGGTTCAGCTCGTAGGCGGCCGGTGGCAGCGGAAGTGGATACCGCTGGGGCGGCAACCTGTACCACTCCGCCCACCAGGCGCCGGGCCAGTCCCGAGGCTCGTGGACCGGCCACACGTCCAGGTGAGCCGGGTAACGGCGGCCTGCCTCGTCCCGCATGTCGTCGTGCGGCACCGGCGTGGGTTCGGTGATGCCGGAGATCGCGGTCGAGGTGCCGATGACCAACTGCCCACCCGCTGCCCGGACGAGACGCTCCACTGTCCGGAATCGGGGATCGGCCGACCGCCCCGACTCGATCCGGGCCAGCGTCGGCTGCGGCACCCCGGACCTCTCGGCCAACTGCCGCTGACTCAGATCGGCCCGCCGACGCAGAGCGCGCAGCGCCAGGCCAAGCTCGACGCCATTGCCCTCGCTGGCGCCATTGCCCCCGTCGGTGCCGTCGCCCCCGTCGGCGTGGTCGCCCTCGTCGGCGCCGCTGCCCCCGTCGGTGTGGTCGCTCGCCTCGGTCACGGACCGATGCTCCCCGCTGGTCAGCCCACTATCAACACCTTCATCGGGACTGTGGATAAAGCTGTGGACAACCCCTCCGGTCGGTGGACGACCTACTCCGCAGACCTCCTTTGGCGCTGAATCGTCTGCGACATCATCACGACCCGCACCACCACGACCCGCGCCACCACGACCTCCATCACCACGGCCTGCGCCACCACGGCCTACATCACGACGACGGCGGACCGCTGCGGCCCACACCACGACCCCGCACACCGCTGTGGTCGCGCCACGACTTCGGGCCACTCCGGAACACGTCGGCCGCACCAGGACTGCGGACCCTGCGGCCCCGGGTCCAGCGCGATTCGTTTGCGACATCAGCTCCAAAGGGAGTCCGTGGGAGGTGACGGACCCCGCGCCCCGGGCGGATCACCGCCCACGCTGCTGCCGGCGGCCGGCCACACTCCCGGTGCCGCCGGCCGTTCGTCGCGGACCTCCCGTCGGCGATCTCCGCCGCCGATCTCCGTCGCGGATCACACTGGGCGGGGTGGGCGCGGGCGACGAGGCGGGGGCGGGGCTAGCGTGGGGGTGTGGCGCTCTCCCTGGCGATCTCGCCCTGCCCCAACGACACGTTCGTCTTCCACGCGCTGGTGCACGGGCTGGTGCCCGACGCGCCGCCGGTCGAGGTGACGTACGCCGACGTCGACATCACCAACACGGCGGCCGAGCGGGGCGCGTTCGACCTGGTGAAGGTGAGCTTCGCGGCGCTGCCCTGGCTGCTCGACGACTACCACCTGCTGCCCTGCGGCGGCGCACTCGGTCGCGGGTGCGGCCCGCTGGTGCTCACCCGGGGAGATCGTGACGGCGGGCCGGACCGCACCGACCTGACCGGCGCGACGGTGGCGGTGCCGGGCGACCGGACCACCGCGTACCTGCTGTTCCGGCTCTGGTCGGCCGGGCGACCGCCGGCCCGGATCGAGGTGGTTCCGTTCCACGAGATCATGCCGGGCGTGGCGGCGGGTCGCTACGACGCTGGGCTGGTCATCCACGAGGCCCGGTTCACCTACCACCGGCACGGCCTGAGCGCCCTGGTCGACCTCGGCGAATGGTGGGAAACCGACACCGGCCTGCCCATCCCGCTCGGCGCGATCCTGGCCAAGCGTGGCGCGGTCGACCCGGAGGCCGCGGCCGGTTGGATCCGCGAGTCGGTCCGGCAGGCCTGGGCGGACCCGGCGGCCAGCCGGGAGTACGTGCTGGCGCACGCCCAGGAGATGGAGCTCGACGTGGTGGACCGGCACATCGGCCTCTACGTCAACGAGTTCACCGCGGACCTGGGCGAAGCCGGTTTCGCCGCGGTGGCGGCACTGCTCGACCGGGCCGCCACCGCCGGCCTGGTGCCTCAGACCTCCAGCTCGCGGGCCACCGCGTGGACCAGCTGAGCGATCTTCTGCGCGGCTTTCCTGTCCGGGTACCGCCCCCGGCGCAGGTCCGGCTGAACCTTCGCCTCCAGCACCTTGATCATGTCTTCGACCAGGCCGTGCAGTTCCTCGGCCGGTCGACGGCGCAGCTCCGCCATCGACGGCGGCGCGTCCAGCAGCTTGACTCCCATGGCCTGCGCGCCCCGGCGGCTGTCCACCACGCTGAAGTCGACCCGTTGGCCACCCTTGAGGTCGGTGACACCCGCCGGCAGCGCCCCCTTGGGCAGGAACACGTCGCCGCCCTCGTCACTGGTGACGAAGCCGTATCCCTTGGCCGTGTCGTACCACTTCACTCGACCCGTAGGCACCTGAAAACCCCTGCTTCACTTGAGCCGCTACTGCTCCAAGGCTAGCTGGATCATCCCGTCGAGCGCCGCTGGGAATTCGGTGAGCTCGTCCAGCACCACTTCCGCCCCCGCCGCGCGCAGCTCAGCCCGGGAGCACGGGCCGGTCGCGACACCGATGCCGGGCACCCCGGCAGCTGTCGCCGCCGCCATGTCCGCCACGTGGTCACCGACGTAGTGGGTGGCGCCGTGCTCCCGCAGGGCGGTCGCCTTCTGCTCGGCGAACAGGTCGCCGGCCAACTCGTCGACAGTGAGGCCGAGATGGTCCAGGTGCAACCGGGCCAACCGGCCGATCTTGGAGGTGACCACCAGCACCCGGCCACCCCGGTCCCGGATCGCGTCGATGGCCTCCCGGGCACCGGGCAGCAGGAGCGTCGGCGTGATCGCGTACGCCGGGTACAGCTCGCGGTACACCCGTACGGCCGACTCGACCTGCTCCGGCGGGAACCAGTGCGCGATCTCGGTACGCAGCGGCGGCCCCAGCCGGGACACCGCCAGCTCGGCGTCGACCGGCACACCGGTCCTCGCGGTCAGCGCCCGGTACGCCGCGGCGATGCCGGGGCGGGAGTCCACCAGGGTCATGTCGAGGTCGAATCCGACGGTCAGTGCGGGCATGTCGAGAAACGTACCGGCTACTCCCGGTCGGCCGGACGTCCGAGGGGCGCGGAAGCCCGATGCCGGGCTAGCGTGGAAAGACGATGACCACCTCACTCGCCGACCACCTGCGGTCGCTGCCCGACGAGTCACTGGCCGCGCTCCTCCAGCTGCGGCCCGACCTCGTCGTGCCCGTGCCGGCCGATGTCTCCGCCCTGGCCATCCGGGCCCAGTCCCGGGTCTCCGTGGCCCGCGCGCTGGACGGGCTGGACCAGTTCACCCTCCAGATCCTCGACGCCGCCCGCCTCACCCGGAACCCGGACGACGCCACCACGGCCACCGACACCGTGCTCGCGATGGCGACCGGCGGGCCGCAGCCGCCGGCTCCGACGGCCGTCCGGGCCGCCGTGGGCCGACTGCGTGCGCTCTTCCTGCTGTACGGCCCGGAGCACGCGCTCCAGGTGGTGCCCGCCGTCGACGAGGTGTCCCCGTACCCCGCCGGGCTCGGCCGGCCGGCCGCGGAGCTGGACCCGCGCACGGCAGCGCTCTGCGCGGACCCGGCGAAACTCCGACGGACGGTGCTCGCCGCCCCACCCTCGGCCCGGGCGATCCTGGACCGGTTGGCGGCCGGCCCACCGGTCGGCAGCGTTCCGCCGGGAGCGTTGCAGGCGCCACCGCTCGGTACGGAGGACCCGGTCCTCTCCGACCCCACCAACGGGGGTGCCCCGACCGGCTCCCCGGTGCGGTGGCTCGTCGACAACCGGCTGCTGGTCCCCGTGACGACCGGCTCGTCCACGGCCAGCGGAACTGTGGAGCTGCCCCGCGAGGTCGGCCTGCTGCTGCGCCGCGACACCGGCCCGCTCGGGCCCCTGCGCACCAGCCCACCGCCGGTGGCAGTCGCACCGCGGGAGCCGAAGGCTGTCGACTCGGCCGGGGCCGGGCAGACCATGGAGGTGGTCCGGAACACCGAAGGGCTGCTGGAGCAACTCGCCGACGAGCCCGCGCCGGTGCTGCGTTCGGGTGGCATCGGTGTGCGGGATCTGCGCCGGTTGGCGCGCACCGCCGGGCTGGACGAACCGACCACCGCGCTGCTGCTGGAGGTCGCGTACGCGGCGGGGCTCGCCGGTGAGCTGGAGATACCCGGGTCGGCCACCGGCCGGTACGGGGCGGACCAGCAGGTGCTGCCCACCGGCGGGTACGAGGTGTGGCGAGCCGCCTCACTGGCCCAACGGTGGGAGCAGCTCGCCCGAGCGTGGCTGACCATGACCCGGCAGGTGGGGCTGGTCGGCCGCCGGGACGACCGGGACCGCCCGATCGCCGCGCTCTCCGCCGAGGCCGAACGGGCCGGCGTGCCGGCCACCCGACGGGCGGTGCTGGGCGTACTCGCCGATCTGGAACCGGCCACCGCACCCACCCCGCAGGAGGTGCAGGACCTGCTGGACTGGCGGGCCCCGCGCCGCAGCCGGGGCCGGGACGCCGCCCACCGGGAGGTGCTGGCCGAGGCCGCGCAGCTGGGCGTGACGGGGTTGGGGGCGCTCACCACGTACGGTCGGCTGCTGCTGGGTGACCTGACGTCGACCGACGAGCGGACCGACGACCCGCTGGGCGTGCACGCGGACATCGAGAGCGGTGACCCGTCCAGTGCCGCCCGGGCGCTGGACGCGTTGCTGCCCGCACCGGTCGACCACTTCCTGGTGCAGGCCGACCTGACCGTGGTGGTGCCCGGCCCACCCGAGCCGGCGCTCGCCGCCGAACTGGAGGCGATGACCGAGCTGGAGTCGGCCGGTGGGGCCAGCGTGCACCGGGTCACCACGGCGAGCGTGCGACGGGCACTGGATTCCGGCTACACCGCCGACGACCTGCACGACGTGTTCCGGCGCCGGTCACGTACCCCGGTGCCGCAGGGGCTCACCTACCTGATCGACGACGTGGCCCGTAAGCACGGCGGGCTGCGGGTCGGCCTGGCCGGGGCGTACCTGCGCAGCGACGACGAGACGCTGATCAGCGAGGTGCTGGCCGACCGGCGACTGGAGTCGTTGGCGTTGCGCCGGCTGGCGCCGACGGTGCTGTGCACGCAGTACCAGGTTGGCCGGTTGCTGGGCGCGCTTCGCGACGCCGGGTACGCGCCGGTGCAGGAGGACGGCACCGGCAGCACCGTGCTGGCCCGGCCGCGCATCCGGCGGGCCCCGCCCCGGGTGTCGGTGACCAGTCGTACGACCGATCCGCTGGCCGCCCCGAAGCTGCCCATGCCCCGGCTGCTCGGCGTGGTGGAGCACATCCGGCGGGGCGACGCGGCGGCGCGGGCGGCCCGACGCGCACCGGCGGTGGTGCGCGGCGGTGCTCCGGGGTTGGGCGGCGGTCCCGTGCCGGCGCACACCCACAGTGAGGCCCTGGCGGTGCTCCAGCAGGCGGTCCGGGACAAGGCGCTGGTCTGGGTCGGTTACGTCGACGCGCACGGGGCGACCGCGTCGCGCCTGCTCAAACCGGTTTCGATCGGTGCCGGCTACCTGCGGGCCGAGGATGAGCGGACCGAGATGCTGCACACGTTCGCGTTGCACCGGATCACCGCGGCGGTGGTGGCGGACTGACCGACGGCGCCGTCGCGCGGGGGGCTGTCGGTCAGCGGCGGCTCCGGCGCACGGTGCCGATCACCGAGATGACCAGCAGCAGCGCGAAGCCGGCGCCGGCGGCCTCCCCGACCGAGTCGATGAAGCCCTGCTGGAGCACCAGCCAGCCGAAGAGGAACCACCCGAGCAGGAGCGTCGCCGCGACGGCATACGCGATCACGGTCGCTCGGGACACCTCGTCCGGTGGTGCTTGCTCATGCTCCGCAATCACGTCATGGTCGACCGTCATGCCCAGCCTCCCCGCCCGGTCCGGCCCTGGACTCCAAGAGTGACACTCGAGAGTCCGGTCGGACAGGGGGTCACCGCCGCAATTCGCTGCGTGTCGCTCAGGTGCCGGGGCGGCGGCCGATCAGCACCACCCGGGTGCCGACCTTGCCGAGTTCCCACATCCGGACGGCGTCGGCGTGCAGCAGATTGACGCAGCCGTGCGAGCCGATCGACTTCTCGTGCAGGTAGGTGGTGGTCTCGTGGAAGCCCATCCCCTGGGTGAAGTGCTGCCAGTACGGCAGCCACACCTCGTACGGGTCGGACCACTCCTTGGGGTTGCGGTAGTTGACGGTGTAGGTGCCGGCCGGGGTGCGGTAGCCGGACATGCCGGTGCGGGTCACCGTCGGCGCCATGATCACTTTGCCGGCGCGGAGCGCCCAGACGGTCTGTCGGGTCAGGTCCACGCAGAACGTGGTGCCTGTGCCGCCCTTGCAGCGGGCCGGGTCGGTGGTGGCGAGGCGCTGGGCCACGTCGAGGGTGGTCGGCCCGGCGCGACCCTCGACGGGGCGAATGCCGTACCTCTTCTGGAACTTCTTGATCGCCGCGCAGTCGGCGGCGGACTGCCGGCCGTCAACGGTCACCGCCCCGAACCCACCCAACCGGGCCAGGTAGGTCTCCACCGCGCGCTGGTGCTGGCCCTGGGGGCAGCCGGCGACGGTCGGCGTACCGCTGGGGGTCGGCTTGGCCGTGCTCGTGCGGGTCGGCTTCGGCGTGGGTTTCCGGGAGGGTTTCGGGGTGGCTACGGCCGACGTGGACGGGCCGTGCTGGTCCGGCCGGGGCGTGTCGCTCGCCCCCGTTGCCCGTTCTGCCGCACCGGCTGGGGCGGCTCCCCCGCCACCACTCCCACCGGACTGCGGCTCGAACGCGCACGCACCCGCGCCGACCAGCACGACCACCACGAGGGCGAGCAGCCGGGAAGTGGTCCGAAAGTGCTTCATGGAGCCCTCCCCTGACAATCGTCCCCTTCTTAGACGTTCGTGAGTGCCGTCACGGTTGCGGCGGGTGCGCATCTTTCTTCCGCCGTCCCGCATCGTGCAACACTGGATGGTCGGCCAGCGGCGGGTATGCGACCCGTTCCGGCCGGACGGCCAACCGAGGAGAGGACGCTGGCGTGAGCGGTGGACCACTGATCGTGCAGTCGGACAAGACCCTGCTGCTGGAGATCGACCACCCCGACGCGCAGGCCTGCCGGATGGCGATCGCGCCGTTCGCGGAGCTGGAACGCTCGCCGGAGCACGTGCACACGTACCGCCTGACCCCGCTGGGTCTGTGGAACGCCCGCGCCGCGGGACACGACGCCGAGGGTGTCGTCGACTCGCTGATCAAGTACTCCCGCTACCCGGTGCCGCACGCCCTGCTGGTGGACGTGGCCGAGACGATGGACCGGTACGGCCGGTTGCAGCTCGCCAACGACCCGGCGTACGGGCTGGTGCTGCGCGCACTGGACCGGCTGGTGCTGATCGAGGTGGCCAAGAGCAAGAAGCTCGCCGGGATGCTCGGCGACAAGATCGACGACGACACCATCCGGGTGCATCCGTCCGAGCGGGGCCGACTCAAGCAGGCGCTGCTGAAGTTGGGTTGGCCGGCGGAGGACCTGGCCGGTTACGTCGACGGTGAGGCGCACCCGATCGAGCTGGCCGAAGCCGGCAAGGACGGGCGCAAGCCGTTCACGCTGCGGTCGTACCAGCGGGAAGCCGTCGAGGCGTTCTGGGCCGGCGGGTCGGGGGTGGTGGTGCTGCCGTGCGGCGCCGGCAAGACCCTGGTCGGCGCGGCGGCGATGGCCGAGGCGAAGGCGACGACGCTGATCCTGGTCACCAACACGGTGGCGGGACGGCAGTGGAAGCGGGAGCTGATCGCCCGCACCTCGTTGACCGAGGAGGAGATCGGCGAGTACTCGGGCGAGCGCAAGGAGATCCGCCCGGTCACCATCGCCACGTACCAGGTGCTCACCTCGCGGCGCGGCGGCGCGTTCACCCACCTTGACCTGTTCGGGGCCCGCGACTGGGGCCTGGTCGTCTACGACGAGGTGCACCTGCTGCCCGCGCCGATCTTCCGGTTCACCGCGGACCTCCAGGCCCGCCGCCGGCTGGGCCTGACGGCGACCCTGGTACGTGAGGACGGCCGCGAGGGTGACGTGTTCAGCCTCATCGGCCCGAAGCGGTACGACGCGCCGTGGAAGGACATCGAGTCGCAGGGCTGGATCGCCCCGGCCGAGTGCACCGAGGTACGGGTGACCCTGACCGACGCGGAGCGGATGTCGTACGCGACGGCGGAAGCCGAGGAGCGCTACCGGATGGCGGCGACCGCCCGCACCAAGCTGCCGGTGGTGAAGGCGCTTGTCGACCGGCACCCGGAGGACCAGGTGCTGGTGATCGGCGCGTACATCGACCAGTTGCACCAGCTCGGCGAGTACCTCGACGCGCCGATCATCCAGGGCTCGACCACGAACAAGGAGCGGGAGCGGCTCTTCGACGCGTTCCGCACCGGGGAGATCCGCACGTTGGTGATCTCGAAGGTCGGGAACTTCTCCATCGACCTGCCCGAGGCGGCGGTGGCGATCCAGGTGTCCGGGACGTTCGGGTCACGCCAGGAGGAGGCGCAGCGCCTGGGCCGGGTGCTCCGGCCGAAGGCCGACGGCCGGCAGGCGCACTTCTACACAGTGGTGTCCCGGGACACGATCGACACGGAGTACGCGGCGCACCGGCAACGCTTTCTCGCCGAGCAGGGGTACGCGTACACGATCGTCGACGCCGACGACGTCCTCGGCCCGTCCCTGCCGTCCTTCGACTGATTCCGCGCAGCGCGGCCTTGATCGACTCGGTTTTCAGGAAGTCGCGGTGTCCGGGGCAGGTTGATGCCCCGGTTTCACGGAACCCGAGTCGGTCACCGCGTTGCCTGCGGGGCAGGGCCAGGGGGCAACGTGCCTCTCGCGCTCACTTTGGAGCTGATGCCGTGAACGAATCAGCCGCCACGGCCCCTGCCGCCCACGCCCCCCCCGCGCCCGAGTAACACCCACCACCCCACCCCACCCCATCCGCGCGGTGATCAAGAAGTTTGCGTCACCGTCGAGCCGATCGGTGACGCAAACTTCTTGATCACCGCGGTCGGCCGGGGTTCGACGCGGTCGGTCGGGAGCACCGCGGTCGGTCGGGTTCACCGCGGTCGGCCGGGTTCGACGCGGTCGGTCGGGTTCACCGCGGTCGGTCGGGAGCACCGCGGCCGGTCGGGAGCACCGCGGTCGGTCGGGTTCGACGCGGTCGGTCGGGGTCTGGGCCGGGGGGTCAGGGCGTGGGGGGTGGGCAGCGATCGGGGAGGGTCACCTGGCCGGGGCGGTGGTCGAAGGTGTCCATGGTGAACCACTCGTCCAGTTCCGGGTCGAAGAGGTTCTGCAGGCCGAACTGCAACACCTGCCACCAGCGGCTCGGGTCGCGCTGGTCGACGTAGATGTCGCCGAGCGCGAGCGGGAACCGGAAGAACTCCCCCGGCACTGTGGACCCGCCGACGACGCCGACCCGCCAGTGGTCGACGTGCCGGTCCTTGGCACCCTGCAAAATCTCCGGCCCTGCCCTCCGTCGGCTGTGAGAGTGCCAACTGCCTTCGGCGCAGCGTACGAGCAGGCAAAACGTGAGATATGGCGGAACGGGTCGGCTCCACCGGACGGGTGAGGCGACGCGCAATTGGAGCAGAGCATGCTGGCACCCCTCGCCTACGGGCTCGCGGTCGTACTCAGCCTCTCCCTGGGCAGTACACCTAGCCGGCGGGCGCAGGACCGTGTCACGGCCGTCGGCTCAGATCGTCAACGGACCTCCGTTGCGGGTCTCGTCCTTCACCGCGATCAGGTTCGCGACGACGTACGGGATGTTGTGCGCCTGGTGGAAATCGCTCGGGAAGTACGTGCCCAGGCGAGACACCTGGAATCGGCAGCGGATCTCCGGCACGAAACGTGCGTACTGGTCGTTGGTGAAATACCAGAACGAGTTCTCGTTGTAGAACGCGACGTGCGTCGGATCCTGGTACGCGCCCCGTCCGTCCGAACTGGGCGTCAGGGACAGCAGCAACCCGTTCGGGGCGAGGACCCGGTACAACTCGTTGAACATCCCCATCTTGTCCGGGATGTGCTCCAGGAAGTCGACCGCCCGGATCACCCCGACGCTGTTGTCCGGCAGGTCGATCCCCTTCGTGACGTCGCAGACGATGTCCACGCCGTCCCCGGCACGGCGATCCAGCCCGAGGAACCCTCCGGCTTGTTGTGTGCCGCTCCCATATCCAGGGCCAGCAGGTCCCGCCGTTTCGCCCAGGCCAACGTGTTGAACTGGATGTTACGGTCGTAGATCTCCACGGACCGCCGCTGGATGCGCGCGTTGACCTCAGGGTCGCGCTGGGTGTTCCTGGCGTGCATCCGTTGCAGGTAAAGGCACTTGGGGATCTGGTGAAACTCGGCCGCCTGGTACAGCCGGCACATCAGGTCGAGGTCATCTGCCACGTCGAGTTCCTCGTTGTAGCCGCCCACCTTCTCGTACAGATCCCGTCGGAACGCCCGGACGTGGTTCGGGGCGTACCAGATGTAGCTGACGTTGTGCGGCGTCGGCTCCAGCGAGTGGCAGGCCAACACCGCACGCCCGTCGACCCGCTCGTCGCGGTAGCGCCACCCGTGCGAGGCGGCGAACCGCGAGTCGTCCCGGCCGCCGTCCTCGCTGATCTGAGCCGTGTCGCTGTAGACGAAGCCCCCCCCGGGGTTCGCGTCGAAGGCGGCCACGACCTCCCCCAGGCAGTCGCTGCTGAGCAGGTCGTCGTCGTCGAGTTCGACGAGGATGTCCCCGTACGCCTCGGCGCAGGCCTGTCGCTTCACCGCACCGACACCGGACAGCCCGTCCCGCACCAGGAGGCGGATCCGTGGATCGTTCGCCTCGGGGCGCCACCGGGTGCCCTGGTTGAGAATGACCACCCACTCCCAGTCCGCGTACGTCTGCGCCAGCAGGGACTGCAGGCAATCGTCCAGGAAGCGGGTTCGGTTGCTACCCGTGAAAACCGTGACGTGTGGTGCCGTCACCACGCGATCACCTCTTTGTCTTCTGCGGGCGGAAGTCCTCGGGGACGGCCGACGCAAGCTTCGGATCCGCACCGATCGCCGACGCGAACGCCTCCTGGGCGCCCGTCCGGTCGTGCTGCTTGACGAGCATCAACCCCAATCGCAGGTACGCCGTGGAAGCGCCCTCATCGGCACCGACGATCTTGCGATACAGCGCGACCGCCTCGTCCGGCTTCGCCTCCTCCAACAGCATTGCCTTGTTGTAAAGGGCCGGCCGGTAGGAGTCGTCGATCTGCAGTGCCTTGTCGTAGTCCGCCATCGCTTCGCCGGTCGCGTTACGCGACTGGGCGAGGTAGCCGAGGTTGAACCAGGCGAACTTGTTGTCTCCCTGAAGCGCGACCACCTTCTCGAAGGTTGCCTTCGCCTCGTCGGACTTGCCGGCCTGACCCTGCTCGATACCCTGCTGGAGCAGGACCCCCGGGTCCTCCTGCCCGGCCCCTGGTGCGACGGTCCCGCCGGATTCCTTCGCCACGGGTGTCTTGTCGTCACTGCACGCACCCGCCCCGGCCAGCAGCACAGAGCCGCAGGCAAGTGTGCCGAACACCTGTCGCATTCTCACTGTCTTCCTCGTTCCTGCCGATCATTGTGGGTGCTTCGCTGATCACGATGTGGCGGGCGCGCAGATGACGTAGACGAGGCCGGGTTCCGTTCCGAGGAAGTTGGCCTGCCATCCGACCGGCGTACCTCCTACTACGAGCGGGCTGTCCACGTTCACGGTCCCGTTGGTGGTGTAGCCGCCGCCCGTCGCCACTTCACCGGTGGGGCAGCTGACGGTTTGGAAGCCGGTCCCAGGCACATCAGAAGATTCGACATGAACGCCTGCCAGGACACCCTGAGCGCCCTGAGCGCCCTGCGGGCCCTGCGGCCCGGTCTCGCCCTGCGCACCCTGGAAACCCTGCGGGCCCTGCGCACCTTGCGGACCGACCTCGCCCTGGAAACCCTGCGCACCCTGCGCACCGACCTCGCCCTGCGAACCCTGCGCACCCTGCGGCCCGACTTCGCCCTGCAGGCCCTGGAAACCCTGCGGACCCTGCGGGCCAGCCTCGCCCTGCGAACCTTGCGCACCCGGCGCGCCCTGCGGGCCCTGCGGGCCAGCCTCGCCCTGCGAACCCTGCGGCCCGGCGTCGCCCTGGAAACCCTGCGGGCCCTGCGCGCCCTGCGGGCCAGCCTCACCCTGCGAACCCTGCGGACCGGCCTCGCCCTGCGCACCCTGGAAACCTTGCGAGCCCTGCGGACCCGGCGAACCGGTCACACCCTGCGGACCCTGGGGGCCCTGGAAACCCTGCGGCCCTTGGGGACCCGGCGAACCCTGCGGACCCGGCTCACCCTGCTCACCTTGGAAACCCTGCGCGCCGGTAGCACCCTGGAAGCCACGTGGGCCTCGTGGACCACGTCCCCCGCGTTCGCCCTGCGGACCCTGTGGACCTTGTGGACCCACCTTGCCGCCGTCATGGTGGCGTCGACCCGGCTCCTGGTCCTGCCACTGCCAACCCTGCGGACCGGACCATCCGTCGGGACCGCCGTCCCGCACGAGGGTTGCGCCGGGCTGCCGCGCCTGCGCCTGTCCGAGCGGCCTGGGCGTGCCCTGGTAGCTGCGCTCGGCGCGGGCCTTGTGGACCACCTCGGCCGCCTGAGCGGGGGTGACGCCTGTGGTCATGCCGGCCACGATCAGCACGGAGCTCAAACCCGATGCGGCCTTGATGTGCCGGGGACTCACCAGCGGCTTACGTTCCGTGTTTTCCCTCATGTCCCCTCCACCGGAACGGGTCGGCACATCTCGAGCCCTTCCCAGGACGCGCCGGAGTCACAATATCGGCGGGACTACCCGATGTAGGGCAAATGTAGTTTTAGCCTCAAATACCTCGTAACCACCCGAAATAGGTCGACCGCTGGGCATCGCCTCCCGTGGTGGTGTGCCAGACCCCCTGGTCGGCTGGCGTGCCGGTGCAGATCCACGGCATGAACCCGGACCCGTTCCTCGCCGGTGGGGGCCATCTGGACGTGCACGTCCCCGGCCGGGCACTCAAGGATGTCTTCCACCGGTACGAGGGGAGCTGCGCGGCTACCACCAGCGCTAGCAGAACACTTACGGCTGCCAGAGGTTCTGGATCGAGGTCGGCGTCGAGAAGGAGCTCGGGCTCAATTGCAAGCCCGGGATCGAGGCGTACGGGCCAGGACGCAGAGGCGCTGTTCGCCAACTGACCCGCGCCCGGATCGTCGGGCCGACCCGTCCGGGCTGACCGGTCACGACGTCGGGGGTCGGCAACGTGCGGATCGAGGGATTGGCAGGGCTCCGCCGGACGGGTGAAGCAGACGGGCCGGCGGGTCGCCGCAGAGCGACCCACCGGCCCGGACCTCCAGTGGGCTATCCGGCGCCGCCGGCCCGGAACGCCACCCAGGCGTCGCTCATCCGGTCGGCCTGACCCGGCGTGAACATGTTCATGCAGGAGTCCTCGGTGTAGTCCATGAAGTTGTGGATCGGGTCAAGCCCGGGGGCGGTGCAGGAGTCCGCACCCACCGGGCAGTCGAACTGCGGCGCCGCCTCGCGTGGGGTGTCCGCGACGAAGTCGCCGGACGCGGAGCAGCCGTGCGCGAAGGTGTGCTCCAGCATCAGCCAGTGCCCGACCTCGTGCGTCAGCGTGTCACCCAGGGCGTACTTGCCGGCCGTGCCACCCGGCATCGACTCGTCGAGCATCACCACGCCGTCGATGTAGTCGCGCCCGTTGTTGTAGCCCTTCGGGAAGTACGCCCAGCCGAGCAGCCCGCCGCCGATGTTGGCCGCGTACACGTTCAGGGTCTCGGAGTCGCCGGTGTACAGCGCCTTCTTCATGTCCCGCTCGTTCTTGCCGGGCACGACCGTGTACCAGGCACTGTTCACCGTCCACGTGGTGTCGACGAGCGAGAACCGGAACGGGGTGTTGGCGGCGTCGCCGGCCGTGCGGCCCGCGAACGAGTCGTTGAGGACCGTCATCTGCGCGGCGATCAGGGTGTTCCACCTGGTCGTCTCGGCTGCGGTGAGCGGATGGTCGGAGATCATGTGGAAGACCGTCGGGATGGTCACGCTGCCGTTGGGCAGGCGCGGCGCGTCCTTGATCACGCCGTAGGCGTTGGCCTCGTTCTTGGCGTACAGCGCCGGCTCCTGGACGGTGGCGCCCTTGGCGACCCGGGCCGCGCCGTGCGCGTCGGCACCCGGCTCGCAGGCGGCGACGCCCGGGGAGGCGGTCGCGGGCGCGGCCGTGGCGAGCGCCCCGGAGGCGCCGCCGGAAGCCAGGACCGTCGCGGCGGTGGCGGTGAGGACCGCGAGTCGGAAGGTCGATCTTCTGCGCATCGGTGCACCTTTCGTGAGGGAGGCGGTGCCGGGTCGATGGCGTCGCTGTTCGGTATGAGAACACGCCGACGACATCGACAAAAGCCCCTCTGATCAGGGCAGACGACGATGTAACGGAACCGGACCGGCCAGCGCTGTTTGGGGCGCTCCGGTGGAGTTCAGAGGACCCGGGTCACCTGCTCGGCGGCGACGACCGCGTCCCGCCGCGCCGGGTCGAGATTGGCGCTGATCACTATGGACGCGCCGGCCGACAGCGGCGCGAGCAACCACTTCAGCGGCTGCTCGGTCTCGGCAGCGTCGACCAGCAGCCGGTCGCCGGCCCGCAGGTCCATCATCGCGGCGACCTCCCGGGCGAGCGCCCCCCACTGGCCGTAGGTGGTGCCGTCCGCGCTGGCCGGGTCCGACGGGCGGATGGCGGTGTGGTCGGGTGTGACGTCCGAGTGGCGGAGCACCTCGGCGGACCAGTCCAGCCAGCCCAACGGCACGTCGGTCAGCCGACCCGCCTCGGTGCCGACGAGGTAGCGGTGCGGGGCGTCCGGCACGTCCTCCAGCCAGTCGTCCTGCCGCTGCGGGGTCACGAAGACCGCGTCGAACGGCCGGTCACCGCCCGGTTCGAGCACCGGCAGGCCCGCCGTGGCGCGCGGCCGGAACGACACCGCCAGGCCCGAGGCCCACGCGCCCAACAACACCGCGGCGGTACGCCAGTGCGGCGGCAGCAGGACCGCTACGCGGCTGCCGGGGCCAAGTCCACAGCCGTCCCGCAGCAGGCTGGCGCTGCGCGCCGCCCACGAGCCGACCTGCTGTGCGGTCAGGTCGACCCGCTCGCCGGTCGCCTCGTCGCGGTAGCTGAGCAGGGGACGTTCGACATCGGCGGGCCGCACCGACAGATCGGCCGTGACGGTTGGCTGCATGTCCACGCTCCCCGGTGACGACGACGAAGTCACCCTACTCAACGACTTTGGTCGCGGCTGTCGTCGGCCGATGGCCGTAGCGGCCGGCCGGTAGGCCCGGGCACGGTACGAGGTGAACCCGAAAGCGCTGCCCGAGGAGCGCCGATGCCACCCGAACCCCAGCCCGCCGATCGCCCAGCCACCGCCAACCTCCCAGCCACCGCAGACCGCCCCGCCACCGGCCGTGCCGTCGCCGCCGCACGTCTTCCGCTGCGCCGACGGATCCTGCCGGTGCTCGCGCTGCTGCTACTCGCGCCCTGGGCGGCGGAGTGTTCGTGGGGTGGCTTCGCCATCGACGACTTCCTGCCGGTGCTGATCTTCCTCGGCCCGATGTACGGCGGGGCGGCGATCCTGATCCGGGAGACCGCCCGGCACCTCGGCGCGGGTTGGCCGACGATCGTGCTGCTCGCCGCCGCGTTCGGCGTTCTCCAGGCCGGCCTGGTCGACCAGTCACTGTTCAACCCGCACTACCTCGACGACACCCAGTACGCCGGCACCCGTGCCGCGGCCGAGGCGTCGCTGGTGCCGGGACTCGAATTCAGCCTCCGGCAGGCCTTCGACTACGTGGGCAACCACATCGTGCTGACCATCTGCGCGCCGATCGTGCTCGTCGAGTCGTTCCTCGGACCGGGCCGCCGGCTCCGGCCGTGGCTCGGCCGACCCGGGCTGGCCGTGGTCGCCGTGCTGTACCTGCTCGGCAGTCTGCTGATCTTCGCGTCCGACGGGGGCCGGAAGAACTTCCTGGCCAGCCCCCTCCAACTGACCCTCGCCGCAGTGGTCGTGCTCGCCCTGGTCGCGACGGCAGTGCTGCCCCGCTGGCGTCGCCCCGCTCCGCGCCGGACCCGCCGGCTGCCGCACCCGCTGTGGCTGGGCCTGCTGGTCGTCCTCGTCCGGCTCGGCGCCGACCTCGCGCCGGGCTGGGCGGGGGTGACCATCGCGCTGGGGCTCGCCGCCATCATGGGGGCCGCCATCGCCTACTGGTCGTCGGGCGTGCACTGGGGGCAGCGGCACGTGCTCGCGGCCGGCACGGCCAGCGTGGTCAGCGCCGCCGCGTTCGCCTACCTGGTGCCGCCGTACTCCCCGGGGAACCCGACGGCGGCCCTGGCCGGCGACATCGCGGTCTCCGTCATCACCGTGGCCCTAATCGGCGGCGCCTGGTGGCGACTGCGCCGTGCTTCGCCGACTGTTCACGTCGGCGCAAGCTGATGCTCCCCAACAGCTGTCAGCCTCCGTGCGGGTACGACCTAACGGAGGAAGTCCTTGACACTCAGAAGAGCATTCACCGCGCTCACCGCAGCCGGTGTCGCCGCCGCCAGCCTGACCGGGGCCACCCCCGCGTCGGCCGGCGGGCACCACCACCCAGCCAGGTCGCTCGCCTTCGACCGGGTCGCCACGTACCCGGTCTTCCAGAACCGCCTGGCCGGCGAGGATCCGACGACAGCGACGGTCGCCGAGATCTCGGCGGTCAGCGAGGACGGTCGCACTCTCATCCACACCGACGCGTTGGCCCGGCGCATCGGCTTCCTGGACATCTCCCGTGCCGACCGGCCGCGCGGCCTCGGCACGCTCTCCCTGGCCCAGCTCGGCGACGCCGAGGACGAGCCGACCTCGGTCGCCGTGGTCGGCAGGTACGTGCTGGTGGTGGTGAACACCAGCGCCAGCTACACCGCCCCGTCCGGCCGGCTCGACGTGATCGAGCTGGCCAATCGGCAGCGGGTGGCCAGCTTCGACCTCGGCGGTCAGCCCGACTCGATCGCGATCAGCGCTGACAAGCGGTACGCCGCGATCGCCATCGAGAACGAGCGCGACGAGGAGGCCACCCCGCCCGGCGGCGAGGAGGGCGACCTGCCCCAGGCACCCGCCGGTTTCGTGCAGATCGTCGACCTAACCGGGAAGTCCCCGGCCGGATGGCGGCTGCGGCCGGTAGCGCTGACCGGGGCCGACGGCAGTGCGCTGCCCGCGCTGGTGCGGGCCGGTCTCGCCGCGCCGACCGACCCCGAGCCGGAGTACGTCTCGATCAACAGCCGTAACCAGTTGGCAGTGACGCTGCAGGAGAACAACGGCGTCGCGGTGGTCGATCTGCCCACCGGGCGGATCACCAGAGTGTTCAGCGCCGGCACCGCCACGATCAGCGGCATCGACACCAGGAAGGACGGTGTCATCGACCTGACCGGCAGCATCACCGACGTGCCGCGCGAGCCGGACGCGGTGGCCTGGATCGACGACCGCTATCTCGCCACGGCCAACGAGGGTGACTGGCGCGGCGGCACCCGGGGCTGGTCGGTCCTCGACAGCCGCAGCGGACGGGTCGCCTGGGACGCCGGAAACTCCTTCGAGCGGCTCGCCGTCACCTACGGCCTGCACAACGAGGACCGGGCCGGCAAGAAGGGCACCGAGCCGGAGGGCGTGGCGGTCGCCGAGTACGACGGCGTGCGGTACGCGTTCGTCGGCTCGGAGCGGAGCAACTTCGTCGCCGTCTACGACCTGAGCGACCCCACCCGGCCGGTGTTCCGGCAGGTGCTGCCGACCACCAACGGGCCGGAGGGGCTGCTGCCCATCCCGTCGCGCGGGCTGCTCGCGGTCTCCAGCGAGGAGGACGACGCCTCGGTCAACGTCCGGGCCTCGGTGTCGCTGTTCCAGCTCGGCACTGGCACCCCGGCCTTCCCGAGCATCGTCTCCGGCACCGACCGGGCGGGCGCCCCGATCGGTTGGGGCGCACTCGGCGCGCTGAGCGCGGTCCCGGGCAAGCGGGACCAGCTCTACAGCGTCACCGACGCCGCGTACAGCCAGACCCGCATCCTCACCATCGACGCGAAGCGGACGCCGGCCGTGATCACCGGTGTGTTGCCGGTGCGGGACGCTGCCGGCGCGCCGGTCGGCTACGACGCGGAGGGCGTCTTCGCCCGCCCGCAGGGTGGCTTCTGGCTCGCCGTGGAGGGTGCCACCGGCGCGGAGAACAAGCTGGTCCGGCTCGACGCCGCCGGGGTCACCCGGCAGACCGTCGCGCTGCCCTCCGAGGTCGCCACCGGCCTCGGCAAGCAGGGCCTGGAGGGGGTCACCGCGACCACCGACCGGCAGGGTCGGGAGATCGTCTGGGTGGCCGTGCAGCGGGAGCTGAGCACCGATCCGGCCGGCGTCGTCCGACTTGGGCGGTACGACGTCGCGGCGGGCACCTGGAGTTGGTTCGGCTACCAGGTGGGGGCCACCAGCGTGCCCGGCGACTGGATGGGCCTCTCCGAGATCACCGTGGTCGGTGACCGGCTCGCGGTCATCGAGCGGGACAAGCTGAACGGACCGGCCGCGACCGTCAAGCGGATCTACACGGTGCCGCTGCCCGGTGCGGCTGCCACCGGCCCGCTGACAGTGCTGCCGAAGACCCTCGCCGTCGACGTGCTGCCCGCGCTGCGCGCCACCAACGGCTGGACCCAGGAGAAGCTGGAGGGTCTGACGGTCGCCGGCAACGGCAAGGTGTACGCGATCACCGACAACGACGCCGTCCAGGACGCCACCGGCGAGACCGTGCTGCTGCGCCTCGGCTCCAGCCGGAAGGTCTTCGGACACCGCTGATCCGGCACGGGCCCTGCGCGACCCGGCCCGCCAGGTCGATGTGCTGTTGAGCGGTATGCCTCAGAGTCATATTGATGTCTCTGAGGCATACCGCTCACTGCCACATCCGACCCGACGGAGGTGACCGGCGGTGACCGCCGACCGGCCCAGCCAGGTTCAGCCCTTTACCGGGAGTTCCGGGCCGCCGTCGAGCAGTGGAGCGAGCAGGTCGTCGTACTCCTCGACCCGGTCCAGGACCTCGGCGGCGGTGAACTGGCGGACGGCCGGCTTCCGGCCGCGCGCGCCGGCCTCCACCTCGTCCCAGGTCAGCGGCGTCGACACCGACGGCACCGACTGGGCCCGCAGCGAGTACGGCGCCACAGTGGTCTTCGCCGCGTTGTTCTGGCTCCAGTCGATGAAGACCTTGCCCGGCCGGAGGTTCTTCGCCATCTTCGACACGATCAGCTTCGGGTGGGCCTTCTCCAACTCCTGGGCGATCCGGCGGGCGTAGTCGGAGACGAGGTCCGACGACTGCGTGCCGGCGATCGGGCAGCAGAGCTGCATGCCCTTCTTGCCGGAGGTCTTCGGGTACGACTCGATGCCGTCGTCGGCGAGCCGGTCGCGCATCAGGACCGCCACCGGGCAACACTCGGCGAGCCCGGCCGGCGGCCCCGGGTCCAGGTCGACGACCATCATGTCCGGGTGCTCGCCGACCTTCCACTGCGGCGTGTGCAGCTCCAACGCGGCCAGGTTCGCCAGCCAGACCAGGGTGGGCAGGTCGTCGGCGACCACGTAGTCGATGGTTTCCCGGCCCTTCGTCGACCCGGGGGCGGGCAGGTTTTCCACCCGCACCCAGTCCGGGGTCGCGGCCGGTGTGTTCTTCTCGAAGAACGACTTGTCGTCCACGCCGTTGGGGAAGCGGATCCGGGTGACCGGTCGGTCCCGCAGATGCGGCAGGAGCACCGGGGAGATCCGGGTGTAGTAGTCGATCACCTCACCCTTGGTGAACCCGGCCGCCGGGTAGAGCACCTTGTCCAGATTGGACAGCTCCAGCGAGCGGCCCTCGACGTCCACCCGTAACCGCTCAGCCGGCATCGTCGACCTCCTCCGGAGGTTTGTCCGGGCGCAACCGCAGCACCCGGGGGAAGCGCAGCCGGCCGTCGGGGGTGCGCTGGCCGTACTTCACCTCCACCACCACCCGGGGTTCTACCCAGATGGCGCCCCGGGCATCCTCGCGCGGCACACCCGCGGCGAACGGTGACACGCCGGAGCGCAGCGGCTCCAGCTCGGCGAGGAGCTGCCGCTCGATGGCGGCACCGATCCCACCACCGACACGGCCCCGGTAGATCAGCCGGCCGTCCGGGCCGGGCACCCCCACCAGCAGCCCACCGATCCGACGGGCGCCCGGTCGCCAACCGCCGATGACGAAGTCGCCGGTCACCTCCAGCTTGACCTTCACCCAGTCCGGCGAGCGCACCCCCGGGCGGTAGACGGCACCGACGCGCTTGGCCATCACCCCCTCCAGGCCGTGCTCACCGGCCGCCTCGTAGGTGGCCGGCCCGTCGGCGAACATCGGCGGCACCGCCCACCGGGGGCCGCCGAGGGCGAGCCCGTCCAGCGCCTCCCGGCGGCGCTCGTACGGCCAACCGGTCAGGTCGTCGCCGTTCAGCCGCAGCAGGTCGAAGATCATGTAGGTCACCGGCATGATCGCCGCCAACCGGGCCGCCTTGTTCCGGTCCCGGACGTGCATCCGCTCGGCCAGCGCGGTGAAAGACGGCTGCCCACCCTGCCCGAGCAGCACCACCTCGCCGTCGAGCAGGGCGTCGTCGACCTGCTCGGGCAGGGTGGCCAGCTCCGGGTACGCGGCGGTGATCTCCACGCCGGAGCGGGCATACAGGTGCTGGTCGCCGCCGGAGATGTCGGCGAGCGCGCGGACGCCGTCCCACTTGAACTCGTACGCCCAGCCGTCACCCGCCGGGAGCGGCCCGGTCATCGCGAGCATCGGCTTGAGCGGCGCGCCGGGCACGACCCGACTGTAGTAGCAGGCCGAACACCTCGCGTCCGGTTCTTTCGGATGCGAGCATGGTCGATACCGGGGAAGGGAGCGCAGGATGCGTGCCATCTGGAAGGGAGCCGTGTCGTTCGGGCTCGTCTCGATCGGGGTGAAGCTCTACTCCGCCACCGAGGAGAAGGACATTCGGTTCCACCAGGTGCACCGCGAGGACGGCGGTCGCATCCGCTACAAGCGCACCTGCTCGGTCTGCGGCGAGGAGGTCACCTACGACGACATCGCCAAGGGCTACGACATCGGCGGCGGCGAGATGGTGATCCTCACCGACGAGGACTTCGCCGACCTGCCGCTGACCAGCTCCCGCGCCATCGACGTGCTGGAGTTCGTCCCGGCCGAACAGGTCGACCCGATCCTCTACAACAAGGCGTACTTCCTGGAGCCGGAGGGCGCGGCCACCAAGCCGTACGTGCTGCTGCGCGACGCGCTGATCGACTCGGAGCGGGTGGCCATCGTCAAGGTGGCGCTGCGCCAGCGGGAACAGCTGGCCACGCTGCGGGTCCGCGAGGGTGTGCTGCTGCTCAACACCATGCTCTGGCCCGACGAGATCCGTACCCCGGACTTCGGTTTCCTCGACGAGGACCTGAAGGTGCGCCCGCCGGAGCTGGCCATGGCCAGCTCCCTGATCGACTCGATGACCGGCGAGTTCGAGCCGGACGTCTTCACCGACGACTACCGGGCCGCGTTGCAGGAGGTCATCGACGCCAAGGTGGAGGGTCGCGAGGTCGTTCAGCCGGAGGAGGTCGAGGAGGCCCCGGCCGCGGCGGTGGACCTGATGGCCGCGTTGAAGGCGTCGGTGGAGCGCGCCAAGGCGGCTCGCGGCGAGCAGCCCGCCCGCGCGGGTGGCGGTGCTGGCGAGCCGACGCCCATCTCGTCGGCCCGGTCCGCGCAGAAGGCAGCGGAGAAGAAGGCGGCCAAGGCGCCCGCGAAGAAGACGGCGGCGAAGAAGACGGCCGAGAAGAAGGCGGCCGAGCCGGCGAAGAAGACCGCCGCGAAGAAGACCGCCGCGAAGAAGGCGGAGCCGGCGAAGAAGACCGCCGCGCGCAAGACCGCACCCCGCAAGAGCGCCTGACCGTACGGCCCCGACGGCGGTGTCCGTCGGGCCGGGTACGCTCCGCCGGCCGCTGGCGACCGGAGGAGCCCCCATGCCGTACACCCCTGATCTGGACCGGTTGTTGACGCCCGGCGCCCGCTTCACCGACGAGCACGGCGGATACCTGATCGAGGTTCAGCCGGTGGGCGACATCGTGTTGCCGACCGGCCGCGTGGTCGGGTGTGACCCGCTGGTCTGCCCGGAGGCGGAGCCGTTCACGGTGACCGTGCCCCCGGGGCGGTATCCCGCCCGCGCCTGGGTGGCGGTGGTGCTCCGGGAGGACGCCGAGGTGGACCGACGGGTTGCCGCGCTGGAGCTGGTCGTCTCCGCCGAGCCGACGGTCCGCTGGGAGCCGGCCGTCGCGGGTGACCAGGACGTCGCCACGCTCGGTGCCGACGACTACTTCGGGTACGGGGTGGACGCCGGCGTCGGCACCTTCGCCGACCCGAGCGCGCTCGCCGTCCTGGAGGGTTGGGACTCCGATCGGGTCGAGGAGGTCTTCATCCCCGCCGAGCTGCCCTCGTCCCCGGTCCCGGGGCTGATCAGTGCCGTGGTGGACGAGGTCAGCGGTGCGAACGTGGTCACCGTGGCGAGCGGTTGGGGTGACGGCTGCTACGGCACCTGGATCGGTCGGGCCGCCGATGGCCGGGTCACCTCGTTCGTGACCGACTTCATGGTCGTCCCGGAATAGTCGCCCGAGAACGCCCCGGAACTGTCGCGCTGGGCGATCCGGGGCGTCCGCGGCGGGCACGGTAGGCCGCGGTGCGGGTACCGTGTGCGTCGGCTTTCCCCCCGGCACCGGGTGTGCCGGCCACACTTCGCAGCAGGGAGTCGACGACGTGAGCGAGCGGACGCAGCAGAACCGGTCGGCGGGCCAGGACCAGAGCCCGGCCACCAAGTCGGGGCGCCGCCTGGCCGCCCAGTTGGCGGCAAAGAAGGCCGCCGACGCGAGGCGGAAGCGCAACGCGTGGGCCAGCGGCCTCGCCGCCGTCGCCGTGGTCGGGGTGCTGATCGGCGTCTTCGTGACGATCGGCGGTGGCGACGACAAGCCCAAGAACTCGGCCGACTCCACCCCGTCCGCCTCCGCCCCGGCCGCCGACGAGGCCGGCGCGCCTCCCGCGCCGCAGCTGCCCGAGGGCGCCGATCCCGCGCTGGGCAGCAAGCCGACGGTGACGCCGGGCACCGGTGAGCTCAAGAAGCTCGTCGTCACGCCGCTGATCAAGGGCACCGGGCCGGCCGTGCAGAAGGGCCAGAACATCACCACCAACTACGTGGGGGTGTTCTACAAGGACGGCAAGGAGTTCGACTCCTCCTGGAAGGCCGGCCAGCCGGCCACCTTCCCGATCGGCGTCGGCCAGGTGATCCCGGGCTGGGACCAGGGCCTGGTCGGGGTGACGGTGGGCAGCCGGGTGCAGCTCGACATTCCGGGCGAGCTGGCGTACGGCAACGACGAGGCCGCCGCCGGTGGACGTCCGACCGGTCCGCTGCGCTTCGTGGTGGACGTGCTCGCCGCCCAGTGACCTGCCCGGATCGTCCCGGTTGTCGCCGGGACGCGATGGGGTTGTTCACATGGGGCTTCCGGCCCGTCACCCAGCGGCAGTAGGTTCGGCGTCACCCCGGGCGGTTCGCCGCCCGGGGTGCCCCAGCTGGAACCGGACGCGGAGGTGCATGTGACGGCGCTGGACGAGCCTGGGCGGACCGCCCGGTCGATGTGGGCGTACTTCGAGCCGGTGCACGCTGTCACCTACCTCCACCCCCGGGCCCGTGCCGCGTACGAGGCGGTGGGGCTGCGCGGTTACTGGCGCGGTTACTTCGCCGGCCGGGCCGCGCCACTGGGCGCCACCGAGGCGGCCCCGGTGACTGCCGCCTTCTTCACCTTCGCACCGCCGATGGTGGCCCGCGCGCTGCCCGCGGTGTGGCGGTTGGCCACCCCGCAGGAGGCGTTGCGGGCCCGCCTGACCGGCGCGGTGCAGGCGCTCGCCGAGCTGACCTACGAGCTGCCGGAGTCGCATCTGGTGGAGGCGGCCGACCTGTTGGAGCGGGCGGCGTCGGCGGCGCAGACCGCCGGCCGGGTGCTCGGCGCGGCCAACGCGGCGCTCCCGGCCGGCGAGTACCCGCTGGCCCGGCTGTGGCAGGCCGCCACGACCCTGCGCGAGCACCGTGGTGACGGGCACGTGGCGGCGCTGGTCGCCGCCGGGCTGGACCCGGTGGAGACCCTGACCGCGCGGGTGGCGCTGGACGGCTCGCCGCCGCAGTACCTGCTGGGCCGGGGCTGGTCCGAGGAGCAGTGGCAGGCCGCCCGTGAGCGGCTCACCGAGCAGGGCTGGCTGACCGGTGACGGCGCTGCCACCGACGATGCCCGGGCCGGGCTCCAGGCCGTCGAGGACGCCACCGACCGGGCCGCCGCGCATCCGTGGCGGGCGTTCGCCCCGGACGACACGAACCGGCTCCGGGAGTTGCTGGAGCCGATCGCCCGCTCCTGCCACACCCTGGTCCCGGAGGGCAGCCCGGTCGGGCTGCCGGCGCTGCCCGGCTGACGGGCACCCGCCGGTCGGGCAGGATGGGCCCGTGACGGATGCGGTGGTCTTCGACCTGGACGGCGTGATCGTGGATTCCGAGCCGGTGTGGGAGGAGGTCCGCCGGGCGTACGTGGCGGCGCACGGCGGAACGTGGCAGCCGGACACCCAACGCCGACTGATGGGGATGAGCACCGGCGAGTGGGCCCACTACCTCAGCGGGGAGCTGGGCGTCGGGCGTACCGCCGAGCAGGTCGCCGTCGAGGTGGTCGAGGAGATGACCCGCCGCTACCGCGAGCACGTGCCCCTCATCGACGGTGCCGACCAGGTCGTCCGCCGGCTGGCCGCGCGGTGGCCGCTCGGGCTGGCGAGTTCGTCGCCGACCCGGTTGATCGAGGCGGCGCTGGCGGCGACCGGCCTGACCGACGCGTTCGGCGCGACCCTCTCCACCGAGCAGACCGAGCGGGGCAAGCCCGCGCCGGACGTGTACCTGAGCGTGGCGCAGCGCCTGGGCGTCGACCCGACCCGCTGCGTGGCGGTGGAGGACTCGTCCAACGGGGTGCGTTCGGCAGCGGCGGCGGGGATGCGCGTGGTGGCGGTGCCGCACGGCTCGTACCCGCTCGATCCGGACGCCGCGGGGCTGGCGGTGGTGACGCTCGACGCGATCGGTGCGCTGACCCCGGAGCTGGTGGACGAGCTGGGTTGACCGGGGCCGAGCGGGGTAGAGACCACGGATGAAGGCCATCGTGTACGAGCGCACCGGCGACCCGTCGGTGCTTTCTCTGGTCGACCGGCCGGTGCCGGAACCGGGTGCGGGCGAGGTCCTGGTGCGGGTGGCGGTCTCCGGGGTGAACCCGACCGACTGGAAGTCCCGCCGCAGTTCACCGCCGGACGGGTGGCAGATTCCCGGGCAGGACGGCGCCGGGGTGGTCGAGGCGGTCGGCGCGGGGGTCGATCCCGACCTGATCGGTGAGCGGGTGTGGATCTGGGAAGCGGCCTGGCAGCGACAGTGGGGTACGGCGGCGGAGTACACGCTGGTGCCGGTCCGGCAGGCGGTACGCCTCGGCGACGCCCCGTTCGAGCTGGGCGCCGCCCTGGGCATTCCGTTCCTCACCGCGCACCGCTGTCTGACCGCTGGTGAGTTCATGCCGGACACGTTGCGGGCCGGCGCGTTGGCGGATCACACGGTGCTGGTGCAGGGCGGCGCGGGAGCGGTCGGCAACGCCGCGATCCAGCTCGCCCGGTGGTCCGACGCCACGGTGATCGCCACTGTGAGCAGCGCGGAGAAGGCGCAGCTCGCCGCGTCGGCCGGTGCCTCCTTTGTGATCAATTATCGGGAGCAGGACGTGGTCGAGGAGGTCCACAAGATCGCCCCCGACGGGGTCCACACGATCGTGGAGGTCTCTCCCGCCCGTAACGCCCCGATCGACGCCCAGGTGCTGCGCCACGGCGGCGCGGTCTGCATGTACGCCGACGACGGTGGGGGCGAGGTCAGCATCCCGATCCGGGCGATGATGGCGCCGAACGCCCGTTGGCAGTTCGTGCTTGTCTACACGGAGCCGAAGGCGGCCAAGGCGCTGGGCGTGAAGGACGTGGCGGCGGCGGCCAGCCAGGGCGGCATCCGGGTGGGTGCGGACGCCGGGCTGCCGTTGCACTACTACCCCCTGGCCGAGGCGGCAGCGGCGCACCAGGCGGTGGAGGATTCGACGGTGGGCAAGGTGCTCATCACCACCAGCGACGCCTGATCGGGTCGCCGATCGCCCGATTTCCCCGTCAGCAGGACAGAAGCGAATAACTTTCGCAACAATGATGGTGCGGGTCACCCCGCGTGGAGCGGGCGGCCCCGGCGCGGTGCGAACGCCGGGGCCGCCCCTGGGGAGGGTTGTTGCAGGAGTACTCCCGCCCCAACAGGCGACAGTGCCTGGCAAAACGTTACGGGGCTGTCAGCTCCCGGACAGTCAGCTCACCCCCGGCGTACCGCGAACGGACGACCTTCTTGTCGAACTTGCCCACGCTCGTCTTCGGCACGGTGTCGATGAACGCCCAGCGCTCGGGCAACTGCCAGCGCGCCACCGACGTGGCCAGGAAGTCCCGCAGCTCCTCCGCGGTCACCGACGCGCCCTCCCGGACCACCACGGTGGCCAGTGGCCGCTCGTCCCACCGCTCGTCCGGGACACCCACCACGCACGCCTCCAACACCGCCGGGTGGGCCATCAGCGCGTTCTCCAGCTCCACCGACGAAATCCACTCACCACCGGACTTGATCACGTCCTTGGCGCGGTCGGTCAGCGTGATGTACCCGTCCGGCGAGAGGGTGCCGACGTCGCCGGTTCGCAGCCAGCCGTCGCGGAACTTCTCCTCCTCCGGGGCGTCGTCACCGACGTACCGGGCGGTCACCCACGGCCCACGGACCTCCAACTCGCCCACCGCCGTGCCGTCGGCGGGCATCGGCTCGCCCGACGGGCCGACGATCCGCGCCTGCACGCCCGCCGGCACCCGCCCCTGCGTGTAGCGGTAACGCCACGCCTGCTCATCTGTCACACCGGCGGGTGGACGTGAGACCGACCCCAGCGGAGACATCTCGGTCATCCCCCAGGCGTGGATGACCTCGATCCCGTGCCGCTCGCCGAACGCGTGCATCAACGCCGGCGGGCACGCCGACCCGCCGACGATCACCTCACCGAGCGACGAGGTGTCCACGTCGTGGGTGTCCAGGTAGGCCAGCAGGTCGGTCCAGATGGTCGGCACCGCGCCGGCCAGGGTGGGCCGCTCGGCGGCGATCATCTCGGCGATCGGCGCGGCCTGGAGGAACCGGTCCGGCATGATCAGCGACGCGCCGGAGAGGAAGGCCGCGTACGGCAGGCCCCAGGACATGGCGTGGAACATCGGCACGATGGCCAACTCGCGGTCGGTCGGCCCGAGACCGAAACCCTCCGGCATGCAGACCTGCAACGAGTGCAGGTAGATCGACCGGTGCGAGTAGGCCACACCCTTCGGGTTCCCGGTGGTGCCCGAGGTGTAGCAGAGCGCGGCGGCATCGCGCTCGTCGACCTCGGGCCAGTCGTACACCTCGGGCCGGTCGGCGAGCAGCGCGTCCCAGTGGTGCACGGTGATCCGGTCACCGGCAGCCGCCACCAGCGGCGCCGGGTCACCGCCGCCGACCACCACGACGTGCCGCACCGTGGTCAGCTCGCCGATCACCCGGGCCAGCAGCGGGAGCAGCGTGCTGTCGACGAGCACCACCCGGTCCTCGGCGTGGTTGGCGATGTAGACGACCTGGTCGGGGAAGAGCCGGATGTTGAGCGTGTGCAGCACCGCGCCCATGCTCGGCACCGCGAAGTAGGCGACCAGGTGCTCGTTGTTGTTCCACATGAAGGTGGCGACCCGCTCGTCCCCGGTCACCCCGCACTCGTCGCGCAGCGCGTGCGCCAACCGGGCGGCGGTGCGCCCCACCTCGGCGTACGTCATCCGGCGGGGCTCGGCGCCGGTCCAGGTCACCACCTCGGCCGTGCCGTGCACTCCTGCGCCGTGCTCGAGGATCCGGGAGACCTGCAGAGGGGCGTCCATCATCGTGCTACGCATGGGTAACAAGCTAGTGTCGCGGGTCACACGTTGGGAACCCCCGTAAGTTGTCGCAGGTGAGCATCTCCTGGGCCGACTCATACGTGGGGCAGTTGCGCGCGCTCGCCGGGGACCGGACGCTGATGTTCGTCGGCGCCCGTGCCGTGGTGAACGACGACGCCGGACGCATTCTGCTGATCAAACGCTCGGACAACGGCCAGTGGGCCATGCCGGCCGGCGCGATGGAGCTGGGCGAGTCGATAGCCGACTGCGCGGTCCGCGAGGTCCGTGAGGAGACCGGACTGCGGGCCCTGCGGGTCTGCGCGTTCGCCCTCTACACCGGCCCCGACCGGACGAGCACCAACATGTACGGCCACACGTACCAGGTGTTCACGACGGCGTTCAAGGTGGAGGAGTGGGACGGGCAACTGGCCCGGGTCACCGACGAGACCACCGACGCGGGCTTCTTCGCCCGGGACCGGTTCCCCGCCCCGCTCTCCACATCGGTCATCGAGACCCTGGCCGACCTGGACGTCTTCGAGCAGACGAACCGACTGATCCTCAAGTAGGTCGGCCCCGGAGTCTGCCGACTCCGGGGCCGTGCCTCACTGGGGCAGCCGAACCCCGGCGAAGTACCCCTCCTGGATCCAGTTCGGGTACGCGACCGGCAGCTTGGTGGCCTCGTCCAGCTCGGTGAGGTCCTGCTCGGTCAGGGTGAGGTCCGAGGCGGCGATGTTGTCCACCAACTGATCGTGCTTGCGGGCTCCGACGATCACGCTCGTCACCGCGGGCCGGGACAGCAGCCAGGCGACCGCCACCCGGGCCGGGCTGACCTCGTGCCGCTCGGCGACGCCCTTGAGCACGTCGACCACCCCGAAGGCGTGCTCCGGGTCGAACGGCGTGAAGCTGGCGTAACCGGGCTGGGCGCTGCGCGCGCCGCTGTCGGCGACGGCCCCGTCCCGGCTGACCTTGCCGGAGAGGAAACCACCGGCGAGCGGGCTCCAGACGGTCAGCCCGACTCCCTCGTTGAGCGCCATCGGCACCACGTCGCGCTCCACGTCCCGGCCCAGCAGCGAGTAGTACTCCTGCACCGAGACGAACCCGGCCAGCTTCTCCCGGGCGGAGATGCCCAGCGCCTTGGAGATCTGCCAGGCGGCGAAGTTGGCGGCCCCGATGTAGCGGACCTTGCCCTGCCGGACCGCGTCGTCGAGCGCGCGCAGCATCTCCTCCATCGGAGTGATGTGGTCGAAGTTGTGGATCTGGTACAGGTCGATGTGATCGGTGCCCAGCCGGCGCAGGCTGTCCTCCAGGTTCTGCATGATGTGCAGCCGGGAGGTGCCGACGTCGTTCGGGCCGGGCCCGGTGCGGGAGTGCACCTTCGTCGCCAGCACGACGTCGCGACGCCGCTTGCCGAGCGCCTTGCCGAGCAGTTCCTCGCTCTCGCCGTCGCTGTAGCCGTCGGCGGTGTCGACGAAGTTGACGCCGGCGTCCAGCGCGGTGTCCACCAGCCGCTGCACCTCGGGCAGCGCCAGCCCACCGAGGGTGCCCCAGAGCGGGTGCCCGCTGCCGCCGAAGGTCATCGCGCCGAGCGAGATCTCCGAGACGTACACCCCGGTGGTGCCCAGCAGTCGGTACTTCACGTGTGTTGCTCCTCGTGGTGGGTGGGAGGCCGAGGTCAGGCCCTCCCTGGTCACTATGTCGGACACTGTGTCCGGCAACGAGCGTACGTCGCCGATCCGGCCCCCGGCCACCTAGGATTCCGGCTATGCCCTCGATCACCCGCCGCCGCCCGCGCAACCCCGACGGACGAGCCGCCGTCGAGGCACGGGTGCTGGCGGCCACCGAGCGCCTGCTGCGGGAGGGCATCCGCTTCACCGACCTCGGGGTACAGCGGATCGCCGCCGAGGCGGGGGTGGCGCGGTCGACCTTCTACACCCACTTCCGCGACAAGACCGAACTGCTCATGCGTCTCGCCGGCACCATGCGGGAAACCTCCTTCGGCCGCACCGGCGAGTGGAGTCCGGCCGGGCCGGGCGATCCGCTCGCGGCGCTGACCGAGGTCTTCGCCGACGTGATCCGGATCTACCGGACGTACGCCCCGGTCCTGGCAGCGGTCAGCGAGGTGGCCGCGTACGACGAGGTGGTCCGCGAGTACTGGGCGGCGGGGCTGGAGCGGTTCGTGGCCCGTACCGTGCAGGCGCTCCGCGTCGAGCAGGAGGCCGGACGTACCCCCGCCGACCTGGACGTGACGGCGGCCAGCCGGCTGATCGTGGTCGGCGGCGACCGCTTCCTTGCCGATCACGTCAGCGCCACTCCGGCCGACCCCGAGACCGACGCGGCGGCCGCCCGGGAGTTGGCGGCGACCTGGTGGTACGGCGTCTACCGCCGCCCCGCCTGACCAACCGGCCGCGCTCAGATCATCGTCTGGGACTTGGCCTCCATGTCGGCGGCCGCCTCCTCCTTTGACTCGCGGGTCAGCGGCTTGCCACCCGGGGCCGGGGCCTCGCCGCCGAGCGGGTCGGCACCACCGGTGGCGCCCTTCGGACCGGCACCCCGCAGCTGGGTGTTGGGCAGCGTCAGGGTGACCACCACCGCCACGATCGCGATCAGGCCGGCGGTCAGGAAGACCATGTCCAGCGCGTCGACGAAGGCGCCCTGGATGGCCGCGCGGACCGGCCCCGGCAGGGCCAGGATGGTGGCCGGATCGTTGATCGAGATGTTGGTCCCACCACTCGCCGCCACGGCGGCCTGCTCCTGCGGCGGGAGCTGCGCGATCGCGCCGGGCAACCGGTCGGCGAGCCCGCCGGTCAGCCGGGACGAGAGCACCGTGCCGAGGATCGCCACCCCGAACGAACCGCCCAGCGACCGGAAGAACGTCGCCGAGGAGGTGCCGGCCCCCAGGTCGCGTACGGAGACCGCGTTCTGCACCGCCAGGATCAGCGACTGCATGCACAGACCCAACCCGATGCCGATCACCACCATGTACCCGAACGCGACCCAGAGCGAGGTGTTCACCGCCAGCTGGGTGAAGAGGAACATGCCGGCCAGCAGGGTCACCGAACCGGCCACCGGGAACCACTTGTACCGGCCGATCCGGGTCATCGCGCGACCGGTCAGGATCGAGGTGATGATGATCCCGGCCATCATCGGCAGCATCAGCAGACCGCTCTGGGTCGGCGAAGCCCCCTTGACGATCTGCAGGTACAGCGGGATGAAGATGATCGAGCCGAACATCACCAGACCGATGATGAGCAGGGCTGAGTTGGCCAGCGCGAAGGTGGCACTGCGGAACAGCCGCAGCGGCAGGATCGGCTCGGCCACCCGGGCCTCCTGGAGGACGAAGAGCACCCCCAGCACCGCACCGACAACGAAGAGACTGATGATCACGCCAGAGCCCCAGGGGTACTCGTTGCCACCCCAGCTCAGCGCCAGCAGCAGGGAACTCACCCCGGCCACCAGCAGACCGGCGCCGAGCCAGTCGATCGAGTGGTCCCGACGTTCGAACGGGATCAACCGCATCACGTGGTAGCAGACGACGATGGCCAGGATCGCCAACGGCACGTTGATGTAGAAGATCCATCGCCAGTCGGTCTCCGCGAAGTAACCACCCACCAGCGGCCCGGCGACCGACGAGATCCCGAAGACCGCGCCGAACAGACCCTGGTAGCGGCCACGCTCACGGGGTGACACCACATCCGAGATGATGGTGAAGGCCAGCGTCAGCAGACCACCCGCGCCGAGACCCTGGATCCCTCGGGTGACGATCAGCTGGGTCATGTTCTGCGACAGCCCGGCCAGCAACGACCCGACCAGGAACGTGCCGATCGAGAAGAGGAAGACCGGTCGACGCCCGTACAGGTCGGCCATCTTGCCGTACAGGGGCGTCGACGCGGTCGAGGCGAGCAGGTACGCGGTGACCACCCAGGAGTAGTGGTTGATCCCGCCCAACTCGCCCACGATGGTCGGCAGTGCCGTGCCGACGATGGTCTGGTCGAGTGCGGCCAGCAGCATGCCGGTCATCAGGCCGAGCATGAGCAGCCGGATCTGCTGACGGTTCAGCACCGGCGCGTCGGAGGCTTCCGTGGTCATGTGCCCTTCTATCCCGTCACCCGCAGAACATGCGCCGAACCCCCACCCCAGCAGGGTTGATCATGAAGTTATTGCCATGACACCCGCGCAAGGCGGCAACAACTTCATGATCAACCGGGGAGGTCGGGGTCAGGGGGTGGTGAAGGATTTGGTGATCTCCGCGCAGAAGGCGGGGAGGTCGTCGGGTTTGCGGCTGCTGGTGAGGTTGCCGTCGGTGACGCACTCCTCGTCCACCCAGGTGGCTCCGGCGTTGGTCAGGTCGGTACGCAGGGTGGGCCAGGACGTGATCCGCCGACCCCGCACCACGTCCGCCTCGATCAGCGTCCACGGGCCGTGACAGATCACCCCGACCGGCTTGCCCGCGTCGAAGAACGCCTTCACGAACCGCACCGCGTCCGGGTCGCCGCGCAGGAAGTCCGGGTTCGCCACCCCGCCGGGCAGCACCAGCGCGTCGTACCCGGCGGCGTCGGCCTTGTCGACTGTCACGTCCACGTCGTAGGTCTTGGACTGGTCCAGGTGGTTGAAGGACTGGATGGAACCGGGCTTGAGCGAGACCAGCTCCGCCGTCGCGCCGGCGTTCTCCACCGCCTCGCGTGGCTGGACGTACTCGACCTCCTCGACGCCGTCGGCGGCCAGGAAGGCGATCCGCTTGCCCTGCAATGTCGCTGCCATCTCGTACATCTCCTCTCTGGGGGTACCCCAGTTCCCTTCCCGCCGCCGAACACCCGAAACAGGCCGGACAGGTACGGACCGGTGCGGACCGGCCAGGCGCCACCGAAGGTGGCATGACCAGCGGCGGGACCGGCCGTCAGCCAGGTTTGTCGGCCAGGCCGCTGGGGACCCGGACGGGCATGGCAGGAGCAGCAGCGGAACAGCGCCGGCTCGCCACCGTCGTGGAGAGCTGGCTCGAACGCCCAGTCCTGATCGTCGGTGACGCCATGTTGGACGAATGGCGGTTCGCCGACTCCGACCGGCTCTGCCGGGAGGCGCCCGCCCCCGTCCTCACCCTGCGGCGGCGGATCTCCGCCGCCGGTGGGGCCGCGAACACCGCCGTCAACGTCGCCGCCCTCGGTGGCCGGGCGGTGCTGGTGGCACCGGTCGGTGCCGACGTCGCCGGGGACGAACTGCACGACTGCCTGGACCGGGCCGGCGTCTGGGACCGCACTGTCAACCAGCCCGGGCGGCCCACCCCGGTGAAGCGGCGGATGCTGGCCGGCAACCAGATCCTCCTGCGCGAGGACTCCGGCGACCCGGAGGACGCCCTGGACCACGACGGGGTGGCCCGACTGCTCACCGCCCTGAGTTGTGCCACCGAGGAGTTGCGCGCCGCCGCCGGTGGGGAAGCCCCGACCCTGGTGGTCTGCGACTACGGCCTGGGCGCGCTGCCCGCGCCGGTCCGCGCGTGGCTGGTCGACAACCGCGAGCGGTACGCCACCGTCGCGCTGGACGCCCACGACCTGGCCGACTGGCGGGGCCTCGCGCCGACAGTGGTCACTCCCAGCTTCGCCGAGGCGACCCGGCTGTTGGCCCGTGCGGGCGGCACCACCCGACCGACCGGCGGCACCGAACTGCACCTGGAGCACCCGGACAACGGCCTGGCCGACGGGCCGTCCGAGATGACAGCGGGTGCCGCCCCGGGCGCGGTACGGGCCGACGACGGCACCGGCAGCACTGCCCCGGGGCCGATCGGTGAACCCACCCCGGGCGAGGGACGGGTGGCCCTCACCGGCGACGGGCTCAGCGTCACCGGCACCGGCGTCACAGTGAACACCCGGGCCGGTGAGGGCGTCGACCGGGCCGTCCTGGCCGAATCGCGGCTGGCCGAACTGCGGGCGCACACCGGCGCCGACGTGGTCGCGGTGACCCTGGACACCGAGGGCGCGGTGGTCGGCGGTGCCGACGGGGAGCCACGACGCAGCCACAGCACCCCGGTGCCGGCCAGCCACGCCGTGGGTGCCGGCGACGCGTACCTGGCGGCGATGACGTTGGCCCTGGCCGCCGACGCGCCGCTGCCCACCGCCGCCCAACTCGCCCAGCTGGCGGCCACCATCACCGTCTCGGACACGGGCACCTGCGTGTGCCGACGCGACGACCTGCTCGCCGCGCTCGACCAGCCGACCGACACCACGGGCCACCCCGCGCTGGTCGGTGGGGACGAGTTGGACACGATCGTCGCCGAACACCGCGAGGCGGGACGGTCGATCGTCTTCACCAACGGCTGCTTCGACGTGCTGCACCGCGGGCACGTGCGCTACCTGGAGCAGGCCCGCGCGTTGGGTGACCTGCTCATCGTGGCGGTCAACTCCGACGGCAGCGTACGACGGCTGAAGGGCCCGGACCGGCCGGTCAACCCGGTCGAGGACCGGGGTGCCCTGCTCGCCGCGCTCGCCTGCGTGGACCACGTGGTGGTCTTCGAGGAGGACTCACCAGCCGCGCTGATCGAGGCGGTCCGACCGGACGTGTACGTCAAGGGCGGCGACTATCCGCCGGAGCTGGTGCCGGAGGCACCGTTGGTGCGCCGGCTGGGCGGCCAGGTGCGCACCCTCGGGTACGTGCCGGACCGGTCCACCTCCGCGATCATCGAGCGGATCCGGTCGCACAGCCAGGACCTGTCGCCGCACGTCGACGACCGGGAGCCGGACCCGTCGCTGCGCACCCACACCCAGGCGTCGTGAACCGCCCTCTCGACCTCGGCACCCCGGCGGCGTTCCGGGCGGACCGGCTGCTCGACGTGCTGATTCCGACCCGGAACCGGCCCACCGAGCTGGCCGTCACGCTGAGCGGGCTCGTCGCCCAGGACGGGCTGCCCGGCTTCGGCGTGGTCGTCAGCGATCAGTCCGACGGGGACCCGGCGTACGCGCACCCCGCCGCGGCCACCATGGTCCGGGCGCTGCGCCACCGGGGTCACCCGGTGCTGCTGACCCGCCGGCTGCCACGGCGGGGGTTGGCCGAACACCGGGCGTACCTGCTCGCCGCCTCGGCCGCCCGGTACGTCCTCAACCTCGACGACGACATCTGGCTGGCACCGGGTGCGCTGCACCGACTGGTCACCGCGATCGGCGAGCTGGGCTGCGGGTTCGTCGGCAACGGTGTGCACGGGCTGTCGTACACCGATGACGTGCGGCCGGAGACGCACGGCCTCTACGAGGAGTGGGCCGGCCCGCCCACACCGGAGCGGATCCGACCCGACACCCCGCAGTGGAACCGGGCCCGGATCCACTCCGCCGCGAACCTGCTGCACATCACCGAGCAGTTGGCGCTGCCGCCGGGGGCGTGGCGGGCCTACAAGGTCTCCTGGATCGGCGGGTGCGTGCTCTACGACCGGGCCAAGCTCGTCGACGCCGGCGGCTTCGACTTCTGGCGTCGGGTGCAGGAGAAGCACCAGGGCGAGGACGTGGCCGCGCAGCTCGCCGTGATGTCCCGCTACGGCGGCGCGGGCATCCTGCCCAGCGGCGCGTACCACCTGGAGTCCCCCACCACCGTCACCGACCGGGACGTGGAGGCGTGGGAGGTCGTCCTCGCCGACGAGGACACCCCGCAGTTGGCGTGACCTACCGGCCGAGCACCTCCCGGGCGGCCTCCAGCACCTCGATCACCGGGACGTCGGTCACGAACGAGTCCCGGTGCGGGCACTCACCGTCGCCCGGCCGGTGCGGGTAGATGCCCGGTGTGCAGTCGATCCCGCAGACCGGGCAGTGCACAGTCCACGAGCTGATCGGCCGGTGCCGGCCCCGCAGCGGGCTCGCCCCGTTGATCAGGTTGCCGACCCAGAAGATCCCCACCGTGGGAGCGCCCACCGCGGCGGCCAGGTGCAGCGGGCCGGTGTCGTTCGAGACGACCACCGCGCAGTCGGCGTAGCAACCCACCAGCCCACCGAGGCTGAGCGTGCCCACCTGCGGGCGCACCGGCACCTGCGCCGCGGCGACGACCCGGTCCACCACCTCCTGCTCGGACGGGGTGCCGGTGACCAGCACCTCGTAGCCGTCCGCGTGCAGCGCACGGGCCACCTCGGCGAAGCGCTCGGCGGGCCAGCGGCGGCGGGTGTCGGTGGCACCCGGATGCAGCGCCACCCGCTGACGATCGACCGGGCCCAGCACCCGGGCGGCCTCGGCCCGGTCGGCGTCGGTCACCGCGAGCCTCGGCGTGACAGTCGTGGCTGGCGCTCCCGCCAGCGCCACCACCTCCAGGTAGCGGATCACCTCGTGCTGGTAGTAGACGTAGCGGAGCCACCGGTCCAGCGGCGGCGCGTCCTCGGTGCGCAGGCCGACGGTCAACCGGGCACCGAGCCGACTGATCAGCGGGTTGGAGTTGGCGCCCCCGCCGTGGATCTGCACCGCCAGGTCGAACTCCGCACCGGCGGCAGCGGCCAGGAAGTCGTCCATCGACGACTCCGGCTCGCCCGGCTCCGCCGTACGGATGCCGGGCGCCGCCGGCACCACCAGCACCCGGTCCACCGGGCCGGGCCGGTCGCGCCAGAGCTTCGCGTGCCACGGCGCGCCGAGCAACACGATCTCCGCCGAGGGGTACGCGGCGCGCAACGCGTCCAGCGCCGGCAGGGCGAAGATGAAGTCGCCGAGCGCGTTGGCGCGCAGCACGGCGATCCGCCGCACGTCGGGAAGGCGCTCGGCGGTCGGGCCGAGCACGGGAGGGCTGACCACGCGGCCCGCTACGGCCGGTCGATCTCGTCAGCGGTGTCCGGGCGGTGCAGCTCCCGGTCCGCGGCGGGGTCGGCCGGCATCGGCGTACCCGGCAGGAGGTCGCCGGAGCGCGGCCCGGTGCGACCGACAGTGATGGTGCGCGGCGCGGGCCGGGTCGCCCGAGGCAGCCGAACCCGCAGCAGACCGTGGTCCATCACCGCGTCGATGGCATCCGGGTCGACCCGCGCCGGCAGGTTGACCCGGTACTCGAAGCCGCGCGTCTCGAAACCGCCCGGGATGCCCTGGTCGGCGTTGACCTCCGCCTCCGAGCGGGCCCGTACGCACAACTCGCGGTCGTCCAACTCGACGGCCACCTCCTCCGGCGCCACCCCGGGCAGCCGGACGACGACCTCCCAGCCGTCCGAGGTCTCGGTCAACTCGACGTCGGACGCCCCGGCGCGACCACCGACCAGGCGGCTCAACTCGGCGCGCAGCGACTGCAGCTCCCCCATCGGGTCCCAGCCCTGCTGCCGTCCGCCCCGCCATCCCCGACCGAAGCCGCCGAACTGCTGTTCACTCATCACACCTCTCCGATCCGCTGGGTGGCCGCCGGCGGCCGCAGCGAGCTGGACGCGTCCAGGCCGGCGTCGCTGTCGACGCCAACACCGAGCCGGTCGACCAGCTCACCACCGAGCCACGCACTGATGCCGAGGATCGCCAGCGCGACCACCTCGACGACGAGCAACGCGCCGCCAGCGGCGCGGGAATCGGCGTTGAGCCGGACCACCCAGATCGCCGCGAAGAGCAGGATCACCGCGACGTTGGCGCCAGCGTGCAGCAGACCCACCCGCTTGGCGCGGGTGCCGGTCGGGATCGCCAGCAGGTCGAACGAGCCGGCCGCCGCGGCGAGCAGGCCGCCGATCAGACCGACGGTGATGTTCCAGTACGCGACCTCGCCGAGGAAGTCGGGACCACCGACGGTGTCCACCACATCGAAGAGCACCGCCGTGGCCAGCAGCGCGACCGGAAACATGACCAGCATCGGGTGGACCGGGTGGCCCAGCACCTTGAGTCGGCTCTCCATCTCCCGGCCTCCACTGATCGGCTGCACTGCGCGACGCTCTCGTACGGCGGGCCGTACCCAACGCTGTCCGGCGCAAACCTCGCGCTGGTCACGGCGGCCTAGGCTGACGAATGGTGGTACCCGCCACCGGCTCAACGGTCGAGGGAGGATCGACGTGACGGTGGAGATCACCACTCATGAGGAGTTGCGCGAGCTGCTCGGCGTGCCGCACCCACGGGCCGCCAGCAAGGACCGCCCCCGCCTGCACCAACGGGACCGCGAGTGGCTGGGCGCCTCGCCGTTCTGTCTGATGGCCACTGCCGGCGCGGACGGCACCTGCGACGTCTCACCCAAGGGCGACCCGGCCGGGTTCGCCCTGGTGCTGGACGACACGACCATCGCGCTGCCGGAGCGGCCCGGCAACCGGCGGGCCGACGGCTACCGCAACATCCTCGACAACCCGCACATCGGGTTGCTCTTCCTGATCCCCGGCCGGACCGACACGCTGCGGATCAACGGGCGGGCCCGCCTGGTCAGCGACGCGCCCTGGTTCGACGACATGGTGGTCAAGGGGCACCGGCCGGTGCTCGCCGTGGTGGTGGAGATCGAGCAGATCTTCTACCACTGCGCGAAGGCGTTCCTGCGGTCCGAGCTGTGGCGGCCGGAGACCTGGCAGCCCGAGGTGTTGCCGTCCCGCGCCCGCCTGATCAAGGAGGTCGAGGCACCGGCGGAGACCCTGGAGGACCTGGAGCGGCACTACGGCCCGGAGTACGCCACGAAAATCTACGTCTGATCCCGCCGCCGACCTGGACCTGCTGGGGAACACGCCCGCCGTCAGGCCGGGTGGTCCCGGCCGGATACGGCGGATCCTGCACCCCGCCACGCCATCGGAAGAAGGCGTTGGCGGGTGGGAGTGCCAGCAGGACGAGGGCGATCAGGAGTGCGGGCGACGCCACGAACCCCGCCGCGGTGCTGAGCGGCTCGGCCCACCCGGGCATCAGTTGAGCGGCGACCTCCTCGACCCGACTCGCGTCAGGACTCTGCGGGATATCGTCGCCGCCCGGAACGGTGAAGATGAACAGCCAACCGGCCGACACCGCCACCGTCACGCCGCCGACAACCCAGGTGACGATCCGGGTCCAGTTCCGACCGGCCAGATTGGCCAGCGCCAGCGCCAGCACGACAAGGGCGGTCAACGCCACGACCAGGCCGACACCAATGAGGAACACCATCGGCGGGGCAGCGAAGCCACTCGGCGTGCCCACCTGCTCGTGTGCCCTCAGGTAGGTGTTCTCCCGAACGGCCTCGGCCGCCACCTGCGCGAGCCGGGCGAGACCACTCAGCCCCAGCAGCACGCTGGACGCGACGACGACGCGCCGCCCTGGTCGGACCGTCGTTGCTGAAACCCCCGTAGTCATGGACGGATGCTAACCGCGCCTCAGGGCCACCTGCCGTCTCGTGCAGGCGGATCTCCCACCGGTGTGGCCGGACCGGGGCCTATTCCGACGATGACGCTCAGGCTGACCAGCCGGCCCGGTTGCCGAACGACTCCCGGGAGATCCCGGAGCCGGTCTCCGGCCACGAACCGAACCGATCGTTGTGCAGGTGCGCGAACAGGTAGCACATCCCTTCGCAGTCGGCGTCCGGCAGCGCCATCGCGGGGTTGGCGCGGACCGCCTCGTAGTACGCCCGCCCCAGGGCGACGATGAACCCTCGCGCGTAGAGGAAACCGTCGTCGGAGCCGTCGCTCACCTCGTGGATGTCCTCCCGGTCGATGTCGTGCAGCTTGCGCTCCACCACCCGGTCGAGATCGGTCAGCTCCTGCCCGGTCAGCTCGGCGGTCAGGTGCCCGAGACGGTCCAGGAACGCGTCCAGCCAGGCGTCGATGGCGTAGGCCGGCCCGTCGCCGTCGTCGTCATCGGCGGGGTCGCGGTGGATGAGGGCCTGCCGCAGCGCCAGGGGCTCGGCGCCCAACTCGGCCCAGGCCGCCTCGATGAGTGCCCACAGTCGGGCCTCGTCGGCAGGGGTGGGCAGCGTCCCGGGGGCATCGGTGGTCACGGTCACCGTCGGACCGTAACCACCACCACCGACGGTTTCAGGACTCCGAGTCGGCGGTCACCATCCACAAGTGACCATCCGGGTCCGCGAAGACGCCCGCGTACGCCCAGGGTTGCGCTGCCGTCTCGGTGATGATCTCGGCACCGGCGGTGCGCGCCCGCCCGACGAGCGCGTCCACGTCGGCCGGCGAGGCGACAACGAGGTTGAGCAGGCATTCGCTCTGACCCCTCGGGGCGACCTCGTGCCGGCCGATCACCCAGCCGAAGCCGCCGGTCGGGATGAGCATCAGCCGCAGCCCGTCGTTGACCACGAACTGCAACGGTTCGGGAATGCCGTCGTCGGCCAACTCGCCCACGGCGTCGAGGCCGAGTCCGTCGCGATAGAAGCGGTATGAGGTAGCGCGGTCCGAGATGGGAAGACTCAGGATCACCGGTGCGGAAGTCATGGACGCCTCCAAACTGTCGGTCGGGCACGGCCAGCCATCAGTGTGTAGCTCAACTAGCGTTGGCGTGGTGACCGCAGACGACTGGCTGTCGGAGACCCGCACCTCCTACGACACGGTCGCGGTCAGCTACGCGCGCCTGGTACGCGACCTGCTGGCCCAGGCACCGCACGAACGAGCCGCGCTGACGTCGTTCGCCGATCTCGTGCGGGCTGCCGGCGGCGGGCCGGTCGTCGATGTGGGCTGCGGGACGGGTCGCATCACCGCCCACCTGCACACGCTCGGCGTCGACGCCTTCGGGATCGATCTCTCGCCCGGGATGATCGAGGTGGCCCGCCGTGATCACCCTGAGCTGAGGTTCGAGGTCGGCTCGATGACCGACCTCGACCTGGCCGATGACTCGGTCGTTGGCGTGGTCGCCTGGTACTCCCTCATCCACATCCCCGACGACCAGATCGACTCCGTGTTCGCGCATTTCCGGCGGGTGATCCGCCCCGGTGGCCCCCTGCTGCTCGGGTTCCACGTGGGCGACGAGACGACCCTCAAGACGGAGGGCTACGGCGGCCACCCGATGAACGTGCACGTCCATCGTCGGCAGCCAGCCCAGGTAGCGGCCTGGCTACGTCAGCACGGGTTCACCGTCGACTCGCAGACCACCGTCACCTCGGCGGAGAGCCGACTCGGCGGAACCATCGTCGGCCGACGGGAACCCTGAGCACCGCACCCGTTGTCGATCCACAGTCACCACTGTTAGCCTCAACTGCGTACAGCGTTAGCAGTATTCCACCGAATGAGGCGACTGATGACGGACGACGCGCGGCCTGTCTGGGTGCTCGGTGGCGGTGGAGTAGCTGGCATCGCCTGGGAGGTCGGCATCCTCGCCGGGCTTGCCGACGAGGGGGTGACCGTGACCCCGGAGGCAGTCCTCATCGGCACCAGCTCCGGTGCCGTCGTGGGTGCCCAGATCGCCAGCGGCACCCCCCTGGCGGAACTCTTCGAGCGACAGCGCGGCGGCGTCGCCCACGAGACCTCACCCGCCCTGCGCCTGCTCGACCTGCTTCGGCTCGCCCGGGCACAACTGTTCGCGCGCAGCCCCGAGCAGGCCGCTCGCCGCCTCGGCCGGCTCGCCCTCGCCGCACGCATCGACGACCCGTCCCGGCAGCGCCGGATAGCCGAGGCTCGACTGCCCGACCACGCCTGGCGGGACGACGCCGACCTTCGCATCGTGGCCGTCGACACCGGGACGGGCGCCAGCCGCACATTCACCAGGCACGACGGCGTACCCCTGGTGGACGCTGTCGCCGCGAGCTGCGCCATGCCGATCTCGGCCGCCCCGGTTGCCATCGGCGGCCACCGCTACATGGATGGCGGCATGCGGTCGACCCTCAACCTCGACCTCGCCCCCGGAAACGGCCCGGTCATCGCCCTCGCGCCGAGCACCGCCGCGATCGGGCCGTGGGCGCGCATCGAGAAGCAGCGAGCCGCGCTGGGCACGGGCCGCCGGGTGGAGTTGCTGCTTCGCGACCAAGCCTCCAGACGAGCGCAGGGGACCGGCGTGATGGACCGATCCGTCGTGCCCGCGCTCGTAGCCGCAGCCCGCGACCAGGGCCGACGCGAGGCGCTCCGGGTGGCCGCCGCACTCGCGGGGTCAACGCCGGGGCGAGAGACGCGAGGCTGACGCCGAGGCCTCCTCGCGACGTCGTTCGCACGGTGGCGCCTCCCCAGCAGGAGCGTGACGCCTACCGCGACCTGCGGGTGCGGCGGTGAGCCGCCCCCCGACGTGACGAGTCCTTGGAATGGGCGGCCCGCAACGCGGTGGCCAGGGCCTATGCCCTGATCGTAAGTAAGTTCCGCATTCTCCTAAATGTATCTAGGTGCCACCAAAACCCCCCTCGACCGACCAATGGGTCGAATACGCTACGACTCGCCCGCCAATAGCGGCGAGTGACTAGTAGGTAGCTCTGGGTGTATCCGAGGTGGCTCTGGAGGGGTCATGAGCAACAACCGACGGCTGCGGCGGCGGCGGCTGAACCATGCCCGGGCGGCTTCAGGGCTGAGTTCCGCCCTACTGGTAGTCGGAATGACGGGTGGGCCCGCAGCCGCAGCGCAACCGGTGGAAGCGAAGCCGTCCGCACAGGACGTACACATCGGTACGCCCGGCCCGCTTGGCCAACTCGGCGTGTGGCCCTCATCCTGGTCAACGGTCCGCCAAGACAGCGACGGGCCCGACGATTCGTGGGACCAGTACCCCGACGGGCAACCGGACTACGGTCCGCAGGGCTGGCAGAGCCCCTGGGGCGGTCACGACAAGGACAAGGACAAGGACAAGGACAAGGACAAGGACGACTACCCGCACGGCAAGCAAGGCCCCCAAGGCCCTCAGGGCGCTCAAGGCGACGCGGGCGCTCACGGTGCTCACGGTGCTCACGGTGCTCAGGGTGCCCAGGGCGACGCAGGCGCTCAAGGCGCACAGGGATTCCAAGGCGAAGCGGGCAGCCAGGGCGCTCAAGGCAACACAGGCGCCCAAGGCGCCCCGGGCAACGCAGGCGCCCAAGGTGCTCAAGGCTTCCAAGGCGCTCAGGGCGCCACCGGCGTGCCGGGCGCTCAAGGCGCTCAGGGTGACGCAGGCGCCCAAGGCGCCACCGGGGCTCAAGGGCCCCGCAGGGTGACGCAGGCGCACAGGGCGCACAGGGCGACTCGGGCGCCCAAGGTACTCAGGGTTTCCAAGGCGCCACCGGTGCCCAAGGCGACGCAGGCGTTCAAGGCGCTCAGGGTGATGCGGGCGCCCAAGGCGCCACCGGCGCCCAAGGCTTCCAAGGCGCACAAGGCGATGCAGGCGCACAAGGCGCCACCGGCCCCCAAGGCGATGCAGGGGCTCAGGGCGCCACCGGCCCCCAAGGCCCACAGGGAGCCGCAGGCGCACAAGGCTTCCAAGGCGCCCAAGGCGCCACCGGCCCCCAAGGCCCACAAGGCGACGCAGGTGCCCAAGGCGCCCAAGGCGATGCAGGCGCACAGGGGGCCACCGGCCCCCAAGGCCCACAGGGAGCCGCAGGCGCACAAGGCTTCCAAGGCGCCCAAGGCGCCACCGGCCCCCAAGGCCCACAGGGAGCCGCAGGCGCACAAGGCTTCCAAGGCGCGCAAGGCGATGCAGGCGCTCAAGGCGCCACCGGCGCTCAAGGCCCACAGGGTGACGCAGGCGCTCAAGGCGCCACCGGCGCTCAAGGCCCACAGGGCGATGCAGGCGCACAAGGCGCCACCGCCGCTCAAGGCGCGCAAGGCGATGCAGGCGCACAAGGCGCACAAGGCGCCACCGGCGCTCAGGGCCCACAAGGTGACACAGGCGCCCAAGGCGCCACCGGCCCCCAAGGCCCACAGGGCGACACAGGCGCCACCGGCGCTCAAGGCCCACAAGGCGCCACCGGCGCTCAAGGCGCCACCGGCGCTCAAGGACCACAGGGCGACGCAGGGGCCCAAGGGGTCCAGGGCTTCCAAGGCGCCACCGGTGCCCAAGGCCCACAGGGCGACACAGGGGCCCAAGGGGTCCAGGGCTCCCAAGGCGCCACCGGCGCCCAAGGCCCACAAGGTGACACAGGCGCCCAAGGCGCCACGGGCGCTCAAGGCCCACAGGGCGACGCAGGGGCCCAAGGGGTCCAGGGCTTCCAAGGCGCCACCGGTGCCCAAGGCCCACAGGGCGACACGGGCACACAAGGCGCCACCGGCGCTCAAGGTTTCCAAGGCGCCCAAGGTGCGCAGGGCGCGCAGGGCGCCCAAGGCGCGCAGGGCGTGGCGGGCAACGGAATCCAGGCCGCCTACATCCAGGGTCCGCTGACCGTGATCGCAGACACCCCCGTCGATTTCGGCTGTAAGCCGGGAGATATCGCTGTCGGAACCGGATATCAGCTATCGGGTGCAGGAGTGAACCCCGTGCTCATCCAGCCACTCACGACCAGCGGCTACCAGTTCACCTTTACCGGCGGGGGCGCCGACATCTGGGTCTCCTGCATTTCACTCGCCACACCGCTGATGTTGGGGGCTCCGTCCGAGACGTCGGACCGCGCGACGTCCAACAGCAGCGAGGCCAACCGGACGAACAGCAGGCCGAACCGCCCCGTTGTCGTCGAGGAGGAGAAATGAACATGCGTCAGATACTCGGGTCGCTCGCCTGCGGTGCGGTCCTGCTGACCGGTGTCACGGCATGCAGCGACAAGCCTGCCGAGAAGCCACAGACGAACAACGCCGGCAACACCGACAAGACGAACGGTGGCACCGAAACGCCGGCTGATCTGCTGAAGCTCGGTCTCGAGCAGGGCCAGGCCGGCGACTTCGACGCGGCGAAGGCCACCTTCGAGAAGCTGCTGGACGCCGAGGCCGACAACAAGTTCGCCTGGTTCAACCTGGGCTACATCGCCCAGTCGCGCAATCAGGCCGACGAGGCGATCAGCAACTACGACAAGGCACTGGCGGCCGACGCCAACTACAAGCCGGCCCTCTACAACAAGGCCATCGCCCTGGAAGGTAAGGCACCGACGACGGCGATGGACATCTACCGCAAGATCGTGTCGATCGACAACAAGTCGTCGACCGCCTACCTACGACTGGGCATGCTGCTGTCCCAGTCCGGTGAGGACGCGGCGGCGCGGGACGCCTTCAAGACGGCGATCCGCCTGGACAAGGGGCTCAGCTCAGCCGTGCCTGCGAAGTACCGCACGTCCCCTACCACGCGGTCCTCGACGCCGGCAGGTAGGTGATTGGCTCCATGCGCACACCTCGCGTAACGGTCTTCACGGGGAGCAACCGCACTCGCTTCATCGACGAGTGTTTCGAATCGCTCGTCGCTCAGACTTTCACCGACTGGGAATGGGTGGTCATCCTCAATCAGGGGTCGCGTTGGCGGCCCGAGAGGCATGACGATCGCATTCGGCTCATCGTCCAGGACAACCTGAACGGCGTCGGCGCTGTGAAGGGGTATGCCTGCGCCGAGGCTGCCGGCGACATCCTGGTCGAGCTGGACGACGACGATCTGCTCAGTAGCGACTGTCTGCAAGAGATCGTCGATGCCTTCGACGCGAACCCGGAGGTGGGGTTCGTCTACAGCGACACCGCGCAGATCCAGGAGGACGGCGGCCGCTCCGAGGACCGTTTCGCGAGTTCGTTCGGCTGGCGGCACTACGACGAGAAGGTGGACGGCCGCGAGGTGCTGGTCTGCCGGGCGATGCCGCCGACCCCGCACAACGTGAGCTACATCTGGTACGCGCCCAACCACGTACGGGCGTTCCGCCGGGACATCTACGAGAAGGTCGGCGGGTACGACGAGTCGCTCGACGTCGCGGACGACGCCGACCTCATGGCTCGGATGTACCAGGTGAGCGAGTTCCATCACATTCAGAAATGCCTGTACCTCCAGCGCATGCACGCCAAGAACACGCAGCGCATTCCGGATGTCAACGCCCGCATCCAGCAGCGCACGGTGGAGATCTACGACCGGAACATTCAACACAATGTGCTGGCCTGGTCGCGGCGGCAGGGACTCCTGGCACTCGACCTGGGCGCCGCCCACAACAAGCCGGAAGGGTATCTCGGTCTGGATTACCACGCCGCTTCGGGTGTCGACATCGTCTGCGACATAACGAAGGGTGTCGACCTGCCGGACAACAGCGTCGGGGTCATTCGGGCGGTGGACTTCCTGGAACACATCCCGGACAAGGTCGCGCTGTTCAACGAGTTGTACCGATTGCTCGCACCGAACGGGATGCTGTTGTCGCTGACCCCTAGCACCGACGGTCGAGGTGCCTACCAGGATCCAACGCATGTGGCCTTCTACAACGAAAACTCCTTCTGGTATTTCACGGATGCCAAATATTCTCGGTTCGTACCTGAAATCACATGCCGATTTCAGGCGTCCCGGTTGGTCACGTACTTCCCGAGCGAATGGCACAAGACACACAACATCCCGTACGTCTCCGCGAATCTCATCGCTATCAAGGATGACGCCCAGCGCAACGGCGGCCTGCTGAACATATGACCATGCGACAGTCCGTGGATGGCCGGGCTGGCCCTCCACCACGTACTGTCCTCTCGTGGTTGACACTGATGAGGCGATCCAGATCGCGATGCGATTCCTGGCCGGCCGCCTCGCCGAGCGTCAGGACCTGCGCGAACCGCCGAGCGTGCAGGGTGTGACCATCGAGCAGGTGGCGACTGTGACCGGCGTGCGGCGTTGCCATGTCGTGAGTTTTGGATGGCCGTTGCGTGTGGCTGTCGATCAGGAGACGGGCGACGCGGACATGCTGCGGTAAGAGCGACCGCTGCTATGCACGGAGGAAGTGTGTGAGGTCGCCGGCGAAGCGGGTCAGCTCCTCTCCCGCTTCGAGGACGAAGACCGCTCTGGCGGACCAGGCCGTGTCGTCCCAGTCGGGGCCGGGAGCCCGAAGAGTCACACCCAGCGACACGTGGCCTCGACCGTCGTGCCGAGCGTCGATCACCAGCTCGCGTTCCATCGATGTCCAGGTACGGGTGCCGCTCCAACCCTCCCAATCGGCCGCGAGCCTCTCCACGAACCCGGGCAGCGTCGTGTCCGGGGAGGCGTAGAGTCCATCGATCTTGGCGACTGTCGACGCTGTCATGTTGAGTTCGTGCAACTCCGCCGCGATCGTGTAGACGTAGCCGTCGCCGTACGGATCGTGCGGCCGATGAACAAGCCACCGCTGGTCGCCAGACCTCTCAAGGACGAACGGTTCGCTCATAGACGGTCTCTGAGGAACCACGACACCCGGTGCGCCGAGGGCATCGGCAGTGGCTCGTCGTACGAGTGCACCTCGAGGTCCGCCAATTGGCCCTCCTGAACGAACAGCAAGAGGCCGCCAACCGTCTTGCCTTGATCGTCGACCACGATGCCTTCGGCTGGTACCGGACTCGTCGCATCGGAGGCCGGTGGGTGTCGGCCTTGCGGCCAAAGCCAGATAGTGCCGCAGCCACAGCCACAACCCGGCTGAGCCAGGACGTTCCGCGACTGCATCCGGAGTTCGCTCGCGCCGGGGAAATCCTGCGACAGCAACGCATGCAGGACCGCGGCCTCCTCTGGTGACAGCGGACGGGGATCTGGTCGATCTGGACCCACGGGCGTAAGACTACGGCGGTATCTCGCTCACAAGCTCTGTGCCGAAAGCCGGTGTGCAACGATGATCGGCATGTCGACTCCACGAAAGGGCAATGCCGCGTAGGCGCCCCGCGCAACTGCGTGCCGACTTCATCTACCGGCGACCTCTTGACGGGTCAACCTCGGTCATCCCTGGACTCTCGGCCCGGGGCTTGAAGGTCATCGCCTCCCTCGAACGCACGCGACTCTGGAACCAGGCCGTGTCTGATGCACTACGCACCTGGTCATGGTTTGTGCGCCACCCATGGCATCGCTTGTGGGACGAGAGCGCCGGCTGCGGGGTGATGGAGTGCTGTCCGAACCCGCCCGAACTGCGCTGGGTCCTGGACGTCGCCGTTGCGGTCCTGCCGCCGACCGATGCCCGAAACCTCCGTAGGCAGATCGCAGCCCTCGATGAGCAGTGGTGACAGCCGTAAGGCATCGCCGCCAGGCCGGGTGCCTCCGACCCGTCGTTCATGGCCCCGACTGCGTCCGCGTCGTCACAGAGATCCTCGATCACTCTCAGATCAACGTCACTCTCGGTGGCCCCGAGGTTGATCGGGAAGCTGATGCCCGGCTGGAGGGAGGGGGTGCTGTGGTCCGGTGAGCAGGTTGAGTGGTCGACCTTAGAAACGGCAGAAGCCCAGGCCGATGACCTGGGCTTCCGTACCGAGCCGCCTGACGGAATCGAACCGTCGACCTACGCATTACGAGTGCGTCGCTCTAGCCGACTGAGCTAAGGCGGCAACGATCAGCAAGTGTACGGCACCCGGCGGCAGCGACCGAATCGGATACCCCCGGCGCATCCGCCAGCACCAACCGGACATCGGCCGCCATCTGGACGTTTACCGGACAGCGGATGATCGGACTCGGCACTACGCTGCGGCGGGTGAGCGACGAACGCGACGATTCCCCCCGCCCGGAGCGTCCCGACCGCCCGCCGGCCGGTGAACGCGCCGCCCACCGGCCGCGCAGCACCGACCCGCTGGAGTTGGGCTTCACACCCCGCAAGCCGGTGCCGTGGCTGGCACCGTTCCTGCTGATCAGCACCGGCATCCGGACGCTGCTGGCGGTGCTCTTCGGGGCGTACCTCGACAAGCGCGAGTTGCAGAACGCGTTCGGCGACGGCATCTTCCGCCAGGTCGGGCCGGACGGCGGGCTGTGGCTCGACTACGTGGCCGACCTGGGTGACGGCTTCAACGCCACCTACTCGGTGGCGTACCTGCTGGCGCAGCCCGAGCTGACCGTCGACGGGCACCGCCTGCCCCGGGCGCAGACCCTGGTGATGGGCGGTGACCAGGTGTACCCGTCGGCGGCCTACGCCGCGTACGAGGACCGGTGCAAGGGGCCGTACCAGGCCGCGCTGCCGGTGGCGCCGGCCGAGAAGCCCACCCTCTTCGCGGTTCCGGGCAACCACGACTGGTACGACGGTCTCACCGCTTTCCTGCGGCTGTTCGTCCGTTCCCGGGACCGCAACTTCGCGGGCTGGGGCACCGGGCAGTCCCGGTCGTACTTCGCCGTGGAGTTGCCGGCCGACTGGTGGTTGCTCGGCGTGGACGACCAGTCCGGCTCGTACCTCGACGACCCGCAGCTGGCCTACTTCGACGAGGTGGCCCGGCGGCTCGGTCCCGAGTCCAAGGTGATCATCGCGGCGCCGGCGCCGACCTGGGTCAAGGCCGTCGACAACCCCACGGCGTACGACTCGATCGACTACTTCATCCGTACGATCATCGACCCGACCGGGGCGCGGGTGCGGCTGCTGCTCTCCGGCGACCTGCACCACTACGCCCGCTACTCCGGGGCGGACCGACAGCTGATCACCTGCGGTGGGGGCGGCGCGTACCTCTATCCCACCCACAAGCTGCCCGAGCGCATCGAGGTGCCACCGCGGGACACGCCGACCCGCAAGGCCAGCTCCGCCCAGCCGTACGACCTGGTGGCGCGCTACCCGGACGCCGCGCGGTCCCGTCGCTACGGGTGGGGCATCTTCCCCCGGTTGCCGCTGCGCAATCCCGGCTTCACCACCCTGCTCGGCACCCTGCACACCCTGCTGATGCTGGCCATGGCGGGTGCGACGGCGAACTGGGCCGACAGCACCGACCAGCGGCTGTTCACCGTCCCGCTGGTGGCGATGGTGCTGGTGACGGTGGTGGCGGCGGCCCTGTTCGCCAAGCCGCCGAGCGCGAGCGGCAAGCGCCACGCGCGGCACTGGATCCTCGGCGTCGGCCACGGCGTCGCGCAGGTGGCCCTGGGGGCGGCCGGCACCTGGGTCTGGTTGGCGCTGCCGTTCTACGACTGGCCGTGGCCGCTTCCGGCAGTCGCCGCGGCGGTGCTCTACGGTCCGGTGATCGGTCTGGTCGCCAGCCAGCTGGTGGCCGCGTATCTGCTGGTGGCGAGCTCGTTCGGGGTGAACGTCAACGAACTCTTCGCCGGCCAGGGCATTGAGGACTCCAAGTCGTTCCTGCGGCTGCGCATCGACCCGGACGGCACGCTGACCATCTACCCGATCGGGGTGGATCGCGTCTCCCGCGACTGGCAGGTGAACCCCGACCAGTCCCCCACCAGAAGCTGGCTGACCCCGAAGTCCCCCCTAACCCCCCACCTAACCGAACCCCCCACCGTCCTCCCCTAACCCCACCCCCCTGCCCACCACCCACTCCCACACACAGCCGTGTTGATCAAGAGGTTTGCGTCAGAAACCGCGCCCGACATGACGCAAACTTCTTGATCAACGAGGACCGGCGGGAGTGGGTGGGCCGGGGGTGGGGTTAGGGGGTGTAGCGCTGGTCGTGGGCTTGACGGGAGCCGCAGACGTCGGCACGGGAGCACATGGAGCGGGAGCCGTCCGCGTCCAGACGTACTGTCACCGCGTCTCTCGGGACGCTGTGGCCGACCACCCGGCCGTCACCCTCCGGCGTGGAGACCCGACTGCCGACCGCCGGGGCGGTCTCCTGGAAGCGCTGGTACAGCGGGTGCTCGTACTTGAGGCAGCACATCAGCCGGCCGCACGCGCCGGAGATGCGCAGCGGGTTGAGCGGCAGGTCCTGGTCCTTCGCCATCCGGATGGTCACCGGCTCGAAGTCGGTGAGGAAGGTGGCGCAGCACAGGTCCCGACCGCAGGAGCCGATGCCGCCCTGCACCCGCGCCGAGTCGCGGGCGGAGAGCTGACGCAGCTCCACCCGACAGTGCAGGGTCGCGCCCAGATCGCGGACCAGGGATCGGAAGTCCACCCGGTGCGGGGCGGTGAAGTAGACGGTGCTGCGCTCGCCGCCGCTCTCGGCGGAGCCGAGCACGTGGTCGACCGCCACCACCTTCATCGGCAGGCCGTGCGAGCGGATCAGCCGTTTCGCTGCCACCTTCGCCTCAGCCTTGCGCCGACGCAACACCTCGTCCCGGCGGAGGTCGTCGTCGCCAGCGAGCCCCACCAGGCGGGGGAAGCCGTCGGTGTCCTCGGTCACCCACTGCGCGGCCCACACGCACTCCGCCACCTCGGGCCCGTCATCGGTGGGCACCAGCACCCGGTCGCCCACCTGCGGACGCAGGTCACCCGGGTCGAGGTAGTAGAGCCGCCCGTACCGGTTGAAGCTGACCGCGCAGAGCATGCCCATCCCCCCACCCTACGACGGGTCGCGGCGCAGGGCGCACCGGCCGGCTACGCCCCGCTGCCATTCATCGCCGTCGACTCGACCCATTGCCGGGCGTCCCGTCGTGCCGTTGCTCCTCGCCCGGACGGTTGAATCCGGGGCCGGGCAGGAGACAAAACGTGCCGCGACGGCGTTGAGTGGAGACAGACCTGCGGGGGGTGCAGGGGGAAGACCACGGCGTCGCCGTGGGCACCGGCTCAGGTCAGGTGCCCGCGAGCGACGCCGTGGCCTGTCCGGGGCGGCGCGGGCCCGAGGTTCGGGTTACCAGCCGACCCGGGTGGGCTGGTCGTAGCGGGGTCGCCCGTCCGTCGGCGGACGCCACGCGGTCTCGGCCAGGCTCGGCGCCCACTGTCGCAGCAGTGTCTCCGCACCGTCGTAAGCGACGCACAGCACCGCCAGCACCCGGGCGGCGATCTCGGCCGCGTCGGCGACGCCGGGCCCGACCGGCCCGGGGCGCATTGGCGCGCGGGTGGCGGTGGCGGCGACCACGGCGACCGCCTCGGCCGAGCGGAGCACGTCGGCCAACGTGCGGGCCAGCGCGAGACGGCTGCCCTCCACCCAGTCGGCGAGGGCGTCGGCGTATCCGGCGGTGGAGTCGAGTCGCCCGACCAGGCTGTCCGGCCCCTCGTCGAGGTGACGCAGCAGCGCGGCCCGCTGCTGCCCGTACGCGGTGGCGGCCGGGCCGGACCAGAGCACCGAGTCGGTGAGCGCCGCGCAGACGTCGTCGTACCCCCGGACGAGCCGGCGCACCGCGTGCCCGGCGCTGGCGAGCGGCACCGGGTGCAGGTCGAGGAAGCTGCGGACGGCGTCGCCCGGCAGCACCTGCATGCGGCGCAGCAGCGGCCAGACCCGGTGCCCTTCGGGCACGCCGGCGGCGATCAGCGTGTCCACCCGGCGGAGCAGGTCGAGGCCGGGCTCGGCGAGCCGGTCCAGTGCGTCCATCACGGTTCCCCGGTGAGTCGGCGGCGGGCCGCCCGGTCGACCTCGGCGTAGCGGTCGGCGGCCTCCCGCACCGCCGCGGCGGCGGCGGCCAGTCGACCGGCGGCGGCGCGGGCCTCCCGGGCCCGGTCGTCGGTGGCGGTGGTCCACTGCCGGTGCAGCGCCCGACCGATCTCACCCGGCCGGCCCGGCGCGTCGGCGCCGAACGCGGCCTGGGCCGGATCGCTGGCGGTGACGGTGTGCGAGACCAGGGTGAGGGTGGCGCTCGCCTCGTCCAGTCGGGCGGAGAGCGCGCGCAGTGTGTCCATCTCAGGCCCCCGCGAGCGGTCGGTAGGCGGCGAACGTCTCGTTGTGCAGCTTTTCCCGGGCCCATTCGGCGGCGTCGGCCGCCGCGGTGACCGCGGCCTGCACGGAACCGGCCACGTCGCGCGGACTGCGGGTGTGCAGCGGCCCGAGGAACCGGACGTCGGTGATCCGCCCACCGGCGGTGACCACCACCTCGACCAGACCGTCCGGCGACCGGACGGTCACCTCGACGGTCGACACCGCCTGGTCGAACTCGGCCTGGAGGGACTCGATCCGGCGGTAGCGTCGCACCGCCTCCTCGATCCAGGCTTCGTCGATCTCCCCCCGCGGCATCGGCCGACTCCTCCCGGGCGATCCATCACTCAGTGTGCTGCCACCGTCACCACGGCACACGGACCGTACCGCACAGCAATCGAACCTGTCGATGCCTGTGGACAACGCCGGGACGTGCGGGTCAGCCCTTCCAGAGGGCGAGCATCATCGCCTCGACAGCGATCCGCGGCTTGACGTTCGCCTCGATCGCCGCGCGGCAGGCGAGCACTGCCTCCAGCCGGCGCAGCGCCCCCTCGGCGTCCCACTTCTGGGCGCCGGCACCGGCCAGCGCCACCGTGTCGGTGTGCACCGGGGCGACGGGTGCGCGCAGCGCCATGGTGAGCGCGTCCCGGTAGAAGCCCGCCAGGTCGACGAGCGCCCGGTCCAGGGCGTCGCGCTGGGCCCGGGTGGCCCGGGACTTCTGCCGCTTCTCCAGCTCCTTGAGTTGCCCGGCGGCGCCCCGCATCGCGCCGGCCGCGCCCCGGCCGGTGCCACCCGCGCCGAGCGCGGTCTCCAGAGCCGCCCGTTCGGCCGTGTCGGCCTCGGTGACCGACGCCGCGGCCTCCGCCTCGGCCGCCTCGATCAGCGCGGACGCCGCGTCGAACGCCGCGCCTACACCTGTCAACCGGCGGGGTACCGCGAGCACCGCCTCACGCCGTTTGCGGGCCTCCGGGTCGCGCGCCAACCGGCGGGCCCGACCCACGTGGCCCTGCGCGGCCGCCGCCGCCCACTGGGCCACGTCGGGTGCGATGCCGTCCCGACGAACCAGCACCTCGGCCACCGCGGCGGCCGGCGGCTGCCGCAGGGGTACGACCCGGCAGCGCGACCGGATGGTCACCGAGATGTCGTCCGGGTGGGTGGACGGCGCGCAGAGGAGGAAGACAGTTCGCGGCGGCGGCTCCTCGATCGCCTTGAGCAGCGCGTTGCCGGCGGCCTCGGTGAGCCGGTCGGCGTCCTCGATGATCACCACCTGCCAGCGCCCGCCGGATGGGGTACTGGCCGCGCGGAGCACCAGCGCGCGCATCTCGCCGACGCCGATGGAGAGCCCTTCCGGCACTACCATCCGCACGTCGGCGTGGGTGCCGCCCATCGTGGTGTGGCAGCCGGGGCACTCACCGCAGCCGGTGCCGTGCCGGCACTGCAGTGCGGCGGCGAACGCCCGTGCGGCAACCGAGCGACCGGAGCCGGGCGGCCCGGTGAAGATCCACGCGTGGGTCATCCCGGTCGACGGGTCCACGGCACCGGGCGCGGCGTCGCCGGCCGCGAGCGCGGACTCGTCGCCGCTGGCCGGGTCGGCGGCGACCAACGCGGGTGCCCGGTCGGCCACGCCAGCCCGCAGCACGGCCGCCGCCGCGGCGGCGGCCCGGCGCAGCTCCGCCACCGCCTCGTCCTGACCGACCAGGTCGGCGAAGACGTCCGGCATCAGGTCTTGTGCTCCATCGTCACCAGCTCCGCGTCGGATAACTCCGGCTGCACCGAGGTGTCCGGGCCCTGCGCCGGGCGCGGGTGCACGATGCCGCCCGGCTTACCGAGCATCTCCTCGACCCGCCGGACCACCAGCTTGCTGATCTCGTCGACCGGCCGGGACGCGTCGAGCACCAGGTAACGCTTCGGGTCGGCGGCGGCGAGGTCGAGGAACGCGTACCTGACGCGCTCGTGGAAGGCGATCGACTCGGCCTCCAGCCGGTCGGTGCCGGCGTTGCGCGAGGCCACCCGGGACAGGCCGGTGTGCGGCTCGACGTCGAGCAGCACCACGAGGTCGGGCTTGAGCCCACCGGTGGCCCAGGAGGAGAGCCAGGAAACCTCGTCGACGGGCAGCGTACGGCCGGCACCCTGGTACGCCAGGGACGAGTCGACGTACCGGTCACTGATCACCACACCGCCCCGGACCAGCGCGGGCCGGACGACGGTGGCCACGTGGTGCGCCCGGTCAGCGGCGTAGAGCAGCGCCTCGGCCCGGGGGGAGGGCGCGTCGTCGCCGGAGGTGTCCAGCACCAGCGACCGGATCCGCCGGCCGACGCCGGTGGCCCCCGGCTCGCGGGTGACCACGACGTCGCAGCCCTGACCGCGCAGCCGCTCGGCGAGCGCGGTGAGCTGGGTCGACTTCCCTGCGCCCTCGCCGCCCTCGAAGACCACGAAGAGCCCGGCGGAGACGAACGGCTCGGCCGGCATCAGCGGACGACCCCGGATGGAGCCCCACAGGTCGGCGAGGACGGGGACGCCCTTCTTGTCGTCCATCTGGCCGAACGCGCTGATCCCGGCGAAGATGCCGGCGGCACCGGCGGCGAGCAGCAGCAGCCGAGTCGACGAGATGGACAGGCCCAGGTCAGCGATCTCCAGCTTGCGCGAGCCGCCGACGCCGACCAACACGCTGCTCAGCCCGATGGCCAGGATCAGCACCAGCCGGGTGCCGATCTGCACCACGGCGAAGACCCGGCCGCGCACCTCGTCGGCAACCTCGCCGCCGAGCAGGGTGGTGCCGGCCAGGAAGGCCATCCCGGCGCCCGCGCCGACCAGCACCGCGCCGACGATCGCCATCGACAGGTGGATGGCGAAGGCGAGAGTCATCACGGCGGCGCTGGCCAGCACGATGCTCATGCCGAACCAGCGACGCCTGGACATCTCCTTGACGACCATCGGGCCGAGCCCGATGCCGAGCGCCAGACCGACGAAGATCGCGCCGAAGAGCAGTGAGAACGCGGCGTCACCGGCGCCCAGCGAGTTGGCGAAGAACTTGGCCGTGCCGACCACGATGCCGCCGCCGGCGAACGCGCCGAAAATGCCCAGCACCAGGCCCCGGACGAGCGGGGTCTGGCCGATGTACTTCCAACCCTCGGAGAACTGCCGGAACATGCTCTGCTCGGCGCGTTCCGCCTCGCCGCGCTGCGCCTCGCTGATCTCCTTGATCCCGAACGCCACCACCAACGCGGTGGCGAGCCGGGAGAAGGAGTTGAACCAGAGGGCGAGCTGGGCCGGCTCGGCCCAGGAGGGCAGATCGCCGCCCACGGCGCCACGGACGCCACGGTCGAGCACCGCAAGGCCGATGGCCGCGGCGACCGGGGTGAGGCCGTAGGTGGTGATCAGGGTGAGCTGGTTGGCCGCCTCCAGCCGGGCCCGGGGGATCAGGTTCGGGACCGCGGCCTCCTTGGCCGGAATCCACAGCAGGGTGAGCGACTCGATCAGGAAGGTGGCGATCAGCGCCCAGCCGACCACCAGGCCGCCGGCGGCGCCGCTGAGGGCGTAGAGCGGAATGGAGGCGAAGAGCACGAAGCGCAGCAGGTCACAGATGACCATCGTCCAGCGCCTGTCGAACCGGTCGGCGAAGACGCCGGCCACCGGGCCGAGCACCAGCGCGGGCAGCAGCCGGATCGCGGTGACCCCGCCGAACGCGGCGCCCTGGGCGGTACTGCCCTGCACCTGCGAGGCGGCGAAGAGGGCGGTGGCCAGCAGGCCGAGCCAGTCGCCGAAGGAGGCCGCGCCGAGCACGATCCAGAGCCGCCGGAACGGCTGGATGCGCAGCACGGACCGGATGGCGGCATAACCGGACGGATCTACCTGACCACCGCTGGACGGGTTGGCGGCGTTGCCCGACTGGTCGCTCGATCGCGACACGCCGGGCGACTCGCCGCTGTTCTGGCTTTCGATGGCCGTACCTCCACGTGCCGGCCCATCGCTGGGCACCTCCGGTGCAACACTCTAGACCCGGGTGGGGGCCACCCTCCGGGCGACATTCTCCTGCTCGCTGAGCCTAGGCCGCCGGAGGTACCGGCCGCAGCCCGGACGTACGCGAGGGTATTTCGCATTCTCCGTCAGACAGTTAGCGTGCACACGTGGCCATCGAAAGCGACAAACTTCGCGAGCGCCTGGACCGGGCGACTGCCCATCTCGACCCCCCGTACGCGGTGGTCGACCTCAGCGCCTTCGACGCCAATTCGGCCGCCCTGGCCGATCGCGCCGCCGGAAAGCCGGTCCGCCTCGCCAGCAAGTCGGTCCGCAGCCGGGAGTTGATCAGCCGAGCTCTCGGGCGGCCCGGCTGGCAGGGCATCATGGCGTTCACAGTGCCCGAGGCGATCTGGCTGGTCCGCGCCGGCGTCAGCGACGACGTGCTGGTCGCGTACCCGAGCGGGGACCGGGCCGCCCTCGCCGAGCTGGGCGCCGACCCGACGCTCGCCGCCGCGATCACCCTGATGATCGACGGCACCGGCCAACTCGACCTCATCGACGCCGTCGCGGCACCGGGGCAGCGCGCCGAGCTACGGCTGTGCCTGGATCTGGACGCCTCCTGGCGACCGCTGCGCGGCCGGGTGCACGTCGGCGTCCGCCGCTCACCGGTGCACAGCGCGCGGGCCGCCGGAGCGCTCGCCGCGGCCGTCGCCGGTCGGCCCGGCTTCCGGCTGGTCGGGCTCATGTCGTACGAGGCGCAGATCGCCGGCCTGGGCGACGCGCCGCCGGGGCAGACGCTGCTGGCCGGCGCGATCAGGCTGGCCCAGCGCGGGTCGTACCGCGAGCTGCTGGCCCGTCGTGGTGCGGCGGTCGCCGCGGTACGCGAGCACGCCGACCTGGAGTTCGTCAACGGCGGCGGCACCGGCAGCGTGGCCGCGACCAGCGCCGATCCCGCGGTCACCGAGGTCACCGCGGGATCGGGCCTGTACGGGCCGACGCTGTTCGACGCGTACCGCGCCTGGCGGCCCACCCCGGCGGCCTTCTTCGCCTGCACCGTGGTCCGCCGGCCGACGCCGGAGCTGGCCACGGTGCTCGGCGGCGGCTGGATCGCCTCCGGCCCGGCCGCCGACAGCCGGCTGCCCCGGCCGTGGCTACCGGCGGGGCTGAAGCTGGTCGGCACCGAGGGCGCCGGCGAGGTGCAGACGCCGCTGTCCGGAGCGGCCGCGGCCGACCTGCGCGTCGGCGACCGGGTGTGGTTCCGCCACGCCAAGGCAGGTGAGCTGTGTGAACGGGTCAACGAGCTGCACCTGGTCGAGGGGGACGCGGTGGTGGCGACGGTCCCCACCTACCGGGGTGAGGGGCGGGCCTTCCTCTGACGCCGGAGGGCCGCCCCACCGCCGGCCGGAGCCCGCGCCCCGCGCCGACTCAGACGGGCTGGGCCGCCTCGGCCTGTTTCCCGGCGGCGGACCGGCCATTGTCCGGGCCGTCGACCTGGCGGTGCAGGTACTCCCGGATCAGCGCCTTCGCCTCCAGCAGCACCCGTTCGTCGCCGTCGGACTTCCGGCGGAACGCGAGCTTGATCAGCGCGTCCGCCGCCTCGACCGCGATCTCCAGCACGAAGCGCAGCTGGGGCACGTCGGTGAGCCCGAAACGTTCGGTGAGCACCCGGGCCAACTGGTCGGCGATCACGCCGTTGTTGTCCCGCTGCTCGTCGAGCAGGTGCAGGTCGACCACGTCGCCGAAGTGCAGGGTACGGAAGCCGGGGACGGTGCGGTGCATCGTGATGTACTCGTCGATGCCCGCGTCGACGCCGTCCCACCAGTGGGTCATCTCGTCGGAGGCGAACCGCTCGTCGAGGCGCTGGAGGTAGGACTCCATGGTCCGCAGGGTCAACGCCTGCACGATCGCCCGCTTGTCCGGAAAGAACTGGTAGACCGACCCGATCGCCACCTCGGCCCGCTCGGCGAGCAGGGTGGTGGTCAGCCCCTCGTACCCCACCTCGTCGACGAGTTCGGCGCAGGCATCCAACATGCGCTGTACCCGCGCGACACTTCGACCTTGCACCGGTACGCGGCGCAGCGGCCCGGTCGTGGCGGCTGGTGTGGACACTCTGCGCCACCCCCCTTCGACGGATGAACATATCTCCACGTCACGAGTCCGTGACTACCGGTACAACGAGCGGATCGCAATTGCGGTATTTACCAGCTACAACGTTCCTGATATGAAGTCAGTTCATATTCATGAATGAGGAGTGCGCATGGTTCGCATCGCACCGCCCCGGGCTGGCTGGTCCAACTGGGCCGGGAACCAGCGTGGCAGCGCCAGCACGATCCTGCGCCCCGGCTCGCCGACCGACGTCGCAGAAGCCGTCCGATCCGCAGTGGCCGACGGCGCTCGAATCCGGGTGACCGGCAGCGGCCACTCGTTCACCGCCGTCGCGCTCGCCGACGACCGGCGGATGGACCTGTCCGAGCTGGACACCCTGGTCAGCGTGGACGTCGCCCACCGACTTGTCACAGTTCCGGCCGGAATGACCCTGCACGCGCTCAACGGCCTGCTCGCCCGGCACGGCCTCGCGCTGCCCAACCTCGGCGACATCGACGCGCAGACCGTCGCCGGGGCGATCTCCACCGGCACCCACGGCACCGGCGCCGGCTACGGGTGCCTCTCCACCTTCGTCGAGGCGATCACACTGGTCACCGGTGCCGGCGAGGTGCTGCGCTGCTCCGTCGACGAGAATCCCGACGTCCTCGCCGCCGCCCGGGTGTCACTCGGCGCGCTCGGTGTCCTGGTCGAGGTGACCCTGCGCTGCGTCGACGCCTTCGTCCTGCGCGCCCACGAACGCCCGGCCGAACTGGCCGACGTGCTCGGGGAACTGCCCGAGCTGATCGGCCGGCACGACCACGTCGAGTTCTACTGGTTCCCGTACACGTCCCGGGTCCAGGTCAAGGCCAACGACCGGGTACCCGCCAACGACCGGCCGCTGTCGCGCTGGCGCGGTTGGATGGACGACGACTTCCTGTCCAACCGGGTCTTCGCCGGGGCCTGCCGGCTTGGCCGGGCCGTGCCCGCGCTGGCCCCCGGGATCAGCGCGGTCTCCGCCCGCGCCCTCACCGAACGGCAGTACACCGGCCGCTCCGACCGGGTCTTCTGCACCCCGCGCCGGGTCCGCTTCGTGGAGATGGAGTACGGCCTGCCCCGCGAGGCGCTGCCGGAGGCGCTCGCCGCGCTCCAGCGCATCGTGGACGGCCTGCCGTTCAAAGTGCTCTTCCCGGTGGAGGTGCGGTTCACCGCCGCCGACGACATCTGGCTGTCGCACGGCTACGGCCGGGACAACGCCTACATCGCCGTGCACCAGTACGTCGGCATGCCGTACGAGCCGTACTTCCGGGCCTTCGAGAAGGTGGCCGCCGGGCTGGGCGGTCGCCCGCACTGGGGCAAGTTGCACTACCGCGACGCCGCCTCGCTGGCCACCGCGTACCCCCGCTTCCCGGACTTCCAGGCCGTCCGTGACCGCCTCGACCCGGACCGCGTCTTCGCCAGCCCCCACCTGAACCACGTCCTCGGCGCCTGACGGCACGCCCAGGCGGAGCCACGTAGAACTTGGACAGTCTCCGCTCTGTCGGAACGGAAACTGTCCAAGGTCTGGGAGTCGGACCGGCGCGGGCACCGATCGGTTGGCTCGCGCCGGGGTTACTCGCTGCTGGTGGCGGCCTTGCGCGGAGCGGCCTTCTTCGCCGGAGCCTTCTTGGCCGCGGTGGTGGTCTTCGCCGTGGTGGTCTTCTTCGCGGCAGTGGACTTGCTGGCGGCGGCCGTCTTCTTGGTGGCCGTGGCCTTCTTCGCGGGCGCCTTCTTCGCCGCCGCCTTCTTCCGCGGCGCCGGACCCTTCGCCCGCTTCTCGGCGAGCATCTCGGAGGCTTCCTCCAGGGTCAGCGCCTCCGGGGTCTGCCCGCGCCGCAGCGACGCGTTGAACTCCCCGTCGGTCACGTACGGGCCGAACCGGCCGTCCTTGATCACCAGCGGCTTCTCGGTCGCCGGGTCCACGCCCATCTCGCGCAGCGGCGGTGCCGCGGCTCGCCGTCCACGGGCCTTCGGGGCGGCCAGCAGAGCCAGCGCCTCGTCGAGGCCGACAGTGAACATCTGGTCCTCGGACTCCAGCGAACGGAACTCCTCGCCCCGCTTGACGTACGGGCCGTACCGGCCGTTGTTCGCGAAGACCTCGACGCCGTCCGGCGCGACACCGATCAGCCGGGGAAGGCTGAGCAGCTTGAGCGCCTCCTCCAGGGTCAACGAGTCCGGTGTCTGCGTACGCAGCAGCGACGACTTCCGCTCACCACTGGAGACGTACGGGCCGAACCGGCCGGACTTGAGCACGATCGGCTCGCCGGTGGCGGGGTCGTCGCCGAGCTTGCGCTCGCCGCTGCCGCCGAGGAACAGCTCGTGCACCTTCTCCGGGGTCAGCTCGTCCGGGGCCAGGCCCTCAGGGATCGGCGCCCGGTCACCCTGGCTGCCGCCCTCCTCGCCCTCACCCGCTGCCGGTGCCGGCTGCTCGCCGCCGGGCAGCTCCCGTTGCAGGTACGGCCCGTAGCGGCCGACCCGCACCACTACCTCGCGACCGTCGTCGTCGGTGAAGAGCGGGATGGAGTTGACGCTGCGGGCGTCGATGTCGCTGAGGTTCTCGGTGACCAGCTTCTTGAGCCCGCCGGAACGGGCGATGTCCTGGTCGCCGGCACCGTTGGAGCTGCCGAAGTAGAACGCGGTGAGGAAGTCGACGGCGGCGTGGTCACCGCCGGCGATCTCGTCCAGCTCGTTCTCCATGGTGGCGGTGAAGTCGTAGTCGATCAGGCGGGGGTAGTGCCGCTCCATCAGCCCGATCACCGCGAAGGCCAGGAAGGTCGGGATCATCGCCTGGCCGCGCTTGGTGACGTACCCCCGGTCCTGGATCGTCTGCATGATCGACGCGTAGGTGGACGGGCGGCCGATGCCCAGCTCTTCCAGGGCCTTGACCAGCGACGCTTCGGTGTAGCGCGACGGCGGCTGGGTGTGGTGGCCCTGCGCGGCCAGCTCGTCGGCGGTCAGCGGCTGGTCCTTGGCCAGGGTGGGCAGCCGGCGCTCGGCGTCCTCGGCCTCGGCGTTCTCGTCGTCGCTGGACTCGACGTACGCACGCAGGAAGCCCGGGTCGGTGATGGTCTTGCCGGTCGCGCCGAAGTCGGCTTCCTCCTGCGCGGTGGAGACCGCCCGGATCCGCACCGACACGCTGGAGCCGACCGCGTCGGTCATCTGCGAGGCGATGGTGCGCCGCCAGATCAGCTCGTAGAGCTTGAACTCCTCAGCGGACAGCTCCTTGGCCACCTCGCCCGGGGTGCGGAAGTTGTCCCCCGCCGGACGGATCGCCTCGTGCGCCTCCTGCGCGTTCTTCACCTTGCCGGTGTAGCGGCGCGGCTCCGGCGGAACGCTGCGCTCGCCGTACAGCTCGACGATCTGTCGACGGGCCGCCGAGATGGCGGTCTCCGACAGGTTGACCGAGTCGGTACGCATATAGGTGATGTAGCCGTTCTCGTACAGGCGCTGCGCGGTGCGCATCGTCTGCTGCGAGGACAGGCGCAGCTTGCGGGCCGCCTCCTGCTGGAGGGTCGAGGTGATGAACGGCGCGTACGGGCGACGACGGTAGGGCTTCTCCTCGACCCGGGTGACGGTGAACGGCCGCCCGTCGAGGCGGGCCGCGAGACCCCGGGCACCACTCTCGTCGAGGTGCACGACCCCGGCGCCGGCCCGGACGCGACCGGTGGTCGGCTCGAAGTCCTTACCGGTGGCGATCCGGTCGCCGTTCAGGGCGATCAGGGTGGCATTGAAGCTGCGCGGACCCTCGCCGGCGTTGGCCACCGCCAGGGTGGCCAGGATGTCCCAGTATTCGGCGGTGCGGAAGGCCATCCGCTGGCGTTCCCGCTCGACCACGATGCGGGTCGCCACCGACTGCACCCGGCCCGCCGAGAGCCGCGGCATGACCTTCTTCCACAGCACCGGGGAGACCTCGTAGCCGTACAGGCGGTCGAGGATCCGGCGCGCCTCCTGGGCGTCCACCAGATCGCGGTCGATCTCCCGGGGGTTGGCCACCGCCGCCTGGATCGCCGGCTTGGTGATCTCGTGGAAGACCATCCGCTTGACCGGCACCTTGGGCTTGAGCGTCTCCACCAGGTGCCAGGCGATCGCCTCGCCCTCGCGGTCCTCATCCGTGGCCAGGAGGATCTCGTCGACCTCCTTGGCCAGCTTCACCAGCTTGCTGATCTGCTGCTTGCGGTCGGCGGAGACGACGTAGAGCGCGTGGAAGCCGTTGTCGACGTCCACCCCGAGCCGGGCCCAGGGCTCCTTCTTGTATTTGGCCGGCACGTCGGCGGCGTTGCGCGGCAGGTCGCGGACGTGACCGAAGCTGGCCTCCACGACGTACCCCGGGCCGAGGTAGCCCGAGATCGTCTTGGCCTTCGCCGGTGACTCGACGATGACCAGACGGGTGGTTCCAGCGTTGCTCGGCACGTCTCTCCCCGACCTCACTCCTGCTCGTGGCCTGCCGGCGCCCGGACAGCGACCGCTTTCGACCCCGCCGTAGCACCGGCGGTCCGGATGTCCAACGTAACGCGTTGCCCGCGATTCGGGTTTCGCGGGCCGCAAACCGCTTCGACGCGGCGGTCGACACCGCCCCGCCGCGCTCGGCACTGCCGGACGGCGCCACCGTACACCGTGAGTAGGGCTCGAAGCGGGTCACTGTGACGATGGCGGACTCACGACCGAGGTCCGACCCGCCCGTTTTCCGCCTGGATCGACCCGCCGGCTGTCCGGCACCGGACACCCGGACGCCGCCGCCGACCTGGGCGAAATGACCGGTTCACTGCCGAGCGGGCCAGGCGTCGACCGGTGCCGCGGGCGGCGGTCCGCCGACCAGCTCGGCGAGTCGGGCCAACCGGCGGCGTCCGGCGATCCGGTACGCCGGGCCACCCTCCGCCGGGCCGACCAGCGTCCCGGCCAGCCCGGCCGCCGCGAGCGCGACGCCGATCGACTCCCAACACTCCTGGTCGTCGGGGCCCAGCCGCAACAGGTAACAGTCGGGAGGCTCCGGCGTCCCGGCGGCGGCGAGCCACAGCCGCAACCGCCGGCCGGTCAGGTGGAAGGCCGCCGGCGGGCGTTTCGTCGAACCGTTCAGCCAGGCGGCCGCGAGCGGCTTCAAGACCCGGGTGTACGACGTACGCACGGCGTGTCGCTCGCCCTCGATCGGCTCCCAGCTGGCGGCCAGCCCGCGCGACGCCAGTTCGGCGACGAGCACGTGCACCCGCCACGCGGCGTCCACCCGCACCGAGAGCCGGGCGGTGCCGCCCATCCGGACCACCTCAGCCGGCCCGGCGAGCAACCCGGCGAGGTCGGCGACGGCCGGTTCGGCAGCGTCCGCGCCGAAGAACACAAGTTGCCGGCCCCCGTCGTCACCCGGGGCCGGGCCGTTCACTGGGGAGCCGTGTTGCGACGGGCCGTTCCGCGGCGCGCCGCCACGGCGTCGCCCGGGAGTGGGCGTGTCGGACTCGGGCGCGGGGAACAGCGCCGGGGGCGGCTGCGCCTTCCCGGTGTCACCGAGCCCGCTCAGCGACACTCCGGCACCTCGTCGAATGCCTGTTTCAACTCCTCGGAGTTGAGTTTGCTGGTGTCCAGCGCGCTGGCGTCGTACTCCTTGTTGAGCGTCTCCACCGCCGCCCGCACGCCGTCGTAGAAGACGGTCGGCTCGCCGGTGCCCAGGCCGTCGATGGTGTCCCGGGCACGGCCGTACGCGTCCCGCATCTTCCCCAGCGAGCTGCGGAAACCCACGGAGATGGCCTCGCCGTTGTCGGTCTCCGGGATGCCCGCCTTCTCCACCTTGCGGCGCGCGGCCTCGCTGGCCTGCTCCGCCCCGTCGAAGAGCCGCACCAGGTTCTCCTTGGCCTGCGCCGGCGTGGTCTGCGCGGTCATCTGCTCATCAGTGCTGCTGGTCAGCTTGTTGATCTCCAAGCGCCACGGGGTGAGCGCGCCGCAGACCGAGGCCGCCCAGGCCCGTGGGCTGGGGCCGCCGCCGCAGCCGGCCAGGACGACGATCGTGGCCAGGACCACCGTGAGCTTTCCGGCGGCAGACGCCCGGCACGTACGCATGCGTTGCAGCGTACGGCCTTTGGCCAGGTGTGGCACCGGGCCGTTCCTGGGTCAGGCGTTCACCGTCTCCGGACGGTGATCGGTGCTGCCCGCGCCGGTGTTGCCATCGGCGTCCGAGTCGGACATCGCGATGCCCTTGCGCTTGCTGAACACCACCGACGCCACGATGATCAGCGTCGCCACCAGCGCGATGCTGACGCGCAGGCCGACGTTGCGGTCGTCGCCGACGCTCCAGGCCACCACGGCGGGCGCGATCAGCAGCGAGACCAGGTTCATCACCTTGATCAGCGGGTTGATCGCCGGGCCGGCGGTGTCCTTGAACGGGTCACCGACGGTGTCGCCGATGACAGTGGCGGCGTGCGCCTCGGAGCCCTTGCCGCCGTACGCGCCGTCCTCGACCAACTTCTTGGCGTTGTCCCAGGCCCCACCGGAGTTGGACAGGAACACCGCCATCAGGGTGCCGGCACCGATCGCACCGGCCAGGTACGCGGCGAGCGCACCGGGCCCGAGGCCGAACCCGACAGCGATCGGCGCCAGGATGGCGAGCAGACCGGGGGTCATCAACTCGCGCTGCGCGTCCCGGGTGCAGATGTCGACCACCTTGCCGTACTCCGGGCGCTGGGTGCCGTCCATGATGCCGGGCAGCTCACGGAACTGCCGGCGGACCTCCATCACCACGGCACCGGCCGAGCGGGACACCGCGTTGATGGCCAACCCGGAGAAGAGGAACACCACCGCCGCGCCGATGATCAGGCCGACCAGGTTGCGCGGGTTCGCCACGTTCAGCGAGTTGAGGATCTCCGTCCCGACGTCGCCCACGCCAGCCGTCGCGTACGCGCTGCGGAGCGAGTCGGTGTACGAACCGAACAGCGCGGTCGCGGCGAGCACCGCAGTGGCGATCGCGATGCCCTTGGTGATCGCCTTGGTGGTGTTGCCGACCGCGTCCAGCTCAGTGAGCGTGCGAGCGCCGTGCTCGTCGAGGTCACCGGACATCTCGGCGATGCCCTGGGCGTTGTCGGAGATCGGCCCGAAGGTGTCCATCGCGACGATCACGCCGACGGTGGTGAGCAGGCCGGTGCCGGCCAGCGCCACCGCGAACAGCGACAGCGTGATGGAGCTGCCGCCGAGGAGGAACGCCCCGAAGACGCCGGCGCCGATCAGCAGAGCCGAGTAGACAGCCGACTCCAGGCCGATGCTGATGCCGGCCAGGATCACCGTCGCCGCACCGGTCTGCGAGCTCTTGCCGATGTCCTGCACCGGGCGCCGGTTGGTCTCGGTGAAGTAGCCGGTCAGCGCCTGGATCGCGGCGGCCAGCACGATGCCGATGACCACCGCGCCGATGGCGACCAGCCGGGGGTTGCCGGGCGCGTCGGTGAGCCCGCTGTCGAACTCGCCGAAGGTCGCCGGGAGGTACGCGTAGGCGGCGATCGCCACCAGCACCGCGGAGAGCACCGCCGACAGGTAGAAGGCCCGGTTGATCGCGGTCAGGGCGTTGCGGTCGGTCGCGCGCAGCCGGGTGATGAAGACACCGACGATCGCGATCAGCACGCCGATGGTGGAGATGATCAGCGGGAAGACCAGGCCCTCCTCGCCGAACGCGGCGCGGCCGAGGATCAGCGCGGCGACAAGCGTCACCGCGTACGACTCGAACAGGTCGGCGGCCATGCCGGCGCAGTCACCGACGTTGTCGCCCACGTTGTCGGCGATGGTGGCGGCGTTGCGTGGGTCATCCTCGGGGATGCCCTGCTCGACCTTGCCGACCAGGTCGGCGCCGACGTCGGCGGCCTTGGTGAAGATGCCGCCGCCGACCCGCATGAACATCGCGAGCAGCGCGGCGCCGAAGCCGAAGCCCTCCAGCACGGTCGGCGCGTCACCCCGGTAGAGCAGGACGACCAGCGCGGCACCGAAGAGGCCGAGGCCGACGGTGAAGAAGCCGACGACACCACCGGTGCGGAAAGCGATCTTCATGGCCGCCTCGCGGCCACCTGCTCGCTCTCTCGCGGCGGCGGCCACGCGCAGGTTGGCGCGGGTGGCCAACCACATGCCGGCACCGCCGATGAACGCGCTGAACAGGGCGCCCACCACGAAGAAGAGTGAGCGGCCGATCTTCACGGCGAGCTCACTGCCGTCGGTGTCGTGCACCGGAAGCAGGAAGAGCAGCACGACGGCGATGACGACGAAGATCGCCAGGGTGCGGAATTGACGGAGCAGGTAGGCCGAGGCGCCCTCCTGGACCGCCCCCGAGATCTCCTGCATTTTCTCGGTGCCCTTACCAGCGGCCAGCACCGTTTTCGTCAGGGCGGCAGCGAAACCGAGCGCCACCAGCGCGACAACCGCGGCGATGACGACGTAGGTGACATTGCTTCCGGTAAGGGAAAGCCCGCCGCCGTCGGCGGCCAAGGTCTCGGACATCTGTGTCCTCCTGTTACCGAACAATCGCGCCGGTGAGTGGAGACGCACTGACCGACGCCTGGATGCGGACTCGCAAGCGCGCGCCAACCCACCAGCGGACCAGCGATGACCACCCATACCCGCTGGCTGCGGGATGGGTCACTTGCTGACAACCCGGGTACTGTAGCCCTCCTCAGTGTTGGAGGTCACACCCAGGTGGCACCGTGTCGCGATGATCTTCGTCGCTGTGTTATGAAACGAAATCTGATATAGGGCCCGGTCCATGCAAAGAAGGCCGCATCCCCAGCTGGGGACGCGACCTACGCAGCGGAACCGTTCAGCGGCCGACCGGCCACACCATCCGTACCTCGGTGCCGATGCCCTCGTCGACCGGGCGCACCTGCAGGTCCTCGACGAAACCGGCGAGCAGCGCGAAGCCCACGCCGGTGGTCAGCGCCTCGTCGGTCAGCGACTCGTTGGCCAGCTCGTCCGGCGGCAGCGCGGTCAGACCGATGCCCGCCTCGATCGGCGCCCGGTCCACCACCCGCACGGCGTACGAGCCACCGTCGGACATCTCCACCAGCACCGGGTCGGCCAGGCCGTACTGCCGATGCAGGGCGACCGCGCGGGTGCACGCCTCACCGATGGCCAGGCGCACCTCGTCCAGCAGGTCCTCGCGGACCCCGGCCCGTCGGGCGACGGCGACGCCGACCAGACGGGCGGTACGCACGTGCACCGGCGCGGGCGAGAACGAGAGCTTGACTGTCGCCATCACGCGCCGGCGCCCGCCGAGTCGGCGCTGACCGCCGCGTCGACAGTCGGGTGCAGCGGAAACACCTGGTCCAGTGCGGTGATCCGGAAGATCTTGAGCAGGGGCTCCTTGTCGCAGACCAACGCGAACGAACCGCCGGCGGAACGGAGCCGCTTGAGCGCGCCGACCAGCACACCCAGCCCGGTGGAGTCGAGGAAGTCCACCCGACCGAGGTCGACCACCACGTGACGCGCCCCACCGTCGATCAGCTCGAGGAGCCGTTCACGGAGCCGGGGTGCGGTGTAGACGTCCACCTCACCACCGACCTCGAGCACCGTGTGCTCGCCCACGGTGCGGGTCGCCAGTGACAGCTCCATCGGTCCTCCTCGCCAGAGCCGTAAACTCTCGTGGGCATCTAACCACTACCGCCGGGGCGGCCTGCGGACGCCAGCGGAGGCTTCCCCTTACCCCGGTGTCCGACTTTTCATCTCCGAACACCAGTGCGAGAGTGCAGGGCGTGACCTCCAACGACTTCAGCTCCGCGCGCCACGCACCGCGCGACGACCTGGAGTCGTCGTCCGCGGCCACCGTATCCGCTGGTCCCGGCCCCGGGCCAGCGCCGGTCGACCTGCTGCGCCGGCTGCGCGCCCGGGGCGCCGCCGACCCGGTCACGCACGTCGAGCGGGTGCCGGCCCGCACCGGAGTGCCCGCGCCCTGGCCGTCGTGGGCACCGGCGCAACTGCGCACGGCGTTCACCGGGCGCGGCGTGGTCGCGCCCTGGCAGCACCAGGCCGAGGCGGCCACCCTGGCGTACGAGGGCCAGCACGTGGTCGTCGCCACCGGCACCGCGTCCGGCAAGTCCCTGGCGTACCAGCTGCCGGCCCTGGCCACGCTGCTGGCCGACCCCCGGGCCACAGTGCTCTACCTGGCGCCGACCAAGGCGCTCGCCGCGGATCAGTTGCGCGCCGTCGCCGCGCTGGAACTGGAAGGGGTACGCCCCGCCTGCTACGACGGCGACACTCCACGCACCGAGCGGGAGTGGATCCGCCGGCACTCCCGGTTCGTGCTGACCAACCCCGACATGCTGCACCACGGCATCCTGCCCGGGCACGCCCAGTGGTCCGGCTTCCTGCGCCGCCTCGCGTACGTGGTGATCGACGAGTGCCACACCTACCGGGGCGTGTTCGGCTCGCACGTCGCGCACGTGCTGCGTCGGCTACGCCGGCAGTGCGCCCGGTTCGGGGCCACCCCGGTGTTCGTGCTCGCCTCGGCGACGTCCGGCGACCCGGCCACCGCGGCCGGGCGGTTGACCGGCCTGCCGGTGACAGCGGTCACCGAGGACGCCTCCCCCCGGGGCGGGGTGACCTTCGCGCTCTGGGAGCCGCCGCTGCTGCCACCCGACGCGGGCTCGTCCCCGCCGGTACCACCAGCCTTGTCGTCCCCGGTGCCGCCGCAGGCGACCGGCGACGACCCCTCCCGGTCGGTGCCGCCGCAGGGAAACGGTGACCACGACGACCTCCGGCAGATCCGCCGGTCAGCGCTGCGCGAGACCGCGGACCTGCTCGCCGACACCGTCGCCGAAGGGGTACGCACCCTCGCGTTCGTCCGATCCCGCAAGGGCGCCGAGGTGGTGGCCGCCAACGCGCGTCGGGCGCTGGACGACGCGGTGCCGGGGCTCGGCGACCGGGTGGCCGCCTACCGGGGCGGCTACCTGCGGGAGGAGCGGCGCGAGCTGGAACGCGCGCTGCTGCACGGCGACCTGCTCGGCCTGGCCTCGACCAACGCGCTGGAGCTGGGCGTGGACCTGGTCGGGCTCGACGCGGTGCTGATCTGCGGCTACCCGGGCACCCGGGCGTCACTGTGGCAGCAGGCGGGCCGGGCCGGGCGTTCCGGGCAGGAGGCCCTGGCGGTGCTGGTGGCGCGCGACGACCCGCTGGACACCTACCTGGTGCACCACCCGGAGGCGATCTTCGGGGCACCGGTGGAGGCGACGGTGCTCGACCCGGCCAACCCGTACGTGCTGGCCCCGCAGCTCGCCTGCGCGGCGGCGGAGGCACCGCTCACCCCGACCGACCTGGCGCTCTTCGGCGACGGGGCGAAGGAGGCGGTCGACGAGCTGGTCGCGGCGGGGGCACTGCGGCAACGGCCCACCGGTTGGTACTGGCGGCACCGGGAGCGACCCGAGGTGGACCTGCGCGGCGAGGGCGGCGCCCCGGTCGCCGTGGTGGAGTCGTCGACCGGCCGGCTGCTCGGCACCGTCGACGGCGGCTCCTCGCACTTCCTGCTGCACCCCGGCGCGGTCTACCTGCACCAGGGCGTCTCGTACGTGGTCGACCAGCTCGACCTCGTCGACGGGTGCGCGCTGGTGCACGCCGAGGAGCCGGACTGGTCCACCCACGCCCGCGACGTCACCGACCTGTCGGTGGTGTCGGTGCGTTCCTACGTGGACGCCGGGCCGGTCGGCATGTTCCTCGGCGAGGTGGATGTGACCAGCCAGGTGGTGTCGTACCAGCGGCGGCGCATCGCCACCGGCGAGGTGATCGACACCCGGCCGCTCGACCTGCCGACCCGGGAGCTGCGCACCGTGGCGGTCTGGTTCACCCTGTCGCCGCAGTCGTTGACCCTCGCCGGGGTCCAGCCGGCCGAGGTGCCGGGTGCGTTGCACGCCGCCGAACACGCCGCGATCGGCCTGCTGCCGCTGATGGCCACCTGCGACCGCTGGGACATCGGCGGGCTCTCCACCGCACTGCACCCGGACACCGAAGCGCCGACCGTCTTCGTCTACGACGGGCACCCGGGTGGCGCCGGGTTCGCCGAGCGGGCGTACGGGACGGCGGCGGCGTGGCTGCGGGCCACCCGGGACGCGATCGCGGAGTGCGGCTGCGAGACCGGATGCCCATCCTGCGTGCAGTCACCGAAATGCGGCAATGGCAACAACCCCCTCTCCAAACCGGACGCGATCCGGGTGCTCGACGTGGTGCTGGCCAACCTGCCGCGCTGAGCAGCTTGCATGAACCGGCATGGCACGGGGCACAATGATGTGGGAGCGCTTCCATCGATGCCTTTGTTGCTGATCGCCCCCCGTGCCCGAGGAGAAGCTGTGGCCGACACCATCGCCGAGACCGTCGACCTGCTCTACACCATCGACCAGGACAATCTCACCCTCGACCAGCAGATCGCGCTGGGGTCGGCACTGGCCGCCCTGGCCCAGGCGGAACGGCTGGAACAGATCAACGAGCGGCTGCGCGGCATCCACCAGGTGCTCAACACCTGGGCGCTGCGGGCCGCGACCTCCGTCGACAGTCGCTGAGGTCTGCCGGGGTGATCCTGCAAGGGCACCAGTGATCACTCCGGGCTGGGTAGTCGTCCGACGGGCCCGACGACTACCCAGCAGCAACTGATCATGGACCGCAGGGGGAGCGACGGTTGTCGGGCTGTGCGAGACTCCGGCGCACCAACCCCAGAGGAGTTCAGATGCAGCTCGACAACTTGCAGGGCCAGCACCAGTTCCACATTCGCCAGCGCCTGCGCATGATGGTCAACCAGTACGAGGTCCGGGCGGTCTCCCCGGACGGCAGCGAGGGTGAGCTGTTGGCGTTCGCGCAGCAGAAGCGGCTCGCCTTCAAGGAGCAGGTGACCATCTACACGGATGACTCCAAGCAGCAGCCACTGCTCGGTTTCAAGGCCCGCCAGCGCATCGACCTCGGCGCCACGTACGACGTCACCGACGCGGCCGGCAACCCGATCGGCCTGTTCCGTAAGGACTTCGCCCAGTCGCTGCTGCGCTCCACCTGGCACGTCGAGCAGGCCGGCCTGCCGCAGGTGACCGGCCAGGAGCGGAGCATGCCGGTGGCGCTGCTGCGTCGATTCGTCGACTCGCTGTCCTGGCTGCCGTACCACTTCGACTTCACCGCGGGCGGCCAGCCGGTCTTCTCCGTGATCAAGAAGTGGGGCCTGCGCGACAAGTACGTCGTCGAGGTGCAGCACCCGCAGATCGACCGTCGCCTGGTCATCGCGATGGCCGTCGCTCTCGACGCGCTCCAGTCCCGCTGACGCACCCGGCCCGGACGAGGGCAGTGCGATGACCCTCAGCGGTCGCCGTCGTGGCCACCCATCCTCGGCTGCCGGCCGGGACCTGGACCTCGACCAGTCCCGGCCGGCCCGCACTCCCGGGACGGCCGGCCATCGGACCGCACTGCCCCGGCCGGCCATCGGACCGCACTGCCCCGGCCGGCCATCGGACCACACTGCCCCGGCCGGCCATCGGACCACACTGCCCCCAGCCGGCAGAGCGTTGAACCGCACTGCCGCCGGCCGGCAGGCCATCGCACCGCGCTGCCCCAGACGGCCCGCCGCTGGTGACTCGACCCCTGACTGGTCTGGTCGCCCCTTTGGAGCTGATGCCGTAAACGCATCGCCCTTGATGTCGTATGCGATTCAGCTCCAAAGCACCCACCAATCCGACGAGGACCCTTGGTTCCTTCGACCACGCGTCAGCCCGGACTTCCGCTCGGAACGTGGCGGTCTTGCCGACGTAGTGCACCGGCGGCGGCCCTTTGACGCCGCGATGCGGGCCAAACCCCTCCCTCCACAGGCCGCGCCCGCCCTCCACAGAACGCGCCCTGCGCTGGCCGCGGTGGTTAGTAGAGACGCCACCGCGAGGGTCAGCCCCGCACCGGGCCGGCACGGGCGCTCGCCGCAGCCACCCGGGTCAGGCCGGGTAGCGGCGTGAACGCCACCTCGACTGTCACCAGCACGTCCAGCCCGTCGAGGTGACAGCTGACCAGGCGGCCGTCGTTGCGACCGGCGAGGTCGGACGCGGACGCGCAGGCCACCGCGTCGCCGTCGAGCGCCCGGGCGGCCCCGGCCAGCGCGCCGAGGTCGGCTGCCACCGCCGCCCGCTGACTCGCCATGCCGGCGGCGACGATGGCCGCGCCGAACGTCCCGAACAGCACGAAGACAAGCCCCATCGCCAGCAGCAGGATTGTCGCGCCACCGCGTTGCCGGTCCGGCCGGCGAGCAACAAGGCCTCCGGCAGCCGGTGGGTCACTGGCGTGCCGTGGCGGATCCTCAGTTCGCGGCACTACCAACTCCCCTCGTCTGCACCCGGTTCGACGGCGGCGACGGCGGTGGCGACCACGGTGATGCGGGGTAGCCGCCCGCCCAACGTCCGGACGGGTGCCCTTACCGTCGCGTGCGCCCGGTCGCCTTCGACTGACACCGACACCGCCGCCCCCGGCGGCGCCGCACTGCCACCCTCCGCGTCGCCGTCCGCGCCCCGGGCGGCGGCGAGCGCCGCCTCCCGGGCCGCGTGCAGGCAGCCCGCCTGCGCGCTGACGGCGTTGACCGCGGTCAGGCCGGCAAGCAGGAGCAGAAGCAGCGCCGGCAGGCCGGCCGCCAGTTCGGCGGTGAAGGACCCCCGGTCCCCACCAGCGGCCCGGACGAGGAGGCGCCATCTGCGCCCGCCGCCTGCCGCCAGCCCGGGAACGCTCGGTCCTGACCGACGGCCGGCCCGCCGGCGCCCGATCACTTCAGTGCCCGGTCGATGACAGCGGTCAGCGCCGACTGGACGTTGCCGGAGGTCAGCACCTTCAGCAGGATCCCGGCGAAGGCGACCGCGGCGAGGGTGCCGACGGCGTACTCGGCCGTGTTCATTCCGGCATCGCCGCGCAGGCGAGCGATGAGTTTGCGCATGACTGTTTTCCCTTCTCGATGGGTCAGAGCACGTCGCCGAGAACGGCGACGATCACCGGCACGAGTCCGGCGAGAATGAACGCCGGCAGGAAGCAGAGCCCCAGCGGCAGGACGATGAGCACACCCGCCCGGCGGACCGACGCCTCGGCGGCGGTGGCCCGGTCGGCGCGCAGGTCGTCGGCGAGCCGGGTCAGTGCGCCGGCCAGGGCGGCACCACTGTTGGCTGAGCGCAACGCCGCCGAGGTCAGCCGATCCGCGCCGGGCACTCCGTCCAGGGCGGACCACGCCTCCGCCGGACCACCACCGAGCAGCAGCGTGCGGCCCACCCGGGCCAACCGGCCGGCGAGCGGCCCGTCCAACGCCTCGGCGACGGCCAGCACCGAGCGGTCCACCGGGGCGCCCGCCCGCATCGCCGCGGCCAGGAGGTCGGCGGCGAGCGGCAGGTCGGCGGCCTCCTGCTGCCGCCGCCTGCGCGCAGCGGGCGACTCGATCCGCCGCAGCAGGACATCGAGCAGGAACGCGGCCGGGACGGCACCGAGCAGCCCGAGCCAACCCCCGACGACGATGGCCACGGCGAGCCCACCCAGCGCCGCCACGAGCCGGATCGCGTCCGGCCGCCGCCGACGGGCTGAGCGGGGCTGGCCCGCTCCACTGGGCTGGCCCGCTGCATCAGGCTGGCCCGTTGAGCTGGGCCGGCCCGCTGCACTGGGCTGGACCGCTGAGACCTGCTGGCCCGTTGCCCTGCGTTGGTCCGTCGGGCCGGCCTGGCCGGCAGGGCGCCGGGCCGTCATCCGGCCCGCCCCGGGGTCGCGCCCAGCCGTTCCGCCCAGAGGAGACCCACCGCCTGAAGAGCGACCGCGGCAACGGCGCAGGCACCGCCGACTGTGCTGTGCAGGAGCACCGCCATGGGGTCGACACCGATGCCGTAGCCCAGGCCGATCCCGCCGACCGGCAGCGCCGCCAGTAGCCAGGCGGTAGCCCGCGCACCGGCCGCCTGGGCTGCCGCTGCGGCCAGGCCCCGATCGGTCGCCCGGGCGTCCGCCTCGATCCGTTCGACGAGCTCCGCCAGCGGCGCGCCGGTCCGGTCGGCCAACCGCACCGCCGCCGACGTCAGCTGGCGGAGTCGGCCAGCCCCGTCACGCTCCACGGTCGCGACGTCGAGCGCACGTGCGATGGGCAGCCCGGCCCGCAGGTCCGCCGCGAGGCCGCAGAGCTGGTCCAATCCACGTCGTCGGGTCCGCTCGGCGCTCCGGTTCAGTCGCCAACGCAGCACGGCGCGCACTGCCAGCGTGCCGTACCCGGCCATCGCCACCGCCGCCACCGGACCACCGACCACGGCGCCCACAGCGCCGCCGAAGAGGCCGACCAGTGGCAGCACCCGGGTCGCCGATCGGGAGATGCGCACCGACGGTGGCGTACCCGGCGTTCTGCCGGTCGGGCCGACGCGCAGGCCGTCGTGGCGATCGGCGATCGCCCATCCGCCGGCCGCCGCCGCACCGGACACGTCGCCCCGACAACCCGCATCCAGGTCGCCGTGCCCGTCCGCGGTTGCCGGGCCGGGGACGCCGGGCGGACCGTCCCCGTCCCCGTCCCCGTCGCTGACACCGACACCGACACCGACACCGACACCGATCGTGACCGTGGCCGCCGACGCAGGCCGTTGTTCCACGTCGAGCATGGTGGTGGCCTCCTCCGGCCGGGCGCTGCCGATCGGACGTCGGGGATCTCGACGGGCCGGCGGACGCGTCGGGCCCTCCGGACGGGTGAAGCCGCCTTTCACGCCCGGCCACCTCGGGCTGCGGATGACGTCCCGGTCGGGCCAGCCGAGCGCCGTCCGCCTTCCGTTGACACCGGCAGCGGTACCCGGCTCATCGGTGATCCGGACCGGATGACCCGAGGTCGGGGCAGCGCCGGTGCGGTCGACCAGCAAGTCCGGAGTGCTGCCGAGTTCCCTGATCCACTGCACCAGGGCGTCATCCGGATCGAGACCGCCGGCCCTCCGCCCCGGCGTCAGCACGCGACGTCGACGGGCCCGCACGCTCCGTACGGGCCATGCCACCAGGGCAGCGGCGACCAGGAGCAGCACCGCCACCAGCATCGTCCGGGCGGTCATGCCGGACCCGCCGATCCGGGCCACGGCTCGCTGAGGATGGGCGGCACCGCCACCCCACGCTCCCGCAGCAGCGCCCCGAGAGCACGGGCGGCGAGCCCGAGCCCACCGCCGCGCACCCAGGCGGGCACCACTGTCACCATCCGTTCGGGCCCCTCGGGCAGCAGCAGGCAGACCGACTCCAGGACCCGGCCCTGATCGCCGCGTCGCACCTGGAACAGCACCTGCAACGCTGCCGCCACCTGGGCGTGCAGCGCGGCGCGGGGCAACCCACCCAACATGCCCAGGGCCTCCAACCGGGCCGGCACGTCGGACGGTGTGTTGGCGTGCAGCGTGCCGGCACCCCCGTCGTGGCCGGTGTTGAGCGCGGCCAGCAGGTCGACCACCTCACCGCCCCGGCACTCCCCGACCACCAGCCGGTCCGGGCGCATCCGCAACGCCTGCCGCACCAGGTCCGCGAGACTGACCACGCCCGTGCCCTCCACATTGGCGGTACGCGCCTGCAGCCCCACCACGTGCGGATGCCCCGGACGCAGCTCGGCGGCGTCCTCCACCAGCACGATCCGTTCGGTGGCCGGCACCATCCCCAGCAGCGTGTTGAGCAACGTCGTCTTGCCCGAGCCCGTGCCACCGGTCACCAGGTACGCCAGCCGGGCCGCGACGACGGCGGCGAGCAGTGGTGCCAGCGGTCGCGGCACCGTCCCCTGGCGCACCAACTCGTCGAGGGTGAACGGCCGATGCCGGAAGGTACGGAGGGAGAGGTACGGACCTTCGGTGGCCACCGGCGGCAGCACGGCGTGCAGTCGGGTGCCGTCGGGAAGGCGCGCGTCCGCGTACGGGGAGCCGTCGTCGAGTCGCCGCCCGGCGCTGGCGATCAGCCGCTGCGCCAGCCGGCGGACGTCGTCCACCGAGCCCAACGGAACGGCGACCTGATGCAGCCCCGACCCCCGGTCGACCCAGACCCGAGCGCCGTTGACGAGGACGTCGGTGACCTCCGGGTCGGCGAGCAGCGGCGCCAGCGGCCCAGCGCCGACGAGGTCGTCGCGTACCCGGTCGGCGATGCGCAGCATGGCCGTGTCACCGAGCACCGCGGCGGTCGGCTCGGCCCGTACCGCGGAGACGATCGCCGCCGCGGTGACCGGGGTGGTGGCGGCGGCGATCCGCTGCCGCACCCGGGCGGCGAGCGTGCCGTCCTCCGGCCGGCCGGTCATGCCGCACCAGTGGCCGGCACGCCGGTCAGGTCGGTGACGATCCGTTGGCAGAGTGCTGCCAGTGGGCCCTTTCCCCCGGCGGCCGGCGCCTCACCCCGCTCCAGCCCACGGCAGAGCCCCGGCTCGGGGCGCAGCGTGCCCGCCAGCGGAAGGCCCAACGCGCGTGCCACCTCCGCCGCCCGCAGCCGCCCCGGGGCGGGCCCACGCACCACCACCGAGAGCGCAGCGCAGTGCGGGGCGGCTGCGGCCACCACCCGAGTGGCCGCCGCGGTGGCGCGCAGCTCGGCCGGCACCACGACGAACGCCTGATCGGCGGCCTGCAACGCCACCACCGCCGCGTCGTCGAGCTGTCGGGGCAGGTCGATCACCACGAAGTCACGCCCACGCCGGGCGGCGTCGACAGTCGCCGCCATCGCGGTCGCCGGCAATGCCAGCATCTCGCCGCGATCCCAGGAGAGCACCACGAGATCACCCCGACTGGGCAGGGCCCGCACCAACGCCGGCGCGTCCACCCGTCCGTCGGCGGAGGTCAGCGACGGCCAGCGCAGGCCTTCCAACTGCTCCCAGCCGAGCACGAGGTCGAGGCCACCACCGAGCGGATCGGCGTCGACGAGGAGGGTGCGCAGCCGGGCCCGGGCGGCGGTCACCGCGAGGCCACCGGCGAGCACGCTCGCGCCCGCACCGCCCCGACCACCGAGAACCGCGACGACCCGGGCGCCGACGCCGGCCGGACGGTCCGGATCATGTTCGGCGAACCGATCCACCAGCCACGGCTCCGCGGCCGGCAGCATGGCGACGTGCTCGGCCCCGATCAGCTCCGCCACCTGCCAGCCGGGGTCGAGCTGACCGGCCCGGCCGACCAGCACCAGCCGGGGCCGCTGCGGCAACCGGGCCCGCAGACACGCCTGCGCCTGGTCGGCGCCGAGCAGCACCAGAGGTGCGGGAAGCCAACGGGTACGGGCAGCCGCCGCGTCGCGGGCGAACTCCACCTCCGTCCCGCCGACAGCGGCGAGCCGGAGCACATCATCGAGTAGATCGTCGTCGCCGGTGACGACCAGCGGAAGCCGGCGGATCGGCGGAACCGTGGTACGGGGTGGCATCGCGGCCTCCAGCGGTCGGGCTCTGGTATGCCGCCGACCCTGCTCGGAATCCGCCCCACGAGCCGCCCCGATGCCGTCGCCTGTGGACAACCTGGTGGCCTGTGGAAAACCTCCGCTGAGACAGTTGATCTGCTACGAGCGCGGGCAGCTGCGCAGCTACCGCCGCTGCGGTGAAGACAGCGGGGCCGCTCCCGAGCGGAGCGGCCCCGCGAGTCGGTGGTCAGCCGGGCTGATTTGTCCAGGCGGCATCGAGGATCACCTCGTACGAGCTGATCCGCATGGGCGACAGCGTCAACAGCTCATGGGCGAGCAATTCGCCCGTCCTCGGATCGAAGATCAGAAGAGATTGCTGGTCGTGTTCGCGGTCGTCGAAGGTGACGGCGACTCCATTGCGGCCGGCGCGGTCCGTGACCTGCCCCCGCCAGCGGAAGCCGGGCACGTCGGCGAGAACCCGCAGGACCGCCGCTCGGGTCGCACGCGGCACGACGTACTGCCCATAGAGCGTGCCGACCCACTTGCTCGCCGACCCCGCGCCGTACTCGACCTTCAGCCGCTCCCGCAGCTCGGACGGGTCGGCCGACGGCTGCCTGAGCTCCTCCGGCGGCAGCGGCATGACGCTCGGTGCGGGGGTGCCGGTGGCTGCTGGTCGCCCCAGGCTCTCGCGCTGCCAGTAGTCCCGAGACTCCTGGTCGGGGTACTGCGGCTCCAGTTGGGTCCTGACTTGGTTACCGGTCCCGTCGACGGCCTGCCAGAGCTTCGTCTCGCTGGCGAAGGCCACGTGGTGGCGGCCGTCGGCTGAGGTCATCACAGGATCGCCCCACACCTTCGTGTGGTGGTACATGTAGCGCCCGCTCTGGTGGTCGTACGCCGCGTCTTTGATCTTGTCGGCCAGCATGCGCAGCTGCGGGCCGGCGGCCGGCGGATCCGCGTCGAACTGGTACGCGACCGGCACGAGCACCAACCCCGCTGCCGCCGGTTCGCCCGGAGTGTCCGGTGCGCCCTCGCCGAGCGGCTGGAGCACCGCCACGGCACCGGCCGCGACAGCCAGCGTCCCGGCCGTCAGGACCAGCCGGCGGGTCGGGCGTACGCGACGATGCCCGGCGGCCGTGTCGGTAGCGCCGGCGCGGTCGATCAGCTCGCGCGCCGAGACCAGCGGTGGTTCGACGGCGGCGGTTCGGGCCGGGTCGGCCGGGCCGAGAAGAGTACGGGTGCGCTCTGCTCCGAACATCACAGATCCTCTCGAATGGTCACCAACACCGGGCTACGACGGGTCTGCGCGGGCCGGTCCGCCATTGCGTCGGCCAGACGACGCCGGGCGCGATGGAGCCGCACGGCCGCGGTTGGTCCGGTGCAGCCGAGCACCTTCGCCGCCTCGGAGACCGTCAACTCCTCCCAGCCGACCAGCCGAAGAATTTCCTGATCAAGCTCGTTGAGGGTGGCCAACGCGGTCCGGACGTCCGCGACCCCGACGGTCGTGTCCGCACCCGGCGATCCGGCCAACCGCGCAAGGTCGACATTGGTGATCGGGAGAAGATCCGGGGCGGCACGCCGCGACCGCCACTGGTTCGCCAGGAGACGACGAGCCACCCCGTACAGCCAGGGAAGACTGCGGTCAGGCACCTCTACGCGGCGACGCCAGGCGACGACGAAGACGTCCTGCGCCAGCTCCGCCGCGGCATCCCCGTCGATGAGCCGACGCAGGCCGTATCGAACGATGTGCGCGTACTCGGTGGCGTAGAGACTGGTGAACCAGTCCTCGTCCCGCTTCTTCGGTGGACCCACCCGAACCCCCATTGCCTCGGTGACTCTCACCCTGGCTTGTGTCGCTGAGGGCCTCGGGATTACCGCGCGGCCAGGGGCGGGTGCCCGACCGGGAAACGAACGCTGCGGTCAGTCGTCGATCGCCTGGTAGACGGTGGTCCAGAAGTCGTGCCACATCGGCAGCCGCTGGTCGCCCGCGTGCGCCCGCTGCATGAACACCATCGCCGTCAGGTCCTCGGCGGGATCGTTGTACCAGGCGGTGCCATAGAAGCCGGGCCAGCCGTAGCTGCCGACCGAGGGCCCGAGGTGCGTACGGCGGGTGCGGACCGACAGTCCGAGACCCCAGCTGATGGCGTCGAAGTACCCCGGCCAGAACCCGGAGTTGGCCTTCTGCTCCGAGGTCAGGTGGTCGCTCGTCATCAGCGTCACCGCCGGCCGGGACAGCACCCGCTCACCGCGATGGGTGCCGCCCGCGAGCAGAGCCGACGCGAAGGCGAGGTAGTCCTGGGCGGTGGACACGAGCCCGCCGCCCCCGGACTCGAACAACCGCGGTCGGCTGAACCGTCCGTCGGGAGCGTCTTCGACAACCGGTGCGCCGTCGGCGGCGTTGTCGCGCTCGTACGCGGTCGCGAACCGGCCGATGCTCTCGCTACCCACGTGGAAGACGGTGTCGGTCATGCCCAGTGGCTTGCAGACCCGCTCCCGGATGGCATCCCCGAAGGACATGCCGGTGGCCCGGGCGATGAGCACACCGGCCACGTTGGCGGCGGTGTCGTACATCCAACGCTCACCCGGCTGGTGGACGAGGGGAAGAGCGCCGAGCTGGCGGATCCACTCGTCCATCGACGGATAAACGAGAGCGTCCAGCGCGTCGGCGATGGGTACCGTTCCCGGCTCGGCGGGGACCATCCCCGTGCCGAGGGTGCCGTCCAGGACGTCCCGCAGCGTTATCGGCCGTGCCGCCGGGACGGTGTCGTCCAGTGGGCCGTGCGGATCGGCGAGCACTGTCATGTCCGCCAGCTCCGGCAGGAGATCGTCGACCGGGTCGTCGAGGCGGAGGGTGCAGTCCTCGACGAGGGTCATCGCGCACACGGCGACGATGGGCTTCGTCATCGAGCCCAGGCGACAGATCGTGTCGGCCGCCATCGGCGTCTGCGACCCCGCCCCTCGAAGGCGAGGCGACCCGTTGCCTCGATGTGCACCTCACCGTGCCGGGCGAGGACGACCACCGCGCCCGGGACGAAGCCGGACTCGACGTGATGCTCAAGCAACCCCCGAACCCGAGCCAGCCGTTTCGACGAGAAGCCACCAGCAGCCACCCGTTACCTCCTCAGCTCGTCCCGTTCGGCAAATTACCCGCCACGCGGCGATCGCACTGTCCGCCACGAGGTCGGGCGGGAGGGCTGAATCCGACCCGCTCAGTTCAAGGACCTCATCGCCAAGGCCGCGAGGGCCGGACGGCTGAAACTGCGTACGCCTAGAGCGGATCCAGGCGCAGCGTGCCGTTTGCGGAGTAGAAGTACCGGCGTACGTGCGTGGCCCAGTCTTCGATCGTGGGGTCCGCCCCCTGCGACAGCCACTCAGACAGATGCGCGTGCTCGTCGGTGTAGCCGTTGTCCAGGAGCCACTGGAGCGTTTCGCCGGTGCCCGCTCCGAAGATCGCGTGCGCATCGAAGCCGATGCCCAGGTCCATGTCGCCGGTGCGGAACTTCGCCCCGTACAGGCGGGGCGAGTCCGCCGGATCGCCGATCAGGAACAGCAGGAACGCTGCCAGGTAAATCTGCTCGTACTCGTCGTTCTCGCCCGGGTCCGGACCTTCGCGCCACGCTCGTTCGAGGTCGAAGATCTCACGGAGCATCGCGTGCTGGGGAACCGGATCGTCCACGTCAACCATCCGGAGCGCTTCCCGACGCGCGACCGGACTGGAGAGGTCCAACGGCGTGGCCATGGGGGCAGGCTAGTCGGCGTGCGGCTCATCAGCGTGAGCTGCGGTGGCGCGCTCCCAGGAGAAAGGGACGACCCCCGTCGGGGGGAGACGGGGGTCGTCGGAGGTTCGGCTCCGGGGGGGTCGAGCCGAACCACTCAGCGGTCACGGGGGGTGCAACCGCTGAGGGTCTGCCTGTTTCGAGGATGTGAAAGCTCGTCGTACGGACAAGTCTGCCTGAGCGGGCCCGTCACGTCGAGTGGTGCCGACTCCACTCAGTGCGAAAATCTCCTCGCAGAGTGTGAGCGTGATCACGCGGAGCGGAGATGGTGCTGCCAGCCCGCAGGTCTGAGGGGTGGCATGACCCCGGGCACCCGCCGACGATAGACCATCCGGCTAGACTTTCGCGCCGTGGGCCGAAGTGCCGCTTTCTTCGATCTGGACAAGACCGTCATCGCCAAGTCGAGCGCCCTGGCGTTCGGTCGGCCGTTCTACCGGGACGGGCTGATCACTCGGCGTGACGTGGTCAAGTCGGCGTACGCGCAGCTGATGTTCCGGCTGGGCGGCACCGACGAGCAGACCATGGCCCGAACACGGGACTACCTGGCTGCGCTCTGCAAGGGCTGGCAGGTGGAGCAGGTCCGCCAGATCGTCGCGGAGACGCTGCACGAGCTGATCAACCCTTATGTGTACGCCGAAGCCGCCGCTCTGATCGAGGAGCACCAGGCGGCTGGGCGGGACGTGGTGCTGGTGTCGGCCTCCGGCGAGGAGATGGTCCGGCCGATCGGCGAGCTGCTCGGGGTGACCGACGTGATCGCCACCCGGATGACGGTGCGCGACGGCCGGTACAGCGGCGAGGTCGAGTTCTACGCGGCGGGCCCGAGCAAGGTGGAGGCGGTCAGCGAGTTGGCCGCCGTCCGGGGTTACGACCTGGCTGATTCGTACGCCTATTCCGACTCGTACAGCGATCGTCCGCTCCTTGAGTGCGTGGGCCACCCGAGCGTGGTCAACCCGGACCGGCAGCTGCGCAAGTTGGCGTCGGAGAACGCGTGGCCGGTGCTGGAGTTCCGGCACCCGATCCCGCTGGGCCGGCGCTGGCGGGAACGGCCTGCGGTTCCGGTGGCCGCGGCGGCCCTGGGGGTCGGGGTGGGTGTGGCCATCGGCATCGCCTGGTACGGGCGGCACCGTCGCACCCGGGCCGCCACCACCGCCTGACCGTTCCTCGCCCACCTGCCCAGGCCTTCAGGTCGCGGGACGGGCCGTTCCGGGGTGGCGGGACTGATCAGGCGGCGGCGAGGATCTCGTCTCCGATGGTGGTGAGCTGGTCGGCGCCGACCTCGACGGCCGCCATGTAGTGGCGTAGCCAGGAGCGCAGCCCGTCGGGGGTGCCGGTGGCGAAGGCACCGGCCGCGCCGACGTACTCCGGTTCCCGCTCGCGGTGCCCGACGTCGACGGCGAGCAGGCCACGCGGGTCGAGGCCGGTGGCGAGCAGCACCAGCCGGGCGGCTCCGCGCGCCACGACGCCGGACGGCCCGGCGAACGGGCGCAGGTTCAGCAGCTCCCCGTGGACGACGGCGGCGAGCACCAACGGGGAGACCTTCGTGCCACCGGCGATGAGGCCGGCGAGCCCGTCCAGCCGGGTGGCGACGACGGGGTCGGCCACCGGGCGGCCCAGTTCGGCTTCCGGCACCAGGTCCCGGGCGGCGAGCACGTGCAGCTTCGCGAGTGCCTGGCGGGGCGCCTTCGGCCACAGCTCGCTCAGGCCCGGCAACGCCCCGGCGACGCGCAGCGCCCCTTGCAGCACCGGGTCGGTGACGGTGCCGGCCCGGACGGCTTCGCGCTCGTGTCCGGCCCCCTCCAGGGCGGCGCTGGCCACCGCGCAGCGCAGGCTGACCTCGGCGGCGACCTGTCCGCCGTGCCGGCGCAGCGCCCGGTGCCCGAGCGCCTGGTCGAACCGTTCGCGGGCCTGCTCGACGGCGGCGGCGATGTCGGCGAGCGCGAGCAACGGGGCGAGCGGGTCGGTGGTCACCCCGTCACGCTAACGACCCGACCCGACCCGGCGGGCCGCACCCGCCCGCAACGCGACCCGGACCACCCGAGCCGCCCCGCCCCGACCCGGCCCGACGCGGCACGGCACGCCGCGGCCACGGCCCGACGCGGCCACGGTCCGACGCGGCCACGGCCCGACGCGGTCACGACCCGACGCGGCCACGGCCCGACGCGGCCACGGCACGCCGCAAGGTCAACACGGGTTTCTTGAAGTCGGGGCGTCCACCTCAGCAGGACACCGCAACTTCAAGGAACCCGTGTCGATCAAGGCGCCCCGCGCAGACGACCCGGGCGGGGACCGGCCAGCACGGGCCGTCGGGCGCGCGGCGGGGGCCACTCGGCGCGACGGAGTGGGCAGCCGTGGCCGGCCGAGGGCCCCGCGACTACCCTCGTGCCATCGAGACCCAGGTCACCCCGAGGATGAGGAGTCACGGCATGAGCGAGGCATTGGCCAATCTGCTGAACGAGACGCGCCAGTTCCCCCCGCCGGCCGAACTCGCCGCGCACGCCAACGTCACCGTCGACGCGTATGCCGAGGCCGAGGCCGACCGGCTGGCCTTCTGGGCGAAGCAGGCCGACCGGCTGGCCTGGTCGAAGAAGTGGGATGAGGTGCTCGACTGGTCGAATCCGCCGTTCGCGAAGTGGTTCGTGGGTGGGCAGCTCAACGTCGCGTACAACTGCCTGGACCGGCACGTCGAGGCGGGCCTGGGCGACAAGGTGGCGATCCACTGGGAGGGCGAGCCGGGCGACACCCGCACCATCACGTACGCGGACCTGCACGCGCTGACCTGCCGGGCGGCGAACGCGCTCACCGACCTGGGGGTGACCGCCGGCGACCGGGTGGCGATCTACCTGCCGATGATCCCGGAGGCCGCGGTGGCCATGCTGGCCTGCGCCCGGATCGGCGCCGCGCACAGCGTGGTCTTCGGTGGTTTCTCCGCCGACTCGTTGAGCAACCGGATCCAGGACGCCAGCGCCAAGGTGGTGATCACCGCCGATGGTGGTTACCGGCGGGGCAAGCCGTCGGCGTTGAAGCCCACCGTGGACGAGGCGGTGGCGAACTCCCCGTCGGTGGAGCACGTGCTCGTGGTTCGCCGCACCGGCGAGGACGTGGCGTGGTCGGAGAAGGACCACTGGTGGCACGAGACGGTGGAGACCGCCTCGGCCGAGCACACCGCGCAGCCGTTCGACGCCGAGCACCCGCTGTTCATCCTGTACACCAGCGGCACCACGGCCCGCCCGAAGGGCATCCTGCACACCACCGGCGGCTACCTCACCCAGGCGTCGTACACGACGCACGCGGTGTTCGACCTGAAGCCGGAGACCGACGTCTACTGGTGCACCGCCGACATCGGCTGGGTCACCGGGCACTCCTACATCGTGTACGGCCCGCTCTCCAACGGCGCCACCCAGGTGATGTACGAGGGCACCCCGGACACGCCGCACAAGGGCCGGTTCTGGGAGATCGTCGACAAGTACGGGGTGAGCATCCTGTACACCGCGCCCACCCTGATCCGGACGATGATGAAGTGGGGCGACGACATCCCGGCCGGCTTCGACCTGTCCTCGCTGCGCCTGCTGGGCAGCGTCGGCGAGCCGATCAACCCGGAGGCGTGGATGTGGTACCGCCAGCACGTCGGCCGGGGCGAGCTGCCGGTCGTGGACACCTGGTGGCAGACCGAGACGGGCTCCATCATGATCTCGCCGTTGCCGGGGGTCACCGCGGCCAAGCCGGGTTCGGCGATGACGCCGCTGCCGGGCATCGTGGCCGACGTGGTGGACGACCAGGGCCAGTCGGTGCCGAACGGTGGTGGCGGCTACCTGGTGCTGCGTGAGCCGTGGCCGTCGATGCTGCGCACCATCTGGGGTGACGACGACCGGTTCATCGACACGTACTGGTCGCGTTTCCAGGGGATGTACTTCGCCGGCGACGGCGCGAAGAAGGACGACGACGGGCACATCTGGCTGCTCGGCCGGGTGGACGACGTGATGTTGGTGTCCGGGCACAACATCTCGACGACCGAGGTGGAGTCGGCGTTGGTGTCGCACCCGTCGGTGGCGGAGGCCGCGGTCGTGGGCGCCACCGACCCGACCACCGGTCAGGCGATCGTCGCGTTCGCCATCCCGCGGGGCAGCACTGACATCAGTGGTGACGCGGGCGAGCAGCTCATCGCCGACCTGCGCAACCACGTGTCGAAGACGCTCGGCCCGATCGCCAAGCCGCGCCAGATCATGCTGGTGCCGGAGCTGCCGAAGACCCGCTCCGGCAAGATCATGCGTCGGTTGCTGCGGGACGTGGCGGAGAACCGGTCGCTCGGCGACGTGACCACGTTGCAGGACTCCTCGGTGATGGACCTGATCTCTTCGGGGATGGGCGGCGTGAAGTCCGACGAGGACTGACGGTAGGCGTACCCCAACGGTGGGTGGCGGCCCGGACGGGCCGTCACCCACCGTCGTCTTTTGTGGAGGCACGTCCGTCGCACATATGTGATACGGGAGTTAAACAGATAACGCATCGATCACGATCCCGCCGTACGGGTTGTTTGTCATTTAGTTTCACGCTCGTCGGGCGGCCCCGATGAGCCCACGCCACCGGATCCGGCCGACGTCCTCTGCCCGAGAAACGGAGTGGCATGAACAGAAACTCCCGTCCGGGGTCGCGCCGACGACTACTCGTCGCGCTACCCGTCATCGCCCTCGCGGCCACGTCACTGACCGTGAGTGGCAGCGCGGCCGCCAAGCCTTCGTCCGACACCCCGCGGGCGGTGATCGGGGCGGACGAGTACTACATCAACTACGCCGAGCCCGAGGTGCAGCCGGACACCGCCGGCCGTGAGGTGAAGGGCAAGGGTGGCGTCTACACCCCTGCCGTGGAGTCCGCGCGCGAGTTCGACCAGAAGCACGCCCGGGGCAACCCGGTGACGGCGCGGCAGCTGGCCAAGGACGAGGCCAAGTCGCTGAAGACGGGCCAGAACCCGCGCAAGTTCAAGAAGGCGCCGACCACCCAGACGGCGAAGTTGCTGACGCTGCTTGTCGAGTTCAACGACAAGGCCAACGACGACTTCACCGACGTGATGGTCCCCAAGACGGTGTTCGAGGACCGCACCTGCGTGCCCGGCACGGTCCAGAACGGCCCGAAGCACAACAAGATCCCGGACCCGGCGCGCCTGCCCCACGAGGACAACAACTCGATGTGGGTGCCGGACTTCTCGCCGCAGCACTACAACAAGATGCTGTACAGCAAGAAGGGCATCACCGAGCGGGTCCGCACCGACCTGAAGGGCCCGGACGGCAAGAAGGGCATCGACCTGTCCGGTCGCACCATGCACAACATGTACCTGGAGATGTCCAAGAACGCGTACACGGTGGACGGGCAGGCCAGCCCGTGGATCACCGTGCCGCACTCGGAGGGCTGGTACGCGGCCAACCGCTGCTTCCAGGACGAGACCGGCGCCTGGGTTCCCGGCCGTGAGCAGTCGATGAACGGCCACCCGGACAACCCGGCCGGCGCGGGCCGCCTGGCGACCGACGCGATCGACGCGCTCGTCGCGAAGGACCCGAACTTCCCCTGGGCCGACTACGACATCGAGGACCAGGCCGACCGCGACGGTGACGGCAACGTCTTCGAGCCGGACGGCGTGATCGACCACCTCGTGCTGGTGCACGCCGGTCAGGGCAAGTCCCGTGGTGGCGGCGCCGAGGGCGTGTACGCCGTGTGGGCGCACTCCTCCACGGTCGCCGGTGGCTACACCATCCCGGGCACCAACATCAAGGCGTCGAACTACATCGTGCAGCCGGAGGACGCCGGTGTCGGCGTCTTCGCTCACGAGTTCGGCCACGACCTGGGCCTGCCGGACCTCTACGACACGTCCGGCAACGCCGACTCCGACGTGGACTTCTGGGACCTGATGGCCTCGGGCTCGCACTCGGGTGAGATCTTCCAGGCGCTGCCGACGCACATGGGCATCTGGGACAAGTGGGTGCTCGGTTGGGCCGACCCGCTGACCATCCGCCCCGGGTCGAACCCGCGCGAGGTGAAGCTCGGCCAGACCTCACGCACCCCGATCGACTCCGAGGACGGCATCAAGGTCGACCTGCCGGACAAGGTGACGACGCTGGCGACCCCGCACAGCGGCACCAAGATGTGGCACAGCAACAACGACCAGGAGTGGGCCGACGTCAAGCTCAGCCGCTCGGTCGACGTGCCGGCGGCCGCCGACTCGAAGTTCTGGATGTGGAACAACTACATCATCGAGGAGGACTGGGACTACGGCTTCGTCGAGCTCTCCACCGACGGCGGCACGACCTGGACCGAGCAGAAGGTGTACGACGAGGGTGGCACTGTTGTCACCACGCCGGACGGTTACCCGGACCCGAACGGCCGGATGAACGACTTCGGCGGCAAGAAGTACGGCCTGACCGGCAGCACCGACGGCTGGCGGCACGACTACGTCGACCTGTCGGCGTACGCGGGCACGACAGTGCAGCTGCGGCTGCGCCTCGCCACCGACGAGGCCTTCGAGGAGCGCAACTGGTTCGTCGACGACTTCTCGGTCACCGGCGGCGGCGCCACCACCTGGAGTGACGACGTCGAGGGCGGCGACAACGGCTGGACCGCCACCGGCGGCACCTTCGTCGACACCACCGGCGCGGGCTGGAAGGTCTCCAGCGGCACCGAGGTCCACGCCCAGTACTACCTGGCGGAGTGGCGCAACTTCGACGGCTTCGACAAGGGCCTGCAGTACACCTACGACACCATCTACTCCCACGAGGCGTGGAAGGTCGACCGGATCAAGTACAACGCGCCGGGCATGCTGGTCTGGTACCGGGACACCGCGCTCGGCGACGTCAACCACGTCACCGGGCAGATGACCGCGCTGCCCAGCTACGGCGCGAAGGGCGGCCTGCTCATCGTCGACTCGCACTTCGACCCGTACCGGCGTACGGGCGAGGCGGCGGAGAAGGACCCGTCGGTAACGGACAACCTGCCCAGCCGTCCGCAGTCGTCGAACGCGGCCTTCTCGTTGCAGCGGACCTACCCGTTCACCGAGTGCCTGGAGGCGGCGGACGAGCCGTACAGCTCGTACTGCACGAAGTTCAAGGGCCAGGCGCCGGTCAAGGCGTTCACCGACGCCAAGGGCTGGTACCCGGGCATCGAGATGCGCGATGGCGCGGCGTACGCCCGGGACAACGACGCGTCGGTGGTCCTGCCGTCGCGTGACAACGCGCCGTACACCACCCGGGTCACCAACCCGGACGGCAGCCCGGCGCCGGAGTTCTACGGCGTGACCCTGGGCGGTGGCGCGATCGTGCTCGGCACCGGCAACCCCGGTGACCAGGGTGTGAACTACGGCGTCTCGCTCACCATCAAGAAGGCGGCCGCGGACAACTCGTCCGCCACGATCTACGTGACGCCGGCCAAGAAGTAACGGTTTCGCAGATCGACAACTGTAACGGTGGGGCCGGTGGCGGAGACGCTACCGGCCCCACTGTCGTAAGTGCGATCAAACTGATCGAGGGATGTCGTTGTATACGTTCGCGTCTGGGTCTGCGCTGCTCAGCGCGGCTGATGAACCGGTGGGGTGTGACGGTGAAAAGCATTCCCAACAAAATCTTGCAACAAATCGACGCGTTCGTCTTCCCACCCGTCCCGCCAGTGTCTAAGTTCACCATTGGTCCCACTAGTGGGATCGATCTCCCACCGGCCCGTACCCCCGTTGGGCCGGTTCCCTCACACCGGAGGTACCACGTGCGCAAAGTCGCAGTGGGTCTGCTCGGGCTCTCACTGACGGCGACAGGCCTGGCTTTCGGCCCGTCCGCCTCGGCGGCGCCTCAGCCCAAACTGCCGGCCACGGCACCGGCCGCTGCCGAACCACAGGCACTGAAGGATGAGCTCCCCGACAAGCTCGAGGACAAGCGCCGCGAGCTGCGTGAGCAGGGCCTCGCCGACGTGCTGAGCGGGCGCAGCAAGCCGATCGAGCGCAACGGCAGCACTGTCGTCAAGGTCGGCCAGGTCGGCAAGGCGGGCACCAACGCCAAGGCGCGCTCCGCCGCCGGCGGCGGCCAGGAGACCAGGGATCAGTACGTCGAGCTCAAGCGTGAGCGGACCGACAAGATCTTCGTGATCCTGGCCGAGTTCGGCGACGAGCGCCACCCGTCCTTCCCGGACAAGGACATGAACCCGGACATCGCCGGACCGGCGACGTTCGACGGTCCGTTGCACAACAAGATCCCCGAGCCCAACCGGGCCGTGGACAACTCCACCATCTGGCAGCCGGACTTCAGCCCGGAGCACTTCCGCCAGCTCTACTTCGGCACCAACCCGGGCGACGAGTCGCTCAAGCAGTACTACGAGGCTCAGTCCTCCGGTCGCTACACCGTCGAGGGTGAGGTGACCGACTGGGTCAAGGTCCGGTACAACGAGGCCCGTTACGGTCGTTCCGACGACCCGAAGGCCGACGACGACCCGACCGGCGACCCCGCCGTCTGCGGCGACAACGTCTGCTCGAACACCTGGAACCTGATCCGCGACGCCGCCAACCAGTGGGTCGCCGACCAGAAGGCCAAGGGCCGGACGGACGAGCAGATCGCCGCCGAGATGAAGTCCTTCGACCAGTGGGACCGTTTCGACTACGACGGTGACGGCGACTTCAACGAGTCGGACGGCTACATCGACCACTTCCAGATCGTCCACTCCGGCGGCGACCAGGCCGACGGTGACCCGCAGCAGGGTGAGGACGCGATCTGGAGCCACCGTTGGTCGGCGTTCAACAGCTCGCCCGTGGGCCCGCCGAACTTCCCGATCGGCGGCACCCAGATCGGCAACACCGGCGTCTGGATCCGCGACTACACGATCCAGCCGGAGAACGGCGGCCGCAGCGTCTTCTACCACGAGTACGGCCACGACCTGGGCCTGCCGGACGACTACGGCCCGGCCGACAACAGCAACGAGCACTGGACCCTGATGGCCCAGAGCCGGCTCGGCGCGAAGAACGACGCCGGCATCGGCGACCGGGGCGGCGACCTCGGCGCGTGGAACAAGTTCCAGCTCGGCTGGCTCGACTACGAGGTGGTCGTGGCAGGGCAGAAGCAGACGCTGAAGCTCGGCCCACAGGAATACAACTCGAAGGAAGCACAGGCCGTCGTGGTCGTGCTGCCCAAGAGGGAATACACCTTCAACTACGGTCCGCCGTTCGAGGGCGCCAAGCAGTACTTCTCCGGTAACGAGGACAACCTCGACAGCAAGATGACGAGGACGTTCGACCTCACCGGCAAGTCCGCCGCGGCGCTGTCGCTCAAGGGCAAGTACAGCATCGAAGCGGGTTACGACTACCTCTACTTCGAGGCGTCGACAGACGGCGGTCAGTCCTGGACCGACCTGGACGGCACTGTCAACGGCAAGCCGATCGGCGTGGACGGTGCCGGTCGCCCGGCCCTCGCCGGCAGCAGCAACGGCGCCTGGGCGGACATCAACATCCCGCTGACCTCGGTCGCCGGCAAGTCGGCGCAGGTCCGCCTGCACTACGTCACCGACGGTGGCGTCTCCGAGGGCGGCTTCTTCGGTGACGCGATCACCGTGACCGCCGACGGCCAGACCGTGTTCAGCGACGGCGCCGAGACCGACGCCGGCTGGAACCTGGAGAAGTTCGAGGTGGTCGGGGCGACCTACACCCGACTGTTCGACAACTTCTACATCGCCGGCAACCGGTCGTACGTCTCGTACGACAAGTACCTGAAGACCGGCCCGTACTTCTTCGGCTACGCGAACACCCGCCCGGACTGGGTGGACCACTACGCGTACCAGGAGGGCCTGCTCATCTCGTACTGGAACACCCGGTTCTCCGACAACAACACCGCCCCGGCCTCCCCGACCAACCCGGGTGGTCACCCCGGTGAGGGTCGCAACCTGTACATCGACGCGCACCCGCGCCCGATCTACAACCTGACCGGGGCACCGTGGCGGGCCCGCGTCCAGATGTACGACGCACCGTTCAGCCTGAACAAGGCTGACTCGTTCACCCTGCACCTCAACAGCCAGCCGCAGTACATCCGTGGCCAGGCCGCTGAGCCGCTGTTCGACGACACCAAGAAGTACTTCTACGAGGAACTGCCGAACCACGGCGTCAAGCTCCCCGCGACCGGTGTCAAGATCAAGGTTCTGGAGCAGGACGGCACCTCGATGAAGATCCGGATCAGCTGACCACTGATCCCGCACCAACCAGCGACGCCCGGGCAGGTCAACTGCCCGGGCGTCGCCCGTTGTACGACACCCGCTGACGACGCGGACCGGCTTCTCCGAGGGACGGTCGAGGCGGCTCCCCTGGCCCCCGGTCCGGGACAACCCGGGGCTTTCCCCTGTTCAACGCGACCACCGGGGCCGCCTGCGGCAACCGGGTCCTAGGCTGTCTGCCATGACCGACCAGCGCGACGGAGCCGTCGACGAGTCCTGTGTCCTCACCGAGGGGCCGTGGACGCACCGTTTCGTCGGTGCCAACGGCAGCCGGTTCCACGTGGTCGAGGCCGGCACCGGGCCTATGGTGCTCTTCCTGCACGGCTTCCCCGAGCACTGGTGGGCCTGGCACCAGATGCTGCCGGCGATCGCCGACGCCGGCTTCCGGGCGGTCGCCGTCGACCTACGCGGCTACGGCGCCAGCGACAAACCACCACGGGGGTACGACGGCTACACCCTCGCCGCCGACATCGCCGGGCTGATCCGCGCGCTCGGTGAACGATCCGCGACCATCGTCGGCAGCGGACTCGGCGGCATGGTGGCCTGGACGGTGGCCTCGTTCCACCCGTCCCTGGTCCGCCGGCTCGTGGTGCTGGCGGCACCGCACCCGTTGCGGCTGCGCGCCGCCATCTTCGCCGACCCACGCGGGCAGTTCACCGCCTCCACGCCGGCGTTGAAGTTCCAGCTACCCCGTTACGAGCACGTGCTGACCCGCGACGGCGCCGCGGCGGTCGGCGAGATCATGCGTCGCTGGGGCGGCCCACAGTGGGTGGCCGGGCCGGACTTCGAGGCGTACGCCGAGCGGTGCCGGGAGGCGATGTGCATCCCGCAGGCCGCGTTCTGCGCGCTGGAGGGTTACCGCTGGGCGTTCCGCTCCCTGCTGCGGCTGCACGGCTACCGGTTCGTCCGCCTGATGCAGAAGCCGCTGTCCACCCCGACCCTGCAACTGCACGGCGCCCTGGACGCCGCCTCCCTGCCCCGGACCGCACTGGGCTCCGGCCGGTACGTCGTCGCCCCGTACGAGTGGCGACTGCTCGACGGGGTGGGGCACTTCCCGCACCTGGAGGCACCGGAGCTGGTGCTCGGTGAGATCCTGCGGTGGGCGAAGACCTGACGCGTCAGACCCGCTGTTCGCGCAGGTCGGTGACCTCGGCGGCCGGTGCCCAACCCTGGTAGACGCCGAAGTCGAAGACCTCCAGCCGCATCGCCTCGGCCACCGGCCAGCGACCACCGGTGTACTCCACCCGCAGCCACGCGTCGTGCTCGCCGAGCACGATGAACGGCTGCCCCTTCCAGGTGCAGGTGGTCCGCACGTACGCCAGATCCTCGATCTCGCTCGCCGGCAGCACCCGGACGTAACGGCCCGCCCGGACCTCCTCGAAGCCCTCACCGGGCTCGGGCTGGTAGAGGCGGATGTCGTCGCCGTCCGGGCTGGCCTGGTATTCCCGGCCCTGCCACCGGGCCACGTAACCGTCGCGCATCACGCCTCACCGACCCGTCGCCAGGTGACCGAGTCGGTGTCCAACTCCGCGACCACCCGCTCGGTGCCGTCCGCGCCGATCCGCCAGAGTTGGGCACCGTGCGGCAGGCGCGCGCTGTCCACTTTGAACTCGGCCACCACGTCGCTGCTCTCACCCGGAGCGAAGCCGTTGCCCCGGAAAGGCGGGCGTTCGATGACCCAGCCCTCCATGGCCCGCATCGCCGACTCGTTCTGACCGCCGTAGGGGATGCGGTAGAGGCTCGGCCGGTGCGCCGGCCAGCGCAGCACGTAGATCTCGTCGGCGTCCGGGGCGAACGGCGAGCCGGGGTAGCTGAGGCCGAGCGCCTCGTGCAGCTGAGCCGGTGTGGTCAGGTGGGACAGTTCGCCGGCCCGGTGCACGAACCCGGACACCCGGTCGTACCCACGGTCCAGGTAGTACGCGAGCTGGCTCGGTGCGATCGCCTTCTGCATGACCGTCGGGCGGGTCGGGTCGACAGCCGTCGGGGCGTACCGGGGGCGGGCGGCCGGTTCGGCCGCGGCTGGTGCCTCCACCTGGTCGACTTCCAGGTCGTCGCCGAGCCCCACCTCGGCGGCCCAGTTGGCCAACGCGACGATCTGCTCGCCGGGCAACTTCGCACCGACCGGCGTGCCCGGGTTGACGGCGAACGACCAGTCCTCGTCGGGCCAGCGCCGGATCAGTTGGGCGAACTTCACCCGGACCGTGTCGACGTCCCCGTCGACGTGGTCGGCGAGGCGCTCCGGCGACGTGTAGACCACCACGTACGTCTCGCCGTCGAGTTGCCCGGTACGCCAGACGAAGCCGGGATCTCCCGGGCGGCTTCCCGCCGCCGAGTCCGGTGCCGCCGGAAGCAGCACCCGGGCCAGCAGCAGGGTGGACAGGAAGGTGTCGGTGCTGCCGGAGCTGGCGGCGCTGAGCAGGTCCTCCTCGACCGTGTTGGCCGGCTCGAACTCGACCGGCGCCGGCTCGTCGGCCGGCGGGTGCGGACCGTCGCCGCCGAACACGCTCTCGCCGCCGAACATGCTTTCAGCGCCGGTCTGCTCCGAACCGGTCAGGCCGGCCGACGGGGCACCGCTGTCGGCGCGGTCGGCACCGAGCGGGGTGTCGACACGGCCGCCGAAACCCGGATCATCGAGGCCACCGCCGGCCTCCGTCGGAATCGAGGGGTGCGGGACGGGCGGGCTCGCAACCGGTTGACCGAGGTTGAACGACGCGGGAGCGGAGGGGCCGGGGGGCGACGGATCGAACAGGCCGGGGCCGGGGGGCGACGAGCCGAACGGCGGCGGGGTGGCCTCGGCGGGGCTGGGGCCGGGAGGCGAGGGAACGAACAGGCCCGGACCGGGGGACGGCGAGCCGAACGGTGGCGGGGCGGCCTCGGCGGGGCCGGGCCGGTGGGCCGTCTCGGCCGGCGCGCCGCTCTCGACCGGGTCGGTGAGGTCGCGGGACTCGATGATGGTGCCCTCGATGACGATGGGCGTGAAGCCGCGGCGCGGCGCGGGTGGCCCGGAGACCGGTTCCGCGACGGACTCCGGCAGGTCCTCCGCCGGCCCGAACCGGCCCGGCCGGTCCTGCGGGATCGCCTGCGTCGCCTCCGCCGAAGGGTCGGGCCGCCCAGGCGCACCTGTCAGGGGAGGCTCAGCGGTCACCCGGAACGCGCGGGTGGGCTCCTCGGCAAGCGGGTTGTGCCGACGCGGCGGCAGCGGCTGGGTGATCTCCTCGCCGGATGCCGGTGCGTCCACGCCCCGGGACGTGCCGAGGCCGCCCTCCGGCCGACGGATCGGCTGGGTGGCTGCCGGGTCCGCTGCCACCTGGAAGGCCCTCGTCGCCGGCTCGTCGGCTGGCGCATCGGCTGGGCGACGGCGCGGAAAGGGCTGACTGCCTCGCCCGAACCGGGTCGGCGGGGCCGCCCGGTCACCCTGACGACCCCCGCTCGGGGCCGGATCACGGGCGGGGCTCGGGTCGAAGAAGGAGCGCCGGGGTGCCGCTTGGGGACCGCTGTTGCCGTTGCCCACGGCGGGGCCGTCGTCGACCGGCCGGGTCGGCGCCGGCCAGCCCCCGCTCGGCCCCTGCTGCTCGGTGGTGGGGGCGGCGGACGCCAACGGGGTGAACCGGGACGGCCGGCCGGTGCGGGGCAGGGCTCCGGCGCCGGGTGCGGGCCGGGGCGGCTCGCTCGGGTGCCGCTGGCCGGCGGCGGGCAGGTCCTCCTGGCCGGCGCGGCGCGGCGGCTCGGCGGGAACCGGTGGCCGGGGTGCCGGGCCCGGCACCGACGGCGTACCGACCCGGGGCAGTCCGCCCCGGCTGGGCCTTCGGGGCGCGATCGGAACACTCTCGGACGCGGGCGAGGCAGCCCCGGTCGCCGGGGCCGATCCGGCGGCTGACGCGGCGTCGCGAGGTGGCATGCCGGGCCGGGTGCGGGCCAACGTCTCGGCTCGCTCCAGCCGAGCGCGGGCACCCATGGCCCGGCCGGGCAGTCGCACGTCGCCCCGGGACAGCTGCGACACGAACCAGGCCGGCAGGTAACCCTCGACCGGCAGCCCTGGGTTGACGGCGAGCCACCACTCATGGTTGGGCCAACCGGCCGCGAGATCGGCGAAGGGGATGCGGCGGTTGCTGCCGGCGTTGTCGCCCAGGCAGGCCCGCAGTGCGGCGGCGGAGGTGAAGGCCAGGACGTGGGTCCGGCCGCCGGTGGTCCAGGTGCCCCATCCGGCGGGTGGCTGGCCGGGCCGCGTCGGCGCGGAGATCGGCAGCAGCACATCGGTGCGGGACAGGAGCCGGAAGTAGAGCTCCTGGTCGTTGGCGCGCAGCGCGTCGCGCATCGCCACCTCGGCCTCCGTGGCCGGCTCCCATGCGGTCACGGCCACCTCCCCTTCCGAGAACAGGCCACAGGTATCGCGTACAACCTACAAGGTGGCACCAAGATCACAATGGCAGGCCGGCGGCGGTCGGTCAGGGTGTCGAGGAGGCGATAACATCCCGTTCCGGAGCCGACACGATACGGAGGGCGTCGATGTCCCGGTCGATCACGCGCCCGGTCCTCGCAGGTCTGGCCGCCAGCCTGTTGACCGTACCGGCCCTTCCGACCGTCGCCGTCGCCGCCGGGTTCCGGGCGGCGCCGGCCTGCGCGACAGCACTCGCCCCCGTCCGGCCGGTCACCGCCACGCCCTGGCCGCAGCAACGGTACGACCCCGCGCGGCTCGCGCCGCTGGCCACCGGCGTCGGGGTGACCGTCGCGGTGGTCGACTCCGGGGTGGACCGGGCGCACCCGCAACTGGCCGGGCGGGTGCTGGCCGGCGCCGACCTGCTCGACCCCGGCGGGGACGGCCGTCGGGACTGCGCCGGGCACGGCACCGGTGTGGCGAGCATCATCGCGGCGGCGCCCCGCCCCGGCGTCGCCTTCCGCGGGCTGGCGCCGGGCGCCCGGATCCTGCCGGTGCGGGTGAGTGAGCAACAGGTGGTGCAGGGGCGGGAGTCGGGGCGTACGGTCAGCGCCGACGAGTTCGCCCGGGCCATCCGGTGGGCCGTCGACCATGACGCCGACGTGGTGAACCTGTCTGTGGTGCTGTACGCGGACGACCCGGAGGTCCGTGCGGCCGTCCGGTACGCGGTCGACCGGAACGTGGTGCTGGTGGCCGCCGCCGGGAACCTGCACGACAGCGGGGACCCCCGACCGTTCCCCGCCGGCTACGACGGGGTGCTCGGCGTGGGTGCGATCGGGGCGGACGGCGGGCGGGCGACCTTCTCGCAGACCGGCCCGTACGTCGACCTGGTGGCACCCGGCAGCGAGGTGCTGACCGCCGCCCCCGGCGCGGGCCACCACCGGGTCGAGGGCACCAGTTACGCGGCGCCCTTCGTGGCCGCCACGGCAGCTCTGCTGCGGGAGTACCGGCCGGAGCTGACCGCCGCCCAGGTCGCGGAGCGGATCATCGCCACCGCCGATCCGGCTCCGGGCGCGGGCCACGGTGGCGGGTACGGCGCCGGGGTGTTGAACCCCTACCGGGCGGTCACCGAGACCAGCGGCGGCCGGCCGGCGGGAGCGCTGCCGGTGGCCGCGCTCGCCGACGATCGGGCCGACCCGGCGCGACTCGCCCGCCAGACCCGCCGGGCCGCCGCTCGGGACCGGGCCCTGTTGGTCGGCGCGGTGGTCGGCATGACGGCGCTCACCGTGGCTCTGCTGGCAGTGGTGGTGCCCCGGGGCGCCCGTCGGCGCTGGCGCCCGGCCGGCCCGGCCTGAGCCCACCCACCCGCGGCCCGAACCTGCGACCGGCCGCGGGCGGGGCGCTGACCCGGACACGGTCAGCGCTCCCGGCCCACATCGCTCACTGGAACAGCCCGGTGTTCTTCTTTTCGGTGTCCAGGTAGTCGGTGGCGGAGTCGTTCACCGCCAGCCTGATGTCACGCAGCATCGCCTGGAGGTCCTGTGAGGCCGAGCGCCACCGCGCCTGCCGCTGCTCGTAGGCCTGCCGCGCCTCGCCCGTCCAGCTCGCCACCAGCGGGGCGGCGTCCCGTTCGAGTTGCCCGAGTTGCGCGTCGAGGGTGTTCAACGCTTTCTGGATGTCAGCGCCGGCCTGCTGCAGCGCGGCGAAGTTGACGACCAGCACACCATGGTCCATCGGATTCCCTCCCCAGCGGGATCAGAGCGGCAACTGGATGCCGCCGCGGTTGGTGCCGGCCACCCGGCTGGCCACCTCGTCGTCGGACACGTCGTACTGCCGGCCGGCGGTGCGGATCGCACCGGCGGTCTCCCGCAGGGCGCGGTGCAGCGCGGCCTGGTCCTGTGACCACTGCTGCTTGACCTGCTCGAACGACCGGCCGCCAGCGCCACGCCAGGCCTGCTGCAACACCTCCAGCTCGGCCAACAGGCCGGTCAGCATGGACTGCAACGACTGGTCCACCTGCTCGAACTTCGCGGCGGTCTGCTGCATGACTGCGGCTTCTGCCTTGGTTTGGGACACCCGGACGTCACCTCGTCTCTCGGATCGCACCTGGCCGTCGACGCGTCCACGGTGGGCGACACGTCGTCGCTTGGCCCGGTCGTCGAGCACTGAGACACGGGTCAGCGAAGGACTTCGTGGCTGACGGTAGCGACCTCGTAGCAGTTCTGCTACCCCCCGGGCTTCCCCTGTGGACAACCGAGGCGGCCATCGGTCGCTTACGATGTGCCGCAGCCACGTCGCGGCGCGTGACGGGCCGTCAGCGGCGGCCGACCGCCCGACCCGGTCCCCACTGGTCGAGGAGGCACGGTGCCGCACCCACCGACCCCTGTCGACTCCGGGGCAGGGGCCCGCGCACCGGCGACCGGGCCGGGCCGACCCACCGACAGTGGCCTGGCGTCGGCCGATCAGCGCGCGCCCCGCCGCCGGTCGACGGTGGGCCGCTGGGTGGCGGTCGGCCGCTGGGCGGCGGTCGGCCGTCGCGCGGGTGCCCGCACGCGAGCCGGCCAACTGGTCACCGCGCAGGTAGCGGCGGCGCTCGTCCTCGTCGCCCTGGGCCGGCCCGCACCAGTCGTCGCGGTAGCCGCCCTGATGGCCGTGCTGCTGGTGGCGGCCGCCTGGGTGCCGCTTCGGGGGCGCTGGCTCTTCGAGTGGCTGGGCACCGCCGTCGGGCACCTCACCCGCCGCCGGGCGCTGACCGGGCCGGCCGGAGCAGCCGAACTGCTCGACCTGGTCGCCCCGGGCACCGTCGTCCGCTCGACCGAGCTGACCGGTGGGCCGGCGGCCGTCCTGGAGGACACCACGGGAATGGTCGCGCTGCTGGAGTTGGGGGACCCGGGCGACCTGCTGGGTGACGCGTCCCAGGCGATCCCCGCCCCGGCCGCGTTGCTCCCGCCGGCCGGGCCGGACCTGCCCCCGCAGCTGGTCCAACTGCTGCTCGCGGGCGCACCGGCACCGGTACCGAGCGCCGGTGGCACGGTCGGCACCTCGTACCGGCAGCTCACCGACGGGCGGCTCGCCGGGCGGGAACGGGCGGTGGTTGCCGTCCGGGTGCTGCGGGTCGACGGTTGGTCCGAGGAGGATCTGCGCCGGGTGCTCGCCGGCACGGTCCGCCGGATCGTCAGGCGTCTCGGGCCGTTGGCCGCGCGACCGCTCGGGGTGCCGGCGGCGCTGCGTGTCCTGGGCGAGTTGGCCCACCAGGACGGCGAACCGGTCCGGGAGTCCTGGGCGGTGATCCGGTCGGGCACCCTGGTCCAGGCCACCTTCCTGCTGACCCGGTGGCCCGACCCGGGCGGTACGGGCGGACGCCGGCTGGTGCCCCGCCTGCTCGCGCTGCCGGCGACGGCCACGACGGTGTCCATGTGCTCGGGTCCGGCGCCGACGATGACGCCGTCGTCGCATTCACCGGCGACCACAACAGTGCCGACCGAGCTGACGGTGCGTCTGGCGGCCGGGACTGCGGCCGAGTTGGCGGCGGCCACGGAGGCGCTGATCCGACTGGTGACCGACCTGGGCGGAAAGTTGCGGCGGCTCGACGGTGCCCACCTGAGCGGGCTGGCCGCCACGCTGCCGCTGGCGTTGCCGGCGTCCGGAGCGCAGCCCCGCCCATCGGCACCCGGGTCGCCGCCCGGCGCCGCGGTGACCGACTGGGAGCTCTCGGTGGGCGACGCGGGGCTGATGGTCGGCACCAACCGGCACGGCCGGGCCGTCACCGTACGACTGTTCCGGCCGGAGAGCACCCGGGTGCTGCTGGTCGGCGGGGTGCGCGCCGCCCAACTGGTGGGCCTGCGCGCGCTGGCACTCGGCGCCCTCGTGGTGGTGCAGACGGTCCGGCCACGCGCCTGGGAGCCGTTCGTCCGGGGGGTTGGCGCACCGGGCGGCACGATCCCGTTGCTGCCGCCGGGTCGGGCGGTCGCCGACGGGGTGGGTACGGCGCTGCGTCCGTTGCTGGTGATCGTCGACGCCGGGCCGGTGGCGGCCGAGGCCGCGCCGGGCCCGCCGTGGCGGGCCACACTGGTGGTACGCGACGAGCTGACACCGGCGGATGTGGACACGCTGAGCCGGGCCGACCTGGCGTTGCTCCAGCCGTTGACCTCCGCCGAGGCCGCCCTGGCCGGAGCCGCGCTGGCGCTGGGCGGCTCGGCCGAGTGGCTGACCCGGATCCGGGAGGACATGGTGGCGGTGGTCAACCGCCGGGCGCTGCGCTGGGCGCTGCTGTCCCCCACACCGATCGAGGGGCAGCTGATCGGGCCGCCGAGGCGCGGCTGACCAGTCGGGCCGCCGAGGCGCGGCTGATCACCAGGATGGCCAGCTGTCGGGTTACGCCGGTGCGTGGTCCGTGGCACGATCCCCGCCATGGGTTTTCTGAAAGGTCTGCTGATTCGGCTGGCCAGCACAGCTCTGGCTTTCTGGCTCGCCACGCTCCTCATTCCGGGCATCTCCCTGGATTCGAACTCGGCCACCGAGACGGTGACCACGCTGCTTCTGGTGGCGGTGATCTTCGGTGTGGTCAACGCGGTTCTCCAGCCGATCATCAAGACCGTCGGCTGCGGCTTCTACCTGCTGACCCTGGGTCTCATCGCCCTGGTGGTGAACGGTCTGCTGTTCCTGCTCACCAGCTGGATCGCCGACCAGGCCGGGCTGCCGTTCGAAGTGGACGGTTTCTGGCCGGCGGCGGTGCTCGGCGCCCTCTTCGTGAGCATCGTGACCTGGATCCTCGGCGCCGTCCTCGACCGGGACTGACCGGCGACCAGCCAGCACCGACCCGGCTTGCCGGGGCCCCGACCTGGTCCGGGGCCCCGGCGGGCCGCTGACCAGAGTTCGGGAATTGGCCGGCCCGGGTGCCCATCCCGGCGGTTAGCGTCGCGGCATGTTCTCACTGACCTACGCCGACGGCCACCTGCTCAGCACCGATCCGGCGCGGATCGATCTGGACCTGGTGCACCACTGGTTGTCCACCGACGCGTACTGGGCGCTCGGGCGGGACCGGGAGACCACCGAACGGTCGTTCGCCGGCTCACTGCCGTTCGGCATCTACCGTCCGGGGGACGGCCGCCAGGTGGCGGTGGCCCGGGTCGTCACGGACGGTGCCACCTTCGCCTGGCTCTGCGACGTGTACGTCGACCGGGCCGCCCGAGGTCGGGGGTTGGGCGGGTGGCTGGCCGGTGCGGTCCGCGACCACCTGGCCGAGCTGGGCGTACGCCGGATCCTGCTCTGCACCAACGACGCGCACCAGGTGTACGCGGGGGTTGGCTTCACGCCGCTGGACAACCCGCAGCGGTGGATGCAGCTCGACCGGCGACCGCCGGTGACCCCGATCACCGGAAAGGAACAAAGCAGCACTACGCCCCTTACGGTGGAAGCGTGACACCACTCCGCCTGGGATACCTCTACGGCCTCGGCGCGTACCTGCTCTGGGGTTTCTTTCCGCTCTACCTGAAGCTGCTGCGACCCGCCGGCCCGCTGGAGATCCTGGCCCACCGGATCGTCTGGTCGGTGGTCTTCGTGGCCCTGCTGCTGGCGGCGCTGCGCAACGTCGGCTTCCTGCGGGCGCTGCTGCGCCGCCCCTGGGCGATGGCGGGGATCGTGGCCGCCGCCGCGCTGATCGCTGTCAACTGGGGCACCTACATCTACGGGGTGAACTCCGACCGGGTGGTGGAGACCGCGCTCGGTTACTTCATCAACCCGCTGGTCGTGGTGCTGCTCGGGGTGACGGTGCTGCGGGAGCGGCTACGCCCGACGCAGTGGGTGGCGCTCGGGATCGGCGCGTCGGCGGTCGCGGTGCTCACCGTTGACTACGGTCGGCTGCCCTGGCTGGCACTGACCCTGGCGTTCAGCTTCGCCGGCTACGGCCTGGTCAAGAAGCGGCTGGGGCTGCCGGCGGCCGAGGGGCTCTTCGTCGAGTCGGCGGTGCTGGCGTTGCCGGCGCTGGGCTACCTGGGATGGCTGACGGCGAAGGCCGACCTCACCTTCGGGCACGTCTCCGCCGGGCACACCGCGCTGCTGGTGCTGGCCGGCGCGGCCACGGCGATTCCGCTGCTCATGTTCGCCGGGGCGGCCAACCGGCTACCCCTGAGCGGCCTCGGCATGATCCAGTACCTGGCGCCGATCCTTCAGCTCGGCTGCGGTGTGCTGATCTTCCACGAGCCGATGCCGCCGGCCCGTCTGGCCGGCTTCGCGCTGGTCTGGCTGGCCCTGATCGTCTTCACCGCCGACGCGGTCCGCAACTCCCGCCGCACCCGGGCCCAGGCCCGGATCCTGGAACCCGTCCCCACCCCGTAATCCCACCCCCCGGCCCCCGCGATCTTGCAGTTTCGGTCGTCGATATGCCCTTCCATGCCCCTTATGAGAGTGCAGAAAGTGCAAGATCGCGGAGGACCGCGCGCAGGGTCAGGGGACGGCGTAGGTGAGGATCGGCGTGCCGTCGGCTCTCTGCAGTTCCACGCTGACCAGCTCGGCGTCGGTGAACCTGGTGGCACCGGTGAAGCTGAGATCGTCACCGGGGGCCGCCAGCCAGGAGCCGATCTGCTCGGTGGCGCCGTTCGGTCCGTGCGCCACGAGCCGGAACGGGTACGCCTTGCCGTAGCTCGTCCGCGCGTCGTACCCGCAGCGCATGGTCACCTCGGTACCCCACTTGGTGCCGGTGAGCCCGAGGTCGGCGTGCACCGGCCCGGCGGCGGCCACCGGTCGCATGGCCACCATCGACACCTGCGGGGCCGGGGTGCCCTGCGCCCCGGGCGGCCCGGCCGGTCGAGGCAGCGCCATTGCGGTGCCCACGCCGACCAGCAGCGCCAGCCCGGCGGCGGCCAGTGTGGTCAGCGCGTACCGTCGCCGGTCCGCGGAGCGTTCCCGACGTCGGCGCTGGCGGGCCTCGGCGAGCAGCGCGGGCACCCTGGGCGGTGCCGGCGGCGGCAGGATCTGCTCCAGTCCCGCCGGGTCGAGGCGTCCGAGCAACCCGGGCAGCACGGCGATCTCGGCGACCGCCTCCCGACACGAGGCGCAGCCGCCGAGGTGCCGCTCGTAGGCCGCCCGCTCGGCAGGGGCCAGGGCACCCAGCACGTACGCGCCGTCGTCGTACGCGAACTCGCACCGGGTCATCCCGTCACCCCCATCTCGGCAAGGACCAACCGTAGAGACCGCAGCGCGTAGTGGGTGCGGGATTTCACGGTCCCCGGCGGCACGCCCAGGCGGGATGCCGCCTCGGCTACCGACCGCCCCTGGTAGAAGCACTCGACCAGCACTTCCCGGTGGGTCGGGCTGAGCCGGTTCAGCGCCTCGGCGACGGTCCACGCCTCCACCGCCCGTTCGGCCTCGTCGATCACCTCGGGCGGTTCGGGCAGGTCGTCGGTGAACACCTCGCCGACCCGGGTGGACCGCCGCCGCCAGGCGTCGATGGCCAGGTTGCGGGCGGTGGTGAACAGCCAGGACCGCACCGATCCGCGTCTCGGGTCGAGTGACTCCGGATGTCGCCAGGCCCGCAGCAGCGTCTCCTGGACCAGGTCCTCGGCCCGCTGCCGGTCCCCGTTGACCAGCCGCAGGGCGTGGGCGTACAGCGCCTCCGCGTGCTCGTCGTGCAGCGCGCGCAGCAGTTGGGCGTCGTGGTCGCTGATGGCGGTCTCCTCGCTTCCGGCGCGCGTGCGGCGGTGGCGTCCGCCTGGGAATACGTGCGGTCACGCCGATCGGTTCAGCCCGAGGTCAGGCCGGTTGCGGGGTGGTTGCCGCCCACGAAGGTGTTCATGCCCGGTTCACACCGTGGCCGACGTGCGCTCACCACGTCCTCCTAGCGTCCGGCTGGTACGCCGCCTGTCGTGCCACCGACTCCTCTGGAGGCCTCCCCCATGAGCGACCGCCCCCGGCTGCTCCCCCTGTTGACCGGCGCCCGCCATGGCACCCGTGACGCCATGACCTGTCTGTACCGGTGCGGAAACGCCTGCGACCACCCGGTGCCGAACACCTCCGACAACGCGTACTTCGGCGACGTGGTGAACGCCGAGATGTCCCGGCGTGGCGTGGTCCGGGCCGGCGCGGTGGGCGCGCTGGTGCTCGGTTTCGGCGGCGCGGCGGCCGGTGCGCTCGCCGGTGCGGCCCCGGCCGTGGCCGCACCGGCCACCACCCCGGACGTCCCGGAGGCCTTCGGTTTCGGCCGTCCGAGCACCGGGGTCGGCAGCGGAGCGCTGACCTTCAAGCCGATCCCACCGAACAAGTTGGACACCCTCGTCGTGCCGAACGGCTACGACCACGCCGTGGTGATCAAGTGGGGTGACCCGGTGCTGCCGGGCGCACCGGAGTTCAACCTGCACCACCAGAGCGCCGCCGCACAGTCCAAGCAGTTCGGTTACAACAACGACTTCGTGGGTGTGCTGCCGCTGGACAAGCAGGGCCGGCGGGCGCTGCTCGTGGTCAACCACGAGTACACCAACGAGGACCTGATGTTCCCGGGCTTCCCCGGCCTGGACGGCCTCTCCGTGGAGCAGCTGCGCACCGCCATGGCCGCGCACGGCATGTCAGTGGTGGAGCTCGAACGAGTCGCGGGCACCGGGCAGTGGCAGCCGGTCAGCAAGGGCCCCCGGCCCTACAACCGGCGGGTCACCGCGCTGAGCACCAAGTTCGACCTCACCGGCCCGGCCGCCGGCTCGGCCTGGTTGAAGACCGCCGCCGACCCGAAGGGTCGTACCGTCGTCGGCACGTTGAACAACTGCGCCGGTGGGGTGACCCCCTGGGGCACCGTGCTCTCCGGCGAGGAGAACTTCAACCAGTACTTCGTGGGCGCCGACGCGGCCCCGGCCGAGCTGAAGCCGAAGCTGGACCGCTACGGCATCGGCACCGCCAGCCGCTACCCCAGCGGCAGCCGCAGGTGGGAGCGCGCGGACGAGCGCTTCGACCTGGCGAAGCACCCCAACGAGGCACACCGCTTCGGCTGGGTCGTCGAGATCGACCCGTTCGACCCGGAGAGCCGCCCGCGCAAGCACACCGCGCTGGGCCGGTTCAAGCACGAGGGCGCCAACGTGATCGTCGCGAAGGACGGCCACGTGGTCGCGTACATGGGCGACGACGAGCGGTTCGACTACCTCTACAAGTTCGTCTCGGACAAGAAGTTCATGAAGGGCAACTCCTGGGCTGCCCGCAAGCACAACCTGACCCTGCTGGAGTCCGGCACGCTCTACGTGGCGAAGCTCGACCAGAGCAGCGCCGCCGAGATCGACGGCTCGGGCAGGCTCCCCACCGACGGCGCCTTCAACGGCCGGGGTCGCTGGATCAAGCTGGTCAGCGGCAACCGCTCGTTCGTCGACGGGATGACCGCCGCGGACGTGCTCACCTTCACCCGGCTCGCCGGTGACAAGGTCGGCGCGACCAAGATGGACCGCCCCGAGGACGTCGAGCCGAGCCTGCTCACCGGCAAGGTGTACGTGGCGCTGACCAACAACACCAACCGCGGCGTCGGCAGCAACCCGAAGGCGGACGAGGCCAACCCGCGCACCGCCAACAAGCACGGGCAGATCCTGGAACTGGTCGAGGACCGCAACGACAACGCCGCGGAGACCTTCGCCTGGTCGCTGCCGATCGTCTGCGGCGACCCGACCGACCCGTCGACCTACTTCGCCGGGTACGACAAGGCCCAGGTGTCAGCGATCTCCTGCCCGGACAACGTCGCCTTCGACGCCACCGGCAACCTCTGGATCTCCACCGACGGCAACGCGCTGGGCAGCAACGACGGCCTGTTCGCCACCGCCGTGGAGGGTCCGCAGCGGGGTCACCTCAAGCAGTTCCTGACCGTGCCGCTCGGCGCGGAGACCTGCGGACCGTTCATCACCGGCGACAACCGTTCGCTCTTCGTCGCGGTGCAGCACCCGGGCGAGATCAGCGGGGCTTCGGTGGAGAACCCGGCCTCGAACTGGCCGGACGGTGACTACGCCAAGCCGGGCGTGGTGGTCACCTGGCGCCTCGACGGCGGCCCGGTGGGCAGCTGAGGTCGTAACCGCGGCCGAGAGGCCGATGACGTTGTTCCCGGTGGTCCGGCGCTGGACCGCCCCGAGAGGCCCTCTCCCAACCGGGGAGAGGGCCTCTCGGCGGTCAGTTGTCGGAGGCGATGCCGTCGGCCACGCTGCGGGCCACGGTGAGCAGCTTGGCGCGTACCACCCGGGCGGAGGTCATCATCTCGCTGGCCGGCAACGCGCAGGCCAGCACGACGCGGCGTTCCATGTCCTTGTCCGGCGCGACGAGCACCGCGGCGCAGGCCACCCCCTGCCGGAACTGCCCCATCTCCAGCTGCATGCCGCGCCGGTCACCGGCGGCCAGGTCGGCCTCGAAACTCTCGGGGGTGGTCAGCGTGGCGGTGGTGAACGGGCGCATGCCGTACTCACGCAGATAGCGGTAGCGCTGGTCGCTCGTGAGGGTGGCGAGCAACGACTTGCCGAGGGCTGTGGCGTGCGCCCCCTCGTCGAAGCCGGGGACCAGGTCCTCCAGGTAGGGCGAGCGGTGCCCCTCGGCGACCGCGGTGAGGGCCACCTGGCCGCCGACGAACCGACCGAGGTAGTGGCTGTAGCCGGTGTCCAGGGCGGCCCGCCGCAGCGTCTCACCGACCGCCGGTGGACCCCGGAACGCGGTGACAAGCTCCCGGTACCGGTCGGCCACCTCCAACCCCACGATGTACGTGCCGTCCTCGCGACGGATCACGTAGCCCTCGTAGGCGAGGGTGCGGACCAGGTGGTAGGTGGTGGCCACGGTCAGCTCACAGCGCCGGGCGATCTGCTTGACGGTCAGGCCCTTCGGGGCGCGACCGACCGACTCCAGCACCCGTAGCGCTCGGGACACGCTGCGAATCAGGTCCGAAGGTTCTGCCAAGGGGTCGCGCACAACCACCTCCGCCGCCGGGGACTTACACCATATGAAAAACAGGCCCGGTGCGAAATGCCTGTTCGGGTCGAGGATGCCAGATCACCATCCACAGCTAGTGCCCCGCCGGTCACCAGGAGTGCGCTGAGCGGGGCTCACGTAGGTTTGCCCAACGATGACCAACACCGCCAACACCCCCGATCCGGCGCTCGCCCGACCCCATCCGGTCCGGGCCAGCGCCGGCGCAGTCGCCACCACCGTGGCCTGCGTACTCCCCGTCTTCCTGCTCGGCGGTCTCGCCGTGCAGATGGGCACCGACCTCGGCTTCTCGCCGGCCGGCCTGGGCCTGGCCGTCTCCGTCTACTTCGGGGTCAGCGCGCTGGCCTCGGTGCCCTCCGGCCGCCTCGTCGAGCGGTACGGACCGGCAGTGGTGGCCCGCAGCGGCATCCTGCTGGCCGCCGGGTCGATGCTGGCCGTGGCCGCCTTCGCCCGGTCGTACCCGGTGCTGGTCGGCCTGCTGGCGCTCAGCGCCGCCGCAAACGCGCTCGGCCAACTGGCCAGCAACACCGCGCTCGCCCAGCACGTGCCGGCGCGACGGCAGGGGCTGTCGTTCGGGGTCAAGCAGGCCGCCATCCCGGTCTCCACCCTGCTGGCCGGGGCGGCGGTACCCACCATCGCGCTCACCGCCGGTTGGCGCTGGGCGTTCGTGGCCGCCGCCGTGGCCGCGCTGACCACGCTTGCCGCCGTACCCCGGCAGCTGCCCGGCCCGGCCCGGCGAGCCGGCGCGACGCGCGCTGCTCGGGCGACGGTGGCGCTGGTGGTGATCGGCGCGGCGGCGACGTTGGCGTCGGGCGCGGCCAACGCGCTGGGCACCTTCCTGGTCGACTCCGCCGCCGCCCGGGGCCTGTCGCCGGGTCTCGCCGGCCTCACTCTGACCCTGGGCAGCGCGGTCTGCGTGGCGGCCCGGGTGGGCGCCGGCTGGTTGGCCGACCGTCGCGACACCGGCCACGTCGCCCTCATCGCCGCGATGCTGCTGGTCGGCGCGGTCGGGCTGGGCCTGCTCGCGGTGACCGGCTCGGTGCCGCTGGTCGTCGGTGTGGTGCTCGGCTTCGGCCTGGGCTGGGCCTGGCCCGGCCTGATGAACTTCGCGGTGGTCCGGCTGCACCCGCAGTCACCGGCCGCCGCCACCTCGATCACCCAGACCGGGGTGTACGCGGGCGGCTGCCTCGGCCCGTTGAGCCTCGGCCCCCTCGCCGCGCACCTCGGCTACCCGGCGATGTGGACCACCGCGGCCGTGGCGATGCTCCTCGCCGCCGCTCTCATGCTCGCCGGCAGCCGACTGTTGACCCGCGTCGCCGCCGCAGCGGGGCGGGGCGGGGATCAGCTGGTGCGGTCGGCGATGTAGTCGCAGAGCGACTCGAGCGCGCTGCGGGAGGGGCCGTGCGGCAGCGGGGCGAGCTGCGCGCGGGCCTCCTCGGCGTAGCTGCGCACCGTCTCCCGGGCCCGCTTGAGCGCCGGGCTCTCCCGCAGCAGCCCCAACGCCTCGGCGTGCAACGCGTCGTCAGTCAACGGGCCGGTCGCCAGGATCTCCCGCAGCCGCACCGACGACGCGTCGGAGTCGTCCGCTTCACGGGCGTAGAGCACCGGCAACGTCGGGACGCCCTCGCGCAGGTCCGTGCCGGGGGTCTTGCCCGACTGCACCGACTCGGAGGCGATGTCCAGCAGGTCGTCGGAGAGCTGGAAGGCGACGCCGATCGTCTCGCCGTACCCGGCGAGGGCCTCCACGTGCTCGGGGGCGGCGCCACCGAACATGCCGCCGAACCGGGCCGACGTGGCGATCAGCGAACCGGTCTTCTCCGCGATGACGTGCAGGTAGTGGCTCACCGGGTCGTCGTCGGGGCGTGGCCCCACGGTCTCCGCGATCTGACCGTGCACCAGCCGGGCGAAGGTGCGCGCCTGCAACCGGACCGCCTCGGGGCCCAGATCGGCGGCGATGTCCGCCGCACGGGCGAAGAGGTAGTCACCGACCAGGATGGCGACCGAGTTGGTCCACCGGGAGTTCGCACTCGGCGCGCCCCGACGCACGGCGGCCTCGTCCATCACGTCGTCGTGGTAGAGGGTGGCGAGGTGAGTGAGCTCCATCACCACGGCGGCCGGGACCACCTGCGCACCGGTCGGGTCACCGAACTGCGCGCCGAGCGCCACCAGCAACGGCCGGAAACGCTTCCCACCGGCCTCCACGAGGTGCCGGGCAGCCTCCGTGACGAACGGGTCGGCGCTGGACACGCTGGCCCGCAACTCGACCTCGACCGTGTCGAGCAGGCCCACCACGGACGCCTCGACACGGGGATCGGCGAGATTGAGACCAAGCGCGCCGAACTGACTCGTGCTCGCCCGACCCCGCCGACCGCCGGAGCCGGAGGCACCTGAACGCTCGCCCGCCGGATTCACCACGCCATCAACCATGCCACACCCGTACGACCTGCTCCGGGCCGGGGATACGCACCGGGGGCCGGCACGTGAACACGCGCCGACCCCCGGTGATCGATCCTTCGGCTATCGAACGAATTCGGCAGCTCCGGTCGCCAGATCGAGCAGCGGCGCCGGGGCGACACCCAACACCAGGGTCGCCAGCACACCGATCATCAACGCGGCGGCGGTGAGCCCACCGGGCACTGTGACGGTCGGGGTGGACTCGCCCGGCTCGGAGAGCCACATCATCACCACGACCCGCAGGTACGGGAACGCGAGGATCATGCTGGTCAGCACACCGGCGATCACCAGCCAGGCCTGGCCACCCTCCAGCGCCGGCCCGAAGATGGCGAACTTGCTGGTGAAACCGCTGGTCAGCGGAATACCGGCGAAGGCCAGCAGGATGAACGTGAACAGCGCGGCGAAGAACGGCGACCGCCGGCCCAGCCCGGCCCAGCGGGACAGGTGGGTGGCCTCGCCGTCGTCGTCGCGGACCAGCGTCACCACGGCGAACGCCGCCAACACCGAGAAGCCGTACGCGACCAGGTAGAACATCGTGCCGGCGAGCCCGTCACGGCTCGGCGCCAACACACCGACCAGCAGGTAGCCGGCGTTGGCGATCGAGGAGTACGCGAGCAGCCGCTTGATGTCGGTCTGGGTGACCGCGAGCACCGCACCGACCAGCATGGTCAGCACCGCCACCGCGCCGAGGACCGGGGTGAAGTCCCAGTTGGCGTCGGCGAACGCGACCTGGAAGACGCGCAGCAGCGCACCGAACGCGGCGACCTTGGTGCAGGCCGCCATGAACCCGGTGACCGGGGTCGGAGCACCCTGGTAGACGTCCGGGGTCCAGACGTGGAACGGGGCCGCCGCCGCCTTGAAGAGCAGACCGATGGCGAGCAGCGCCATGCCGGCGAAGAGCAGCACCGGGCTGGCCGGCGACTCGCTCACCGCCGCGTGGATGGTCGCGAAGTCGACGCCGGCCGAGCGGCCCGGGATGCCGGCGGTGAAGCCGTAGATCAGGGCCACGCCGAACAGGAAGAACGCGGAGGCGTACGCGCCGAGCAGGAAGTACTTCATCGCCGCCTCCTGGCTCAGCAGACGCCGGCGACGGGCCAGCGCGCAGAGCAGGTAGAGCGGCAGAGAGAAGACCTCCAGCGCGATGAACATGGTCAGCAGGTCGTTCGCCGCCACGAAGATCAGCATGCCGCCGATCGCGAACGTGGTGAGCGGGTAGACCTCGGTGAGACCGTTGCGCCCCTCGGCCTGCCGCCGGTCGTCGGCCGACTCGGCGGTCACCGCGGCCTGGGCGACGAACGCCCCGCCCCGCTCGACCGAGCGGTCACCGATCAGCAGCAGCGCCATCGCGGCCAGCACCAGGATCGCGCCCTGGAGGAAGAGCGTCGGCCCGTCGATGGCGAGGGCCTGCCCGACGGTGATGATCCGCTCGTCGGCGCTGAGGACCACCATGGTCAGTGCCGCGAGCACCGCGAGCAGCGCCAACGTCAACTGCACCAGATGCCGCCAGCGCCGCGGCACCAGGGCTTCGACCAGCACACCGAACAGCGCGGCGCCCAGCATGATCAGGATCGGAGCGATTGCCGCGTACTCGATCGACGGCAGTTTCAACTCGGTCACAGTGCCGACCTTTCGTTCGCGACTGCGCAAGCCTCTGCCCGCGACTGCGGGGCTCGCTTCGCTCTCTCCTCGCGCGGGCGGATGGGGCTCGCAAGCTCACTCCTCGCGCTCACCGAGCCGCCTCCTGGACGGTGCCGCCCACGGACGGCGCCGGGTCGGTTCTGCCGATGTCGTCCATGGTCGCCTGGACGGCCGGGTTGATCACGTCAGTGACCGGCTTGGGGAAGAAGCCGAGCAGCACGATCAGCGCGATCAGGGGGGCAACCACGACCTTCTCGCGCAGGTTGAGGTCCCGGCGCATGCCGTCGACCTCGGTCAGCGCCGGGTTCAACGTGCCCTGGGTGGTGCGCTGCACCATCCACAGCACGTACGCGGCGGCCAGGATGATGCCGAGCGTCGCGATGACCGCTACCGGCTTGTTCACAGTGAACGTGCCGATCAGCACCAGGAACTCGGAGATGAACGGCGCGGTGCCGGGCAACGCCAGCGAGGCGAGACCGGCGAAGAACAGCACCCCGGCGAGCACCGGCACCAGCTTGCCCGCGCCACCGAAGTCACTGATCAACGACGAGCCGCGCCGGGCGATCAGCATGCCCACCACCAGGAAGAGCAGGCCGGTGGCCAGGCCGTGGTTGAGCATGTAGAGCACCGCGCCGGTGCCGGCCTGCGTGGTGAAGGCGAAGATGCCCACCCCGATGAAGCCGAAGTGCGCGATCGAGGTGTACGACACCAGCCGCTTGAGGTCGTTCTGGCCGACCGCCAGCAGCGCGGCGTAGACGATGCCGATCACGCCCAGGGCCAGCGCCCATGGGGCGAACCACTTCGACGCCTCCGGGAACAACGGCAGGCAGTACCGCAGGATGCCGAAGGTGCCGACCTTGTCCAGCACCCCGACGAGCAGCGCCGCCGCGCCCGCCGGGGCGGCCCCACCGGCGTCGGGCAGCCAGGTGTGGAACGGGAAGAACGGCGCCTTGATGGCGAACGCGAGGAAGAAGCCGAGGAACAGCCACCGCTCGGTGCCGGTGCTGATGTCGACCTGCGAGAGCGCCTGCCAGTCGAAGGTCTTCCCGCCGACCACCCACAGGCCGATCACCGCGGCCAGCATGAACAGACCGCCGACCAGCGAGTAGAGGAAGAACTTCACCGCCGCGTACTGCCGCTGGTGGCCGCCGTAGCTGCCGATGAGGAAGTACATCGGCACCAGCATGACCTCGAAGAACACGTAGAACAGGAAGACGTCGGCGGCCGCGAAGACGCCGATCATCGTGCACTCGAGGACCAGCAGCAGCGCGAAGTAGACGGGCACCGACCGCTTCGACGACTCGGCGTCGTGCCAGGACGCCAGGATCACCAGCGGCACCAGCACCGCGATCAGCATCAGCATCACCAACGCGATGCCGTCGGCGGCGAAGGTAAAGCTGACCCCCCAGTTCGGAATCCACGAGTACGACTCGCGGAACTGGAACCGGTCACCGCCGGCGTTGAAGCTGACCCACATCACCACCGAGAGCACCAGCACGAGCAGCGACCAGGCGAACGCCACCTGCTTGGCCAGCTCCGGGCGGTGACGCGGCAGGAAGGCCACCACCAGGGCGCCCACCAGCGGCGCCACGGTGAGCACCGAGAGGAACGGGAAGTTGGACATTATGCGGCCTTACCTCCGTCGTCACTGCGTGGTCCGCCGGCGGGGGCGGGCGTATTGAGGTCGATCACGCCAACCACCCCGCCTGCACCGCCAGGAACGCCGCCATCACCAGCAGCGCACCGGCCAGGATCGAGGTGGCGTACGAGCGGACAAAGCCGGTCTGCATCCGGCGGAGGCGGCCCGAGCCACCGCCGACCGCGGCGGCGAGCCCGTTGACGAGCCCGTCGACGCCCCGGTTGTCGAGGTACACCAGCGCCCGCGTGAGGAAGATGCCCGGCTTCTCGAAGACCGCCTCGTTGACGGCGTCGGTGTAGAGGTTGCGCCGGGCGGCGGTGACCAGCACCCCGGCCGGCTGCGGCGCGGTGGCCGTACCGGCCCGGAAGAGGAACCAGGCGAGCCCGGCGCCGAGCACGGTGACCAGCAGCGACAGCGTGGTGATCACGGCGTGCGAGAGGACCGCCTCGTGCTCGGCGTGTTCGCCGCCCAGCCCGGCGGTCTGGGTCAGCCAGTCCGGAACGGACGTGGAGAGCAGGAAGCCGGCACCGACCGAGCCGACCGCCAGCAGGATCAGCGGGATGGTCATCAGCTTCGGCGACTCGTGCGGGTGCTCGATGTCCTCGGTCCACCGCTGCGGGCCGTGGAAGGTGAGCACGAACAGCCGGGTCATGTAGAACGCGGTCAGCCCGGCGCCGAGCAGCGCCGCCCCACCGAAGAGCCAGGCGGTCCAGTCGTCCCGCTCGAAGGCGGCCACGATGATCGGCTCCTTGGAGAAGAAGCCGGAGAACGGGAACATGCCGATGATGGCCAGCCAGCCCATCATGAAGGTCAGCCAGGTGATCTTCATGTGCTTCGACAGGCCACCGAAGCGGCGGATGTCGACCTGGTCCTTCATCCCGTGCATGACCGAGCCGGCGCCCAGGAACATGTTGGCCTTGAAGAAACCGTGCGCCAGCAGGTGCACGATGGCCAACGCGTACGCCGCGCCGCCGAGACCGACACCGAGGAACATGTAGCCGATCTGGCTCACCGTCGACCAGGCGAGCACCCGCTTGATGTCGTCCTTGGCCGCGCCGATGATGCAGCCGATCAGCAGGGTGAGCGCGCCGACGCTGACCACCACGAGTTGCAGCGTCGAGTTGGCGGAGAAGATCGGGTTGGACCGGGCGATCAGATAGACACCGGCGGTGACCATGGTGGCGGCGTGGATGAGCGCCGACACCGGGGTCGGGCCCTCCATCGCGTCCGGCAACCACGCCTGGAGCGGGAACTGACCGGACTTACCGGCCGCGCCGAGCAGCAGCAACAGGCCGAGGACCAGCACTGTGGTGCCGGTCAGCGCGCCGACACCGTTGAACACCTCGTCGTACTGGGTGGTGCCCAGGGTGGCGAACATGATGAAGATGCCGATGGCCAGGCCGGCGTCGCCGACCCGGTTCATCAGGAACGCCTTCTTTCCGGCGGTGGCCGCGCTCGGCCGCTCGGTCCAGAAGGAGATCAGCAGGTACGACGCCAGACCGACGCCCTCCCAGCCGAAGTACAGCATCACGTAGTTGTTGCCGAGCACCAGCAGCAGCATCGCCGCGACGAACAGGTTGAAGTACGCGAAGAACCGACGACGGCCCGCGTCGTGCGACATGTACTCCACCGCGTACAGGTGGATCAGGAAACCCACCCCGGTGATCAGCAGTACGAAGACCGCGGCCAGCGGGTCGAACAGCAGGCCGAAGTCGACGCGCAGATCACCGACCGCGATGAAGTCCCAGAGGCTCAGCTCGACCGACTTGTTCTCCAGGCCACGCAGCTGAAAGAAGAAGCTCAGGCCGAGCACGAACGCGGCGCCGATGGCAGCGACGCCCAACCAGTGCCCCCAGCGGTCGGCCCGGCGGCCGAGCAGCAGCAGGATGGCCGCGCTGACCAGCGGGATCGCCACCAGCAGCCAGACGCCCCCGAGCAGCCCCGTGGCCTGGGCGTATTCCACAGTCTCTTCCACCGGTGGACCCCTCTAGTACTTCAGCAGGTTGGCGTCGTCGACGCTCGCGGAGCGTCGCGTCCGGAAGATGGACATGATGATCGCGAGCCCGACCACGACCTCGGCCGCCGCCACCACCATCACGAAGAACGCCATGATCTGACCGTTGAGGTCACCGTTGATCCGGCTGAAGGTGACCAGCGTCAGGTTGGCCGCGTTGAGCATCAGCTCCACGCACATGAACAGCACGAGCGCGTTGCGCCGGACGAGCACCCCGGCGGCACCGATGGTGAACAGCACCGCCGCGAGGACCAGGTAGTAGTCAGGCGTCATGAGTCTGTCCCCTTCAGCGTGGTCTCCTGCGCGGTCAGCTCCCGCACCGGCAGGATCTCCGGCGTGCTCCGCTCCGAGAGGCGGCCGTCCGGCAGTCGGGCCGGGGTGGCCACCGAGGACGAGGTCGCGAAGACGCCGGGGCCGGGCTTCGGGCCGGGGTAGTTGCCCGGCGCGAACCGCGCCCGCATCGTCGACACCTGGTCGACCTTGTCCTGCTTGCGGCGCTCGATGTGCGCGAGCACCATGGCGCCGACCGCCGCGGTGATCAGCAGCGCCGAGGTCAGCTCGAACGCGAAGACGTACTTGGTGAAGAGCAGTCGGGCGATGCCCTGCACGTTGCCCTCCGCGTTGGCCTGCTCCAGGCCGACCGCCGTGGTGCCCTCCAGCGCCCGGTAGAGCGCGCCGCCCACCAGACCGGCGAAGCCCAGCCCCAGCACGATCGCGGCGACCCGCTGGCCGCGCAACGTCTCGATCAGCGAGTCGGTGGAATCCCGGCCGACAAGCATCAGCACGAAGAGGAAGAGCATCATGATCGCGCCGGTGTAGACGATGATCTGCACCATGCCGATGAACGGCCCGGCCTGGAGCACGTAGAAGACGCCCAGGCAGAGCATGGTGAGCACCAGCCAGAGCGCGGAGTGCACCGCGTTGCGGGCCGCCACCATCCCGATCGCGCCGATCAGTGCGAGCGGCCCGAGGATCCAGAAGGTGACCTCCTCGCCGCCGGACACCGCACCCGCCGCGGCCAGCACCGTAGACGTGGTCATGCGTTCTCTCCCTTGCCGGCCGCGACCCGCTGGGCGGCCTGCTCGGCGCCCGGGAACGTCACGCCGGGGTGCTCCTCGACCTGGTAGCGGCCGGGGCCCATCGGTGACGTCTCCGCACCGGCGGAGGTGCCCGGGTTGTCCAGCGCGCCGACGTAGTAGTCCTTCTCGCTGTCACCCAGCCGCATCGGGTGCGGCGGCTGCTCCATGCCCTCCAGCAACGGCGCGAGCAACTGCTCCTTGGTGAAGATCAGGTCCTGCCGGTTGTCCCGGGCCAGCTCGTACTCGTTGCTCATGGTCAGCGACCGGGTCGGGCAGGCCTCGATGCACAACCCGCAGAAGATGCACCGGGCGTAGTTGATCTGGTAGATGCTGGCGTACCGCTCACCCGGCGAGAAGCGCTGCTCGTCGGTGTTGTCGCCACCCTCGACGTAGATCGCGTCCGCCGGGCAGGCCCAGGCGCACAGCTCACAGCCGATGCACTTCTCCAGGCCGTCCGGGTGCCGGTTGAGGATGTGCCGCCCGTGGTAGCGCGGCGCCGACACCGGCGGCTTGAACGGGTAGTCGGTGGTGACGACCTTCCTGAACATGTGCGAGAAGGTGACACCGAATCCCTTGAACGTTCCGGTGATCGCGCCCACGTCACACCTCCCTGGAGTCCGAGCCGGCAACGATGTTGGCCGGCTCCCGCTCGGCGACCACGCGCGTGATACGCGGGCTCGGTGGTACCTGAAGGTCCATCGGCGGCAGCGGGAAGCTCCCGTGCGGCCGGTTGTCGACCTGTTCCTGCGTCGTCGGCTTCGGCTTCGGACGCCGGCTGGGCCAGAAGATCGTGGCGATCAGCAGGATGCCGGCCGGAATACCGACGGCGATCATCTTGCCGCGGGTGTCCCAGTCCTCGATGGAGCGCAGGCCCGACAGGACCAGGATCCAGACCAGGTTGATCGGCAGCAGCACCTTCCAGCCGAGCCGCATGAACTGGTCGTACCGCAGCCGGGGCAGCGTGCCCCGCAGCCACACGAAGACGAAGACCAGCGCGATCACCTTGCCGAAGAACCAGAGCATCGGCCACCAACCGGAGTTGGCGCCCTCCCAGATGGTGATCGGCCAGGGTGCCCGCCAACCGCCCAGGAACAGCGTCGTGGTGACAGCCGACATGGTCACCATCGCGACGTACTCGCTGAGCATGAAGAGCGCGAACTTCAGCGAGCTGTACTCGGTCATGAAGCCGGCGACCAGCTCGGACTCGGCCTCGGGAAGGTCGAACGGTGCCCGGTTGGTCTCACCCACTGTGGCGATGAAGAAGATGATGAAGCTCGGCAGCAGCAGGATCGCGTACCAGCCCGGGGCCGGAACCGTCTGGCCGAAGATGGTCAGCTCGGTGCCGTCTCCCTGAGCGGCGACGATCCCGCTGGTGCTCATCGTGCCGGCGGTCATGAAGACCGCCACGATGCTCAGCCCCATCGCGACCTCGTAGGAGATCATCTGGGCGCTCGACCGGAGACCACCGAGCAGCGGGTACGTCGAACCGGACGCCCAACCACCCAGGACGACGCCGTAGACGCCCATCGAGGAGCAGGCGAGCAGCAGCAGCACCGCCACCGGCACATCGGTGACCTGCAACGGGGTGTGGTGACCGAAGATGCTCACCATCGGGCCGAACGGCACCACCGACAGCGCGGTGACCGCGCAGATCACCGAGATGGTCGGGGCGAAGAAGTACACGACCTTGTCGGCCGCCTTCGGCAGGATGTCCTCCTTGAAGGCCATCTTCAGACCGTCGGCGAGGGTCTGCAGCAGGCCGAACGGGCCGACCTGGTTGGGGCCGGGCCGCACCTGCATGTAACCCACGACGCGCCGCTCGAACCAGACACCGAGCAGGGTGGCCAGCAGCCCGAAGGCGAACGCGAAGACAATCTTGCCGAGAACCAGCCACCACGGATCCCGGCCGAAGTCGGCCAGCGTGGGGTCCTGGGCGAGGATTGACGGAGTCACTGGTTACCCCCGGAGTTAAGGAGCGGACCCGGGAGACCGGTCTCGTCGGCCGCCACGCGCCCGGCCGGAATGGCCGTACTCGGTGCGGGGACGGAGATCCGGACGACCGCGCCGGACGTCGCCCCGAGGCTGCGCCGCACTGTCGAGCCGGGTGAGTTGGTCGGCAGCCAGACCACGCCGTCCGGCATCTCGGTGAGTTCCGCGGGCAGGGTCAGCGCCCCCCGGTCGGTGCCGACAGTGACGGCGTCACCGTCGACCACACCGAGCGCCTCGGCGGTGCCCTTACCCAGCCGGACCACCGGCGGACGGGCGGTGCCGGCGAGGTTCTCGTCGCCCTCGGTCAGGGTGCCGAGGTCCACCAGCTGGTGCCAGGTGGCCAGCACGGCTTCCCCGGCCTTCGGCTCCGGCACCCGGCCCGGCGCGACCGACGGCGCGGCCGGCCGCGACATCCGCGTCGCCGGCAGCGTGCCCAGCTCGCGGCGCACGCTCAGCACGTCGGCGGTGCCGAGGCGCACGTCGAGCAGCGCGGCCAGCGCGTCGAGCACCCGGCCGTCGGTCATCGCGGTGGTGTTCAGGACCGCCTCGAACGGGCGCAGCCGACCCTCCCAGTCCAGGAAGCTGCCGGCCTTCTCGGCCACCGGGGCGACCGGCAGCACCACGTTCGCCCGCCGGGTCACCGCGCTGGCGCGCAGCTCAAGGCTGACCAGGAACGGCACCGCGTCCAGGGCGGACTCGGCCAGTCGCGGGTCGGCCAGGTCGGCCGGGTCGACACCGCCGACGACCAGCGCGCCGAGCTGCCCGTTGGCCGCCGCGCTCAGGATGCCGTCGGTGTCCCGGCCGGCCTGACTGGGGATCACCCCGGCCGGGATGTCCCACGCCTCACCCAGTTCGGCCCGAGCGGCCGGTTCGGTCACCAGGCGTCCACCGGGCAGCAGGTTGGGCAGGCAGCCCGCGTCGACCGCGCCGCGGTCACCAGCGCGCCGCGGCACCCAGGCCAGCTTCGCGCCGGTACGCCGGGCCACGTCGGCCGCGGCGGAGAGCCCACCCGGCACGGTGGCCAACCGCTCGCCGACGATCAGGATCGCGCCCGGAGCGCTCAGCGCCTCGCTGACCGTGGCGTGCTCGGCGAGCACGCTGGCCTCCTCGCCCGGCACCACCCGGGCCAGCTTGGCACCGAGCTTCTCCAGGCCGCGCGTGGCGAAGGGCGCCAGCGCGTACACCGTCAGGGTCTTCTTCAGGTACGCCTTGCGCAGCCGCAGGAAGAGGATCGGGCACTCCTCCTCGGGCTCCAGGCCGACCAGCACCACCGCCGGCGCGTTCTCCACGTCGGTGTAGGTGACGTCGGTGACCCCGGCGACCGAGCTGGCCAGGAAGTCGGCCTCCTCGCGGGAGACCGGTCGGGCCCGGAAGTCGATGTCGTTGGTGTTCAACGCGACCCGGGCGAACTTGGCGTACGCGTACGCGTCCTCGACGGTCAGCCGACCGCCGGTGAGCACCGCGGTGCCCTGCCCGCTCTCCCGAGCCGTGTGCAGCCCCTCGGCAGCGACCGTGAGCGCCTCACTCCAGGACGCCTCGCGCAGCTCACCGGTCTGCTCGTCGCGGACCAGCGGCGTGGTCAGCCGGTCGGCGGCCCGGGTGTACTGGAAGCCCCACCGGCCCTTGTCGCAGTTCCACTCCTCGTTGACCTCCGGCTCGTCGCCGGCCAGCCGGCGCAGCACCTTGCCGCGCCGCCAGTCGGTGCGCTGCCCGCAGCCGGCCGAGCAGTGCTCGCAGACGCTCGGGCTGGAGACCAGGTCGAACGGGCGGGCGCGGAACCGGTACTGGGCACCGGTCAACGCTCCCACCGGGCAGATCTGCACGGTGTTGCCGGAGAAGTAGGAGTTGAACGGGACGTCCCCGCTGTCCTCCCCGGACTCCACGCCGTACGCGTCGTCCCGGTAGATGTTGATCTCCTCAGCGGACGACCGGCCCATCAGGTCGATGAACTTGTCGCCGGCGATCTCCTCGGAGAACCGGGTGCAGCGCTGGCAGAGCACGCACCGCTCGCGGTCCAGCAGCACCTGGCTGCTGATCGCCATCGGCTTCTCGTACTCCCGCTTGTGCTCGTGGAAACGCGAGTCGGTGCGGCCGGTGGACATGGCCTGGTTCTGCAGCGGGCACTCACCACCCTTGTCGCACATCGGGCAGTCCAGCGGGTGGTTGAGCAGCAGCAGCTCCATCACCCCCTCCTGCGCCTTCTTGGCCACCGGGGAGGTGATCTGGGTGCGGACCACCATGCCGTCGGCGACGGTCTGGGTGCAGGAGGCGACCGGCTTGCGCTGCCCCTCCACCTCGACCAGGCACTGCCGGCACGCGCCGGCCGGGGCCAGCAGCGGGTGGTCGCAGAACCGGGGGATCTCGGTGCCCATCTGCTCGGCGACCCGGATCAGCAGTGCCCCCTTGGGGGCGGTGACCTGGACGCCGTCGATGGTGAGGGTGACGGTCTCGGTCTGCTTGGCTACGTCGGTCATCAGAGTCGCCCTTCATTCGCGACTGCGGGACTCGCAAGCTCGTTCCTCGCGCTCATCAGTGCGCACCCACCAAGGTCTTCTCCGACAGCTTGGGAGCTTTACGACCCTCGATGTAGTCGAGGTAGTCCTGCTTGAAGTACTTCAGCGAGGAGGTCACCGGGCTGGTCGCGCCGTCACCCAGGCCGCAGAACGACCGGCCGAGGATGTTGTCACAGGTGTCCAGCAGGGTGTCCAGGTCTTCGTGGGTGCCCTGACCGGCGAGGATCCGCCGGTAGACCCGGACCATCCAGTAGTTGCCCTCACGGCACGGGGTGCACTTGCCGCACGACTCGTGGTGGTAGAACTCCAACCACCGGTACGTCGCGTAGACCGGGCAGTCCTGGTCCGAGAAGATCTGCGTGGCAGTGGTGCCGAGGATCGAGCCGGCCGCCGCCACCCCCTCGAAGTCGAGTGGCACGTCCAGGTGCTCGGCGGCCAGCAGCGGGGTGGACGAGCCGCCCGGGGTCCAGAAGCGCAGGTTGTGCCCGGGCTGCATGCCACCGGCCAGCTCCAGCAGCTCGCGCAGCGTGACACCCATCGAGCACTCGTACTGGCCCGGGTTGGCGACCCGCCCGGAGAGCGAGTAGATCATCGGCCCGGAGGACTTCTCGGTGCCCATGCTCTTCCACCAGTCGGCCCCACCGAGCACGATCGGCGGCACGCTGGCGATGGTGCCGACGTTGTTCACCACCGTCGGGCTCGCGTACAGGCCGTGGGTGGCCGGGAACGGCGGGCGCAGCCGGGGCTGGCCCCGGAACCCCTCCAGCGAGTCCAGCAGCGCCGTCTCCTCGCCGCAGATGTACGCGCCGGCGCCGGAGTGCACCACCAACTCCAGGTCGTAGCCGCTGCGCAGGATGTTCCGGCCGAGGTAACCCTTGTCGTACGCCTCCTGGACCGCGTTGCGCAGCCGACGCGCGGCGTGCACCGCCTCGCCCCGGATGTAGATGTAGGCGCGGGCGGCCCGGATCGCGTACGACGCGATGATCACGCCCTCGACCAGCGCGTGCGGGTCGTGGGTCATCAGCGGCAGGTCCTTGCAGGTGCCCGGCTCGCCCTCGTCGGCGTTGACCACCAGGTAGTGCGGCTTACCGTCGCCCTGCGGGATGAAGCCCCACTTGAGGCCGGTCGGGAAGCCGGCGCCACCCCGGCCGCGCAGCCCGGAGTCCTTGATCAGCTGGATCAGGTCGTCCGGGTGGGCCTTGAGCGCCTTGCGCAGCGCGGCGTAGCCGTCGAGCTGCTCGTACGTGCCGATGCGCCAGGCGTCCGGCGACAGCCAGCGCTTGGTCAGCACCGGCGTCAGCTTGGCCAGCGTCTCCGGGCGGGGAGTGGTCACTTCTGGGCCCCCGTTTCGCTCGCGTCAGCCGATCCGGCGCCGTCGGCGTCCGTGTCGGCCTTCGCTTCGGTGAGGTTGCGCTCCTGCGCCCCGGCCTCGTCGCCGGCGGGCTTGCCGTCGCCGGCCGGCGCGTTGGCCGCCACGCCGGCCGCCTCGGCCGAGCGCGCGTCGCCGGCCTGTGGCGCGGTGCCGCTGCTGTCCGCCGGGGCCTTCGTGCCGGGCGCGTCCGGCACAGCGGTGCCCGCGTCCGGCTGCCGGGTCTCGGCGGTACGCACCTGCGGCGACTTGTCGTCCGGTGCCTTCACGTCCCGGGCGGTGCTGCCGGCGGCGGCCGCCGGCTCGGCGACCCCGGTCGGGGCGGACGCCCCGTCGCCACCCTTGACCGGCGCGGCGCTGGCCTCGACGGGCGCCGGCTTGGCGGCCTCCGCCTTCGCCTTCGCCTCGGCGGCGGCCTTGTCGGCCTCGGCCTTGCTGCGGATCGGGGTGTTGGGGTCGAAGTTCGGCACCGAGACGCCGTGCTGCTGGGCCAGCCGCAGCCCGCGCAGGGTCGGCTCGCCCGGCCCGCCGTCGGCGACGGCACCGTCGCGGTCGTCGGCGAAACCGGCGAGCTGCACCGCCATCTCCTTGAGGGTGCAGAGCCGGGCGCCCCGGGTCGGCATCGGCCGGCCGCCGGCCCGCAGCTCGTCGACCACACCGACAGCGGTGGAGGGGTCCACGCCGTCGAAGAAGTCGTAGTTGACTGTCATCACCGGGCCGTAGTCGCACGCCGCCAGGCACTCGGCGTGCTCCAGCGTGATCGTGCCGTCGGCGGTGGTCTCGTCGTGCCCGACGCCCAGGTGCTCGGAGAGGGTGTCGTAGACCTCCTGGCCACCGAGCACGTTGCACATGGTGTTGGTGCAGACGCTGACCAGGAAGTCACCGGTCGGCTTGCGCTTGTACATCGTGTAGAAGGTGGCCACCGCGCCGACCTGGGCCTTGTTCAGCCCCAGCACCTCGGCGCAGAACGCGACACCGGCCGGGGAGACGTAGCCCTCCTCGGCCTGCACCAGGTGCAGCAGCGGCAGCAGCGCCGAGCGGGACCGGTCCGCCGGGTAACGGGCGATGATCTCGCGCGCCCGCTCCCGGGTCTCGTCAGTGAAAGTCGTCATCAGCGCCGCCTTCCGTTCGCGACTGCGGGGCTCGCAAGCTCACTCCTCGCACTCACCGGTCACAACCCCCCATGACCGGGTCCAACGAGGCTCCGCCGGCGATCACGTCGGCGATCAGACCGCCCTCGGCCATCGCCGGGAGGGCCTGCAGGTTGACGAAGCTCGGCTCCCGGTAGTGCACCCGGTAGGGCCGGGTGCCACCGTCGGAGACCGCGTGGACGCCCAGCTCGCCGCGGGGCGCCTCGATGGCGACGTACACCTGGCCGGGCGGGACCCGGAAGCCCTCGGTCACCAGCTTGAAGTGGTGGATCAGCGACTCCATCGACTGACCCATGATCTTCGCGACGTGCTCCAGCGAGTTGCCCATGCCGTCGACGCCGATGGCCAGCTGCGCCGGCCAGGCGATCTTGCGGTCGGCGACCATCACCGGGCCCGGGCGGAGCCGGTCCAGCGCCTGCTCGACAAGCTTCAGCGACTCCCGGATCTCGGCGAGCCGGACCTGGTAGCGACCCCAGACGTCACCGTCGGGGTGGGTCGGCACGTCGAACTCGTACGTCTCGTAGCCGCAGTACGGCATGGTCTTGCGCAGGTCCCAGGCGAGGCCGGCGGAGCGCAGCACCGGGCCGGTGATGCCGAGCGCCACGCAGCCGGTGACGTCCAGCACCGCGACGTTCTTCGTCCGCTCGGTCCAGATCGGCTGGCCGGAGAGGAGGTCCTCGTACTCCTTGAGCTTCTTCGGCATCATCTTGAGGAACTCGCGGATCTTGACGACCGCGTCGTCCGGCACGTCCTGCGCCACACCGCCGGGCCGCACGTACGCGTGGTTCATCCGCAGACCGGTGATGGTCTCGAAGATGTCGAGGATGTACTCCCGCTCCCGGAAGCCGTACAGCATGATCGAGATCGCGCCCAGCTCCATGCCGGTGGTAGCCAGCCAGACCAGGTGCGACGAGATCCGGTTGAGCTCCATCATCAGCACGCGGATGGTGGTGGCCCGCTCGGTGATGTCGTCGGTGATGCCGAGCAGCTTCTCGACGGCGAGGGCGTACGCGGTCTCGTTGAAGATCGGGGCGAGGTAGTCCATCCGGGTCACGAAGGTCGAGCCCTGGACCCAGTTGCGGTATTCGAGGTTCTTCTCGATGCCGGTGTGCAGGTAGCCGACGACCGAACGGGCCTCGCGGACCGTCTCGCCCTCCAGCTCCAGGATCAGCCGCAGCACCCCGTGCGTGGACGGGTGCTGCGGACCCATGTTGACCACGATGCGCTCGTCGTTGATCGGGTCGGTGCCCGAGACGATCGTGTCCCAGTCCCCACCGGTGACGGTGAAGACCCGACCCTCGTCGGTCTCACGCTCGCTGGCGTAGTTCGACGTCGTCACTGGTACGACCTCCGCTCGTTCGGCGGCTGGATCTCCGCGCCCTTGTACTCGACGGGGATGCCGCCGAGCGGGTAGTCCTTGCGCTGCGGGTGCCCCTCCCAGTCGTCCGGCATGAGGATCCGGGTCAGGCTGGGGTGGCCGTCGAAGACGATGCCGAACATGTCGTACGCCTCCCGCTCCTGCCAGTCCGCGGTCGGGTAGACGGCGGTCACGCTGGGCAGGTGCGGGGCCTCGACGGAAACAGCGGCCTCCAGCCGGACCCGCCGCCGGTACGTCATCGAGGTGAGCAGGTAGACCACGTGCAGGCGACGCTCGTCGGCGCCCAGGTAGTCCGCGCCGGACACCGAGGAGCAGAGCTCGAACCGCAGCGCCAGGTCGTCGCGCATCACCTGGCAGACCTCGGCGATCCGCTCCGGGCGTACGTGCAGGGTCAGCTCACCCCGGTCGACCACGACCTTCTCGATGGCGTCGTTGAAGGCCGGGTACGCCTCCTCCAGCGCGTCGCGGACCTCGTCGAAGTAGCCCCCGTACGGCCGGGACGCCTCCTCGATGGGCTGGCGCTGGCGGACCAGGCCGCCGTAACCGGACACGTCGCCGGTGCCCTGGTTACCGAACATCCCGCGACCGGCCGGGCTGGCCGGCGGGAACTCGGCGGGGGCGCCACTGGTGGCGCCGGCCGGCACCACCGGCAGCGGTACGCCGCCGTCGTTTGGCTTGTCCGTGGGTGACGTCATTTCGGGCCTGCCTGCGGGTGGAGGTGGTTCTGAGCGTTCATCCAGTTCTCGATGCGCAGCTGCTCCTCGCGGCCCTCGCGGACCGCCCGGGTCCACTCGGCGCGCCGGGCCTTGTCGTTGCGGTACGAGGACGGCATCGAGCCGTAGGGCACCACCGGAACGTCGCCGCGCTCCTGGCGGGCGGCCAGCATCTTGCGACCGTTCGGGCCCAGTGGCTCGTACATGATCTTTTCGCGGAGCTTGAGGATCGCGTCGATGAGCATCTCCGGCCGGGGCGGGCAGCCGGGGAGGTACATGTCGACCGGCACCACGTGGTCGACGCCCTGCACGATCGCGTAGTTGTTGAACATGCCGCCGCTGCTGGCACAGACGCCCATCGAGAGCACCCAGCGCGGCTCGGCCATCTGGTCGTAGATCTGGCGCAGAACCGGGGCCATCTTCTGGCTCACCCGGCCGGCCACGATCATCAGGTCGGCCTGCCGGGGCGACGCCCGGAAGACCTCCATGCCCCAGCGGCCCATGTCGTAGTGCGGACCACCGGCGGCCATCATCTCGATGGCGCAGCAGGCCAGGCCGAAGGTGGCGCCCCACACGGACGACTTCCGAGACCAGTTGACCAGCTTCTCCACCGAGGTGAGCAGGACGCCGGCGGGAAGCTTCTCCTCGATGCCCATCTGACGTTCCTTCCTCAGTCCCAGTCCAGGCCGCCGCGCCGCCACACGTAGGCGTACGCAACGAAGACCGCGACGATGAACAGGACCATCTCCACGAAGCCGAAGATCGGCAGAGCGTCGAACGAGACCGCCCAGGGGTAGAGGAAGATGATCTCGATGTCGAAGACGATGAAGAGCATCGCCGTCAGGTAGAACTTGATCGGGAACCGCCCGCCGCCGACCGGCTGCGGGCTGGGCTCGATGCCGCACTCGTAAGCCTCGAGTTTGGCCTTGTTGTAGCGCCGGGGACCGGCGAAGCGGGCGGCGCCGACGGAAAACAGCGAGAACGCCGCGGCGAGGGCGAACAGCCCGATGATCGGTGCGTAAGGCGAGAGCGACATCGTTTTCTCCTGCTCGTCCTTCCCTGCCCTCGGTGCTTGACGAAAATCACACTATTCACGTCCCTCGCAGTGGCAGTCGGCGGGGGTCGATCTTTGTCGGCGTCGGGGCCGTGACCAGCGCCGATGCCGTCCTACGTATACAGTTCCGGCTGTCGTCGATGACCGCTGGACCCGCAGGCCACTCCTCGCGCTACACGGCGGGAGCGGCTTTCGTCATCGCGTTGATGACCCGGTCCATCGCGTCCCCGCCGCGCGGGTCGGTCAGGTTGGCCAACAACTTGAGCACGAAACGCATCAGCGTCGGATGCGGCATGCCGTGTTTGGTGGCGATCCGCATGATCTCGGGGCGGCCGATCAGTTTCACGAAGATGCCGCCCAACCGGTAGTAGCCGCCGAGTCGGGCCTTCAGCTCGTTCGGGTACGCCAGCAGCGCGCGCTCCCGCTCCGGGCCGGCCGGCCGGGCGAGGGCCTGGACCACGACCTCCGCGGCCAGCTCGCCGGACTCCATGGCGTACGCGATGCCCTCGCCGTTGAACGGGTTGACCATGCCGCCCGAGTCGCCGACCAGCAGCACGCCGCGCGTGTAGTGCGGCACCCGGTTGAAGCCCATCGGCAGCGCGGCGCCCAGGATCGGGCCGTCGGCGTTGGCCTCGTCGGTCATCCCCCAGTCTTCCGGGGTGTTGGCGAGCCAGTCGGTGAGCAGCCGGCGGTAGTTGGTCTTGCCGAACGCCGAGGACGAGTTGAGCACGCCGAGGCCGACGTTGACCCGCCCGTCACCGAGGCCGAAGATCCAGCCGTACCCGGGCAGCAGGTTGTCGCCGCTGTCCTTGCTGCGCAGCTCGAGCCAGGACTCCAGGTAGTTGTCCTCGTGCTTGGCCGGCGAACGGTAGTAGCGGCGGACGGCCACACCGATCGGCCGGTCCTCCCGCTTGGCCAGCCCGAGCGCGAGCGGGAACCGGCCGGAGACACCGTCGGCCGCGACGACCAGCGGGGCGCGGAAGGTGGTGGGCTCCTTGCCCGGCCCGACCTCCGCCTCGACGCCGGTGACGCGACCATCGTCGTCGAGCACGGGGCCCAACACGTTGACGCTGGTCCGCAGCTTCGCGCCGGCCGCCACCGCCCGCTGGGCGAGCAGGTCGTCGAAGTCCAGTCGCGTGCGCACCAGACCGTAGTTGGGGAAGCTGGCCAGCTCCGGCCAGTCCAGTTCCAGGCGCACCCCACCGCCGATGACCCGCAGGCCGCGGTTGTGCAGCCAGCCCGCCTCAGGCGAGGTGTCCACACCCATCCGGATGAGTTGGCGCACCGCGCGCGGGGTCAACCCGTCGCCGCAGACCTTCTCCCGTGGGAACTCGGTCTTCTCCAACAACAGCACCCGTACGCCGTGCCGGGCCAGGTGGTACGCAGTCGCTGATCCACCGGGACCGGCGCCCACGACAATGACGTCGGCGTCGTGTTCCACCGCGGTCATTCGCGCCTCCTCCCGCATGCTCGTGAAATGCTTCACAAGCCAGACGGGACGAGTGTATGACCGGCGTCATACCAGCGCAGGATCAGGGGTACCTAACTCGCCGATGTGACACCCCATGACCGTCCACAGCGGTCAGGTGTCAGGCCGGGCTGGAGGCGTCCAGGCCCGCGTCGACCCGGATCGTCTCCGGCAGATGCTCGCGGAGCGCCCCGCCCGCCGCGCGGTCCAGCGCGGCCAGCACCTCGGCGACCACCTGCCGGACCTCGACCGGGTCGGCCCCGGCCAGCTCGCGCAACTGGGCGATGAGTTCGGCCGCGTCGTCGTCGGTGGCGGCCACCGGGTCCGCCGGGTCTGCTCCGGTCATGCGGTCGAGCGTACGGGGCAAAGTGGACTAAAGCCTGATATTAGCGGAACCTGAATAATGTCCGCGCCCGCTGGAGGGCCCGCCGCTACTGGCGGATCCCCCGGTGCAGGGCCACCACGCCACCGGTCAGGTTGCGCCACGCCACCCGCCCCCACCCGGCCGCGGCCACCCGCCCGGCCAGCGCGGACTGCGCCGGCCAGGCCCGGACCGACTCGGCGAGATAGACGTACGCCTCGGGGTTGCTCGACACCGTACGAGCCACCGCCGGCAACGACCGCATCAGGTACGACAGGTAGACCGTCCGGAAGACCGGGTTGACCGGGGTGCTGAACTCGCAGACCACCAACCGGCCACCCGGCCGGGTCACCCGGGCCAGCTCACGCAGCGCCGCGTCGGTGTCGTTGACGTTGCGCAGCGCGAAGGAGATCGTCACCGCGTCGAAGCTCGCGTCGGCGAACGGCAGGCGCAGCGCGTCCCCCGCCAACAGCGGCACCTCGGGCCGGGCCCGCTTGCCGGTGTGCAGCATGCCCAGCGACAGGTCCACCCCGACCGCGTACGCCCCGGACTGGGCCAGCTCACGCGTCGAGACGCCGGTGCCCGCGCCCACGTCCAACACCCGCTCGCCCGGCCGCAACCCGAGCGCCGCCCGGGTGGCCCGACGCCAGGAGCGGTCCTGCCCCAGCGAGATCACGGTGTTGGTCAGGTCGTAACGCTCTGCCACGCCGTCGAACATCGCGGCGACCTCGTGCGGCTGCTTGTCCAGACTGGCGCGCTGGCCCTGCGGGGTACGGCTCACCCCTCCACTCTGCCAGCCGCCCGCCAATCGACACTCGCTGGGTGGCGTGGCACGCACCACTGACGCGAAAGGGCGGGGTGGTCGCCCACCCCGCCCTCGCGTCGTGCCTGCGTCCCTGACGCCTCAGTCAGGACGCGTACCGCCGTCGCTGTCGCGCCTCGTCCGCGCGCCGTCGCCAGCGGCCCGGTGTCAGTCGGTCGACTTCTCGTCGGCCGGCGAGACCACCACCACCTTGCGGCGACGGGTGAGCACCAGCAGCGCCCCACCCACGAGCAGGATGATCGCGCCGATACCGCCGATCAGGCCGACCTGCACACCGGTCACCGGCAGGCCACCACCGCCCGAGCCGCCACCGGTGGAGCCGCCACCGGCACCCGGCGAGACGGTCGCGCCCGGCGTCGTCGTACCGCTCGGACCCGGCGTCGGAGTGACAGTCGCGCTCGGCGTCTGGGTCGGCGTGGCCGTCGCGGTCGGCGTCGGCGTGACCGTCGGAGTGTCAGTCGGGGTCGGGGTCGGGGTCGTCGTCTCCGTCGGAGTGGCCGTCGGGGTCGGCGTCTCGGTTGGGGTGACCGTCGGCGTCGGGGTCGGCGTCTCCGTCGGGGTCGGCGTCTCGGTAGGAGTCGGGGTCGGGGTCTCCGTCGGAGTCGGAGTCTCCGACGGGGTCGGGGTCTCGGTAGGAGTCGGGGTCGGGGTCTCCGTCGGGGTCGGCGTCTCCGTCGGGGTCGGCGTCTCCGTTGGCGTCGGGGTCTCCGTTGGGGTCGGGGTCTCTGTCGGCGTGACGGTCGGGGTCGGCGACCCGGTCGGGGTGACCGTCGGCGTCGGAGTGGGCGACCCCGTCGGAGTGACAGTGGGCGTGGGCGTCGGCGTCGGGTCCACGGCCAGGTCGACGAAGACGTCGAAGACCGCCTGGTTGTCGCCCTCGTCGACCTCGGTGAAGGCCTTCCGCTGTGCGGTGCTGGCCCGCCGCGGCTGCTCCTCGGGCCTGCCGGCTGCCACGTCCAGACCGTGCGCCACCAGCTCGCCGACCCGCAGCACCGGCTCGGTGACGTCCTTACCGACGGTCACCTTGATGTCCGCCGTGTAGTAGTCACCGGGCCGGATCACCGCGCCGTCGTCCTGACAGAGCGCCTGAGCGACACCGAACGTCTGCGTGGTGCAGGTGTCCGGCAGCGTGTCGAAGGTGACGCCCGCCGGGAGGGTGAGCACGTAGGCGAGGCCGGTGGCCTTGCGACTGCCGTCGTTGTAGACCGCCCAGTCGACCGGCACCGTCTCGCCCGGCCGCACCGGACGAAGGTCGGGGTCGTCACCGTTGACACCGTTCACCACGACGTTCGCGTTGACGTCCTGCACCCAGCTGGTGAGGTCGTACCCGGGCTCGGTGACGGCGATGTCGTGCTCGACCTTGTTGTCTTCCTTGTTGGGGTCCTCGGTCGCCGACCGGATGGTGACCACCAGAGTGCCGGCAGCGCCCTTACCGCCGGTGGAGAAGATCGGGATGCCGAAGTCCTCGCTGGTGCCGGCGGCCAGGTCACCAAGGCGGCAGGTGAACTTCTTGCCGTTCACCCGGCAACCGTCGGGCACCACGACCCGAACCTTGTTCATCGTCAGCTTGCTGGTGTCCACCGTGTAACTGACACCCTTGGCGTCTTCCTTGCTCCGGGTGTTGTCGACAGTGAACTTGAACGGCTTGCTCTTGGCCTCCGTCACGCCCTTGGCCAGGTTGTAGCTGAGCGGCACCAGGGCCAGATCGGCCTGCTCGGCCGCCAGCACCGGGGCGGCAACGGCGGCGATGCCACCGGCCGCGATCAGCGCCACGACACTGGCGCGCACCAGCGTCGAGCGGTGGAACGCTGTCATCAGTCCCCCGGGGGTAGGGAAGAAAGAATGGTTGCGGAACGAGCGGACGCTATCGGAGGCCGTTCTCCCACGCCAGCAGGCGGACCCGATTTCATCCGTCCGGCCCGAGCTGGGCAGACAGTGCGGGCGGGATGGTCACCCATCCCGCCCGTACTGCCGTGCGTTATATGAACGACCCGCAGCGGGCCGATGGAGGACAGCCCCGTACGTCGACGGTGGTGCCAGATATGAGCCGGGACGCTAGCCGCCGACGATCATCTCCACCAGACCCGGACCGGACAGGCTGACGCTGCGGCGGCGGGGACCACCCGTACCGCCGGGGCGATTCGGCGGGAGCATGAGCGTCGATCAGCCGAACGGCCACCTGCCGACCGTCAGCTGACGTCCACCAGGGGTAGGGACTTTCCCGCACCACCGCCGGGCAGCGCGATCGAGGAGAAGTGCGAGACCACCCGCTCGTCGGTCGGGTCGTCGGCCGGCGTGTGGTGCACGGCGAGCCGGTTGTAGAGGGTGTCGCGCTGTGCGGGGATCCGGTCCGCCGAGCGGATCATGCCGATCAGCTCGTGCAGGTTGGAGCGGTGCCGCGCACCGGCGGAGGAGATCACGTTCTCCTCCAGCATGATCGAGCCGAGGTCGTCCACGCCCATGTGCAGGGAGAGCTGCCCGACGTCCTTGCCGGTGGTCAGCCAGGACGCCTGCAGGTGCGGGACGGTCTCGAAGAACAGTCGGGCCACCGCGACGAGGCGCAGGTATTCCACCGTGGTCGCCTGGGTGCGGCCCTTGAGGTGGTTGTTCTCCGGCTGGTACGTCCACGGGATGAAGGACCGGAAACCGCGGGTGCGGTCCTGCACGTCCCGGATCATGCGCAGGTGCTCGATCCGCTCGGCGTGCGTCTCGCCGGTGCCCATCATCATGGTGGCGGTCGACTCGATGCCCTGCCGGTGGGCCAGCTCCATGACCTCCAGCCAGCGCTCGCCCGACTCCTTGAGGGGGGCGATGGCCTTGCGGGGCCGCTCGGGCAGCATCTCCGCGCCGGCGCCGGCGATCGAGTCCAGACCGGCGGTCTTGATCCGGGCGATGGCCTCGTCCAGGCTCACCCCGGAGACCTTGGCCATGTGCAGGATCTCGCTGGGGCCGATCGAGTGGATGACCAGGTTCGGGTACGCCTGCTTGACCGAGGAGAACAGCTCCTCGTAGTACTCCACGCCGTAGTCGGGGTGGTGCCCGCCCTGGAGCATCACCTGGGTCGCGCCCAGCTCGACCGCCTCGCCGCACCGGCGCAGGATCTCCTCGGTCGGGTGGGTCCACCCTTCCTGGTGCTTGGGCGCGCGGTAGAAGGCGCAGAACTTGCACGCCGTCACGCAGACGTTCGTGTAGTTGATGTTGCGGTCGATCAGGTACGTGACGACGTTGTCCGGGTAGCGCCGCCGGCGCACCGCGTCCGCCGCCTCACCCAACGCGTGGAAGGGCGCCTCGGTGTAGAGCAGCAGGGCCTCCTCGGGCGTGATCCGCCCGCCGTCCGCGCCGCGCTGCAGGATGTCGTCGATCTCCCGGCTCACCGTCACACCCCGAGCCTACGCCGACGACGCGCCCCTTCCCTGAGGGGTGCTTAAGGCTGTGATTCGCTCCGCACGGGCCAGGCCGGCACTGAACCGGGTCACCGCCACACCCTCACCGCGATCTTGCGGGTACTGTCGCGACACACGGGGCATTCCACGCATATCGACGACCGAAACTGCAAGATCGACGCGGGCGAGAGGCGATCAGGCGTCGTAGTCGATCGTGAGCTTGTCGGTGGTCGGGCTGGACTGGCAGGTCAGGACGTAGCCGGCGGCCAGCTCGTCGGGCTCCAGCGCATAGTTGCGGGCCATCGTGACCGCGCCGTCGACGACCTTCGCCTTGCAGGTGGAGCAGACGCCACCCTTGCAGGCGTACGGCAGCTCGCCGCGCACCTTCAGCGCGGCGTCCAGCACCCGTTCCTCGCGACCCATGGTGAAGCTCGACGAGCGGCCGTCCAGCACGATGGTGACCTCGGCCCCGGCACCCGCCTGGTCGACGGGCCGGCGCACCGGCTCCGGCGGCGCGTCGACGTGGAACAGCTCGGTGTGCACCGCCGACTCGGGCAGACCGCGTGCGGTCAGCACGTCCCGGACGTCGACCACCATGCCGTACGGGCCGCAGAGGAACCACTCCTCGATGACGTCGCCCGGCACGATGGTGTCCAGCAACCGGCTCAGCCGCTCGGCGTCGATCCGACCGGACAGCAGCGGCGACTCGCCCTGCTCCCGGGAGAGGACATGCACCAGGTGCAGCCGGGTCGGGTGGCGGTCCTTCAGGTCGGCCAGCTCCTCGGCGAACATCACGGTGTTCGCCGTGCGGTTGCCGTACACCAGTGTGAAGGTGCTGGCCGGCTCGACGGCCAGGGCGGTCGCGACCAGCGCGAGCACCGGGGTGATGCCGGAGCCGGCGACGACCGCGCCGTAGTGCCGGGCGCGGTCCGGTGCGAACGCCGTGGTGAAGGTGCCCAGCGGCGGCAGCACCTCGACGGTGTCGCCACCGCGCAGCGCCCCGCAGGCGAACGCGGAGAAGGCGCCGCCGGGGATCTCCCGCACCCCGATCCGCAACCGGCCGCGCCGGGCCAGGTCGTCGGGGGTGGAGCAGATCGAGTACGACCGACGCACGTCAGCGCCGTCCGGCGCGGCCTGGCCCGGAAGACGCACGGTGAGGTGCTGGCCCGCACGGAACGCGAATGTCTCCCGCAGTTCCTCGGGTACGGCGAAGGTCACCGCCACGGAATCGTCGGTGAGCCGGTCGACGGCGGCGACGGACAACGGGTGGAAGACCGGCCGACGGCGAACCGGGCGGGTGATGGTGACAGTCACAGCGCCTTCAGGTGGTCGAAGGGTTCGGAGCAGGAACGGCACCGCCACAGCGCCTTGCACGCGGTGGAGCCGAACCGGCTGACCTGCTCGGTCTCCGGCGAGCCGCACCGCGGGCAGCGGACCGCGAGGGTCAGCGACACGACGCCGGCGGCGGGCACCGGGGCGGGCGGGGCGATCCCGGCGGCAGCGAGCTTGGCCCGCCCGCCCTCGGAGATCCAGTCGGTGCTCCACGGTGGGCTGTAGACGGTCCGGACCTCGGCGTCCGGGTGGCCGGCGGCGGCGAGTGCGCGGCGGATGTCGGCCCGGATCACGTCCATCGCCGGGCAGCCGGTGTAGGTCGGGGTGATGGTGACGGTGACCCGGCCACTGGCCGGATCCTCCTCGACCGCGCGCAGGATGCCCAGCTCGTCGATGGTGATGACCCGGATCTCCGGGTCCACCACGCTCGCCACGGCCGTTCTCGGGTCGGTGCCGGCCGCCACCCGCTGCGCTGCACTCCTCACGCTCACCATTTCGCTCCCGGGTGGGCGCGGTGCAGCACCTGCATCTCGGCGAGCAGGTAGGCCAGGTGCTCGCTGTGCACACCGGCCCGCCCGCCGGCCGGGGCCCAGGCACTGCCCGGCCGGGCGAGCGTCGCCTCGACCAACACCGGGCCGACGACCTCGTCGAACGCCGGCCGCAGGGTGGCCGGGTCGACCGGCGCCGCCGGGTCCGCGGCGAACAGCTCGTGGGTGTACGGCCACACGTGGTCGACGGCCGCCTGCATCCGACGGTGCGACTCCTCGGTGCCGTCACCGAGCCGCTTCACCCACAGCGCGCCGTGGTCCAGGTGGTACGCCGACTCCTTGCGCGCCTTCGCGCCGATCGCCGCCAACCGCTCGTCAGCACAGCCGGCCAGCGCCGTGTACAGCGGCAGTTGGTACGCCGCCAGGAAGAACAGCTTCGCCATCGTCACCGCGAAGTCGCCGTTGGGCAGCTCGACCAGGAGAACGTTGCGGAACTGGCGGTCGTCACGCAGGTACGCCAGCGCGTCCTCGTCGCGCCCGGCGCCCTCCAACTCGCCCGCGTACGACAGCAGCAGGCGCGCCGCGCCGAGCTGGTCGAGGGCGATGTTGGCCAGCGCGATGTCCTCTTCCATCTCCGGGGCACGGGTGGTCCACTCGGCCAGCCGCTGGGCCGCGATCAACGCGTCGTCGGCGAGGGCGAGGGTGAAGTCGAAGGGCCCGTTCACGCCGTCACCCCGCTGCTGAGCTGACTGGTTCGCTCGCTCACAGGTGAGCCACCCCGTCCGGCACCTCGTAGAAGGTGGGGTGGCGGTAGACCTTGTCGGCGGCCGGGTCGAAGAAGGCGTCCTTCTCGTCCGGGCTGGACGCGGTGATCGCGCCGGCCGGCACCACCCAGATCGACACGCCCTCCTGACGGCGGGTGTAGAGATCGCGGGCGTTGCGCAGGGCAAGCTCGGCGTCGGGGGCGTGCAGGCTGCCGACGTGGGTGTGCGACAGCCCGCGCCGGGCCCGCACGAAGACCTCCCACAGAGGCGAATGACCTGTCACGCCGGATTGCTCGGCACGCTCGCTCACGCGGCCACCTTCTCCTTGTTCGTCCGCTTCGCGGCGTACGCCGCGGCGGCCTCGCGTACCCAGCTGCCGTCGGCGTGCGCGGCGCGGCGGTGGGCCATCCGCTCGCGGTTGCACGGCCCGTCGCCGGAGATCACCCGCATCAGTTCGTCATAGTCCGGCTGGGTGTAGTCGTACGCCTGCCGCTCGTCGTTCCAGCGCAGGTCGTCGTCGGGGATGCGGACCCCGAGGATCTCGGCCTGCTGGACGCACATGTCGACGAAGCGTTGACGCAGGTCGTCGTTCGAGAAGCGCTTGATCTTCCAGGCCATCGACTGGGTGGAGTGGGTGGAGTCGCCGTCCGGCGGGCCGAACATGGCCAGCGACGGGTACCACCATCGGTCCACCGCGTCCTGCGCCATGGCGTGCTGCTCGGGGGTGCCGTGCGCCAGGGTGTGCAGGATCTCGTAGCCCTGCCGCTGGTGGAACGACTCCTCCTTGCAGACCCGGATCATCGCGCGGGCGTACGGGCCGTAGGAGCAGCGGCACAGCGGCACCTGGTTGACGATCGCCGCACCGTCCACCAACCACCCGATGGCGCCGACGTCGGCCCAGCTGAGGGTGGGGTAGTTGAAGATCGAGCTGTACTTCTGGCGGCCGTCGAGCAGCAGCTGGACCAGTTCGTCGCGGCTGATGCCGAGGGTCTCGGCGGCGGCGTAGAGGTAGAGGCCGTGACCCGCCTCGTCCTGCACCTTGGCCAGCAGGATCGCCTTGCGCTTGAGTGACGGCGCCCGACTGATCCAGTTGCCCTCCGGCTGCATGCCGATGATCTCGGAGTGGGCGTGCTGGGCGATCTGCCGGATCAGCGTCCGCCGGTACGCGTCGGGCATCCAGTCGCGGGGTTCGATCTTCTGCTCGGCGTCGACGACCTCGGCGAAGTACGCCGCCAGGTCCTCGTCCGGCGCGGGCCCGCCCCGCCGCCCGCGCGCCGCCGCTGCCCGCAGCTCCGCCTCGGCGGCCTCGACCTCGCCCAGCAGACCGCCGGGCGCCTCGTCCGGGGCGCTGTTCGGGGCGGAGAAGTCGTTGCCATACATGAGGCTAAGTGTTACAGCTTGCGCCTCGTTGCACCAGGGGGTGTAACAGGAATCCGCGCATCCCATCCGTAGCCGAATGACTGCTTTGCGCGACCTGGGCGGCCTTCCATCGCCGTGACTTGGGCCACGAAACAAAGGTGAACCCCTGCAAAAACCTCATACCGGCCCCATAACTCGCCTTTATCGCAGGTTGCCTAGTGTCGAAGTCTGGCGGTCGGGCGGTCCGGACGTAGACTTCTGCCGGACAACCGATCGGCTGCCGCGCATCGATATCTCCACCGAGGCCACCTCCCCCGGCCTCGGCGATCGCACCCGATTCGTCCCGACGACAAGCCGGTCCCCCCGGCCCTGACACCTGGAGTTCACCCACTCATGCGATCTCGCGTGACCCTGGTGCTCGCCATCACGGCAGTCGTGCTCGGCGGCGTCCTGCTGGTCCCCACCGCGTACGCCCGGCTTGCCAGCGACGACAGCGGCGGAGGCGGCGGTGGCGGCACGTCGAGCGTCGCCGCGCCCGCACCCGCGCCACCGCCGCCGCCCACCCTGGCGGCCGGTCCGGTGTCGGTGAGCTTCAAGGGTGACTTCTTCTCCTGGGCCCTGATGGACCGCAAGACGGGCAAGATCTCCGGGTCGTCGAACATGGCCGCGACCAGCTCCACCGAATCGATGATCAAGGCGTGGATCGTCTCCGACTACCTGCGACAGCTCGGTGACAAGGAGCCGTCGGCATCGTTGAAGGAGGCGTCCCGACTCGCCATCGTCGACAGCAACGACAAGGCCGCCAACGCGGTCCACCGGGCTGCCGGCGGGTCCTACAAGGCCTCGTCGAGCAGCGTTCCGGACGCGGTGATCCAGCGGGCGATCAAGATCTGCGGGCTGACCGACACCAAGCGCGGCAACACCAAGCCGTACACCGGCTTCTGGAGCTACACCCGGATGTCTCCCCGCGACGCGGTCCGACTCGGCGACTGCATCGCCGACGGCAAGGCCGCCGGCCCGAAGTGGACGAAGTGGGTGCTGGACCAGATGAGCAAGGTCACGGGCACCACCGCGGCCAAGGACCAGAAGCCCGACTCCGGTGGCGGCCGCTGGGGGATCATCGACGGTCTACCCAAGTCGATCACCTCGCAGGGCCCGGTCAGCATCAAGAACGGTTGGACCCCGATCTACGGCGACGGCAACTGGCACGTCAACTGCCTCGCCGTCACCAGCAAGTGGAGCCTGGCGGTGATGCTGCGCTACCCGATCAGGACCGGCCTGGACTACGGCGCGAAGGTCTGCGCCAGCGTGGCCACCCAACTGGTCACCCCGCAGCCGGGTGCCGCGCTCAAGGTGCCGCAGCAGCCGGTCGGGAAGCTCTGATGGCCGGCACCCGTCGGGGAGACCGGCGTGGCGACGGCGACGCCTCCCCGATGCGGCTGATCGCCATCGCGGTCATCCTCATCGGCCTGGTGCTGGTGTCGCTGCGGTTGCTGCCCGGGTCGCCGTTCGAGTCGTCCGCCGCCGCCAAGTGGGGCGACGCCGGCACCAGCGACCGGCCCACCGGCTCCGGCACCGACCGCAGTGCCCGCCAGCCGTCCGCGCCGTCACCGAGCCCCAGCCCGTCGCTGGAGCCGCTGCCCTTCGCGGCCAAGAATCTCGACCTCGACATCGAGGGCTGGTACGCCTGGAGCGTCCTGGACCGCCGAACCGGAAAAATCATCGGTTCGAAGAACATGGACGAGACCAGCACGACCGCCTCCATGATCAAGGCGTGGATCGTCGCTGACTACCTGCGCCGCGCGGCCGACGCCGGCCAGACCCCGAGCGACGCGAAGCTCGCCGACGCGACCCGGATCATCCGGGACAGCGACAACACCCGGGCCGAGCAGTTCTACAACCTGGTCGGCCGAGACGCCTCGATCAAGCGCCTGATCTCCATGTGCGAGCTGACCGACAGCAGCGTCGCCCCCGACAAGGGCTGGAGCCGGACGGCGCTCTCACCCCGGGACACCGCCCGGATGGGCAACTGCATCGCCACCGGCACCGCCGCCGGGCCGAAGTGGACCAAGTGGCTTCTCAACGAGATGAAGCTGGTTCGTGGCGGCGGCGACTTCGGTATCCGCAAGGCCTTCCCGGCCGCCGAGCAGAAGAAGATCGCCATCAAGAACGGGTGGATCGACCGGACCAGGGAGCAGGAGATGCACATCAACTGCCTGGCCATCGGCGACACCTGGACGATGGGCGTGATGGTCAAGTACCCGATCAACATGGGCTACGACTACGGCATGAAGAACTGCGAGAAGATCACCGAGGCGCTGCTCCGCACCGGCACCTGAGCCGTCCACGCTGACGCCGGCCCGGGCCGCTGCCGACCCGGGCCATTGGTGCGCCGTCGGCAGGGGTCAGCCGGCGAAGAACTCCGGACCGCCCTCCGGCAGCGCCGGGGCCTCCCCGATCGCGGCGGCCCGTCGGGCCCACTCGCGCAGCCCGGCGACCTGCCGGTCGCCGAGGGAGAAGTCGAGGGTCCGGAAGTACGTGGCGAGCGTCTGCGCGTCGAACGTCTCCCAGCGCGCCGCCGCCTCGGCCACCTGGTCCAGCTCCGCCAGGCAGAGGTCCCGGGAGCGCAGGAAAGCCTCGTGCACCTCCTTGACCAGGCCCGGGTGGGCGGCGGCGAAGTCACGGCGGACCGCCCAGACGGCGAAGACCATCGGCAGCCCGGTCCAGTCCCGCCACGCCTGCCCGAGGTCGGTGACAGTGAGGCCCTTCTGCGGCGCCTCGTAGTACGCCCGCAGCGCCACGTCCCCGATCAGCACGGCCGCGTCGGCCTCCAGCAGCATCTGGGTCAGGTCCGGCGGGCACCGGAAGTACTCGGGCCGCACGTTGTACTGCTCGGCGAGCAGCAGTTGCGCCGTCATCACCCCGGTCCGCGAGGTCGAGCCGAGCGCCACCCGGGCGCCGTCCAACTGGTCGAGGGGTCGGGTGGAGACCATGTTGACCGACAGCACCGGACCGTCGCTGCCGACCGCCAGGTCCGGGAGGAGCAGCAGCTCGTCGGCGTGCTTCAGGTACTCCAGCAGCGTGATCGGGCCGATGTCGAGGTCGCCGGCGACCAGCGCCGCACTCAACCGGTCCGGCGAGTCCTTGTGCAGGTCCACGTCGAGCAGGGCACCGGAGCGCATCAGACCCCAGTAGATCGGCAGGCAGTTCAGGAACTGGATGTGCCCGACTCGCGGGCGTGCGATGCGCTCAGCCATGGCCCGACCGTATCCCCGGCGGCGGGCGCCGGCTCGGCGGGCCGGCCCGAAGTGGCCAACCCCGCACTTGACCGGGCAGCTCGGCCGCCTTCCGGGGCGTTGGCCGCTTGTCGACCGCCTGCCGGCGCGTCGGCCGCTCGTCGACCGTCTGCCGGGGCGTCGGCCAGCGACGACCGTCGTACCGCCCGGGTCACGACCGGCACGAAGCCCAGCACCACCAACAACCCGAGCACCCCGGCGCCGGCGATCAGCGGTCGGGGCGGAACGACGGCGAGCAACGCCCCGCCGATCAGGAAGCCCGCCATCGAGCCACCCTGCACCGCCGCGCCGTAGCTGGCGTACGCCCGGGCGCGCATCGCCTCCGGCACCCGCCGAGCGGTGAGCAGGTTGGCGAAGACGTTGTCGCCACCGTTGGCCGCGCCTCCCACCAGCCAGAGCGGCACCAACACACCCGCCGCCGGCACCGTCGCCGCGAGCAACACCATCAAACTGCACACGGCCAGGGTGGCCAGCACCCCGCGTACCAACGCGCCGTCGTCGTCGAGCCGCCGAGCGAGTCGTACGGCGAGCCAGGTCCCCGGCAGCATGCCGGCCATCCATGCGGCGCTGACCAGGCCGTACGTGGTCGCCGAGCCCTCCAGGGTCTCCCGGATGAAGAAGACCTCGATCACGTTGATGCCGCCGATCGCCGCGATCACCACGGCGGTGCTCACCACCATCACGAGCATCAGCGGGTCGCGGCGCAGCCGCCAGCCGATCTCCGTACCCCCCGGGGTTGTCACGCCGCCCGAGGCGGCCTGGCTGCCCCCGGCGGCGGCCTCGCTGCTCGCGGCGGCGGCGGTCTGGCTGGCGGCGGTCTGGCTGGCGGCGGACCGCCGGCCGCCGCGTCGGGTCCGCAGCAGCAGGCCCGCGACCACCAACGCCAGGTAGGTCGCGGCATCGAGAAGCAGCGGTACGCGGGTGCCGAACTGTCCCACCAGTAGACCGGCCAGCACCGGGCCGCCGAGCGCACCAAGCGAGACGGCGGTCTGACTGATCGCGCTGGCGCGCGGCAGGTCGGCCGGGCGGACCATCGCCGGCAGCAGCGCCGCGAGGCAGGGTTGGGTCACCGCGAGCCCGCAGGCCAGCAGTGCGACGAGCCCGACCACCAGTGCCGGTTGCTCGACGACGGCGAGGAGCGCGCAGACGCCGGCCTGCCCCAAACCGACTGTCACCAGCAGGGTGCGGCTGTCCATCCGGTCGGCGAGTCGGCCCGCGAGCGGGGCGAGCACCACCAGGGGCAGGGTGGCGGCGAGCAGCAGGCCCGACACGGCCAGTCCACCGGCACCGGCACCCTGCAGGGCCAGTGCCAGCGCGGTCGCCGCGAGGAAGTCGCCGCAGATGGTGGTGCCCCGGGCGGCGGCGGCGAGCCAGACGTCCGCCCAGCGCGACTCGTCAGTTGTGAAGGACATACTTCGAAAATAATCCTTCACAACTGATTCATGCAACCCCGCCTATGCCAACGGCACCGTCCGGTACTGCACGGCGACAGTGCGCGCCCCCGGCGGCGGCTCACCCTGCCGCCGTCGCGGGTGGTACGGCCGGAGCAGCGCCAGCACCGCCTCGTTCAACTCGGCCAACTCCTCAGCGGTGAGCAGCACCAGCGTGTCGGTGAACAGCGCCGTGTCGTACCACTCGGCGGGCTCGTCCCCGGCGCGCCGCAACCAGTCCCGGGTCCGCTCCATGGCCCGGACCGCATGCGCCTCCACCAGCGCCTGCTCGGCCGCCCGCGCCTCGGGCCCGGCATCACGGCCCGCCTCGACCAGCACACTCCCACTCGGCACGCGCCACAACCGCTCACGCGCGTCCCCCCGACTCGGCGCCTGCTCGACCAGCCCGAACTTCGCCAGCGCCCGCAGGTGGTAACTGGTGGCGCTCGGCGACAGCCCGACGATCTCGGCACACTCGGTGGCGGTCCCGCCGGCCTCGCGGCTGTTCAGGTACTCCATGATCGCGATCCGCGCCGGATGGGCCATCGCCCGCATCACCTGCGGGTCGCTGATCGTCATCCGGCGCGAATCGGAGCGGGCCTCGGTCATAGGCCCATGATCCCGGCAGACCTCCCAACCTGCCATCACCACCACGTCCCGCTCGGGTCACATGGCGTCTGTCCTTTGCTAGTGAGCAGGCGGATTCGACGGCACGCGCGGCGTGGATCGCTTGGTTCCCCTCATTGATCGACACCGACCCGGAAGTGATCGGCCGCCGAGGTGGTGCGACGGCCACCACATCCGACACTGGGCCGACGGTGGGGTGACGGCGCTGGGCAATGCGGTGCTGCTCTGCGGCTACCACCACCGGCTCATCCACCGCGGCGATTGGACGGTCCGTATCGCGGCGGACGGTCGCCCTGACTTCCTCCCGCCCAGTTGGCTCGACCCGCTGCACACTCCACGTCGCAACCACTACCACCTGCGCTGCTGACGCTGCCGAGCACGCCCACGCCGCCCATGACCGCGACCAGGAAACGCGAACCGCGGCAAGCGGCCCGTGACCCACGACCCGCGACCCGCGGCCGGTGACCCACGGCCAGCGGCCAGCGGCCCGAGACCCACGGCCCGAGACCCACGGCCCGAGACCCACGGCCCGAGACCCACGGTCAGCGGCCAGCGGCCACGACGATCCGCTAGTCCCCGCCGCCCAAGCCGCGTCTCCTGTTGATCGACTCGGTTTCCTGAAAGTCGGGGCGTCGCACCGGCTTGGACACCGCGACTTCATGAAAACCGAGTCGATCACGGCACCCACGGCGGTCGCGGTGTGCGAGAGCACGGCGCGCAGCGCGAGGCGCGAGTACAGCGCGAGGCGCGAGTACAGCGCGAGGCGCGAGTACAGCGCGAGGCGCGAGTACAGCCCGTAGCGCGAGGCGCGAGTACAGCCCGCAGCGCGAGGCGCGACGCGGGACAGGGCGGGGGCGCACGGCGCGGGACCTGATGATCAGTCGGCATCCGACCTCGGCATCACGTCCATCTCGATGCGGTGCTACCCGTCAACGCGTCACTTCGGCGACGTCCGGCGCTGCAACACGCCGTCTCGGATGGGTGGTCGCGTCGGTAATTCGCTGGCTGCGGCGGGCTGGGGAGCGTAGGGTTGCAGGCCGCTTGACGGCCGAGGTGAGCTGCACCGGAACGGGCGTCGTCGCGCCGGGCGGCCGGCCATCCGCCCCCGGACACGCGAGCGCGCAGCAGATGTGAACGATGGGACGTCAGCATGCCCGCACTTGACCTCGACACCCAGCCTGACACCGACCTCGACGCGGACCTGGCCGCCGAACGCGCACACCTGTCCACCTCGCGGGCGGCGTTGGCTCGGATGCGGGCGAGGGCCGAGTCTCTCTTCGCCACCGGTGACCAGGTGGCCGGCGACGCCTACGCGGCCGAGACCCTCGGTCGCACCCTCGCTCGCCGGGTCGCCGAGCTGGCCGACGACCCGACCACACCACTCTTCTTCGGCCGCCTCGACTTCGCCGAGGCCCCAACCGACGCGACCCCAACCAGCGGGACTCCGACCAGCGCGGCAACGACCAGCCCGGCAACGACCAGCCCGGCGCCAACCAGCGCTGCCCCAACCAGCACGGCCCCAACCAGCACGACCCCAACCAGCGCGGCCACCCACGACCGGCCCACGGACAGCACTGCCACCGGCAGCCCGACCACGAGCGACCCGACCGCACCCGACACCAGCGGTGATCATGAGGGGCGGCGCTATCACGTGGGGCGGCGGCATGTCACCGACGAGCGCGGCGAGCCGCTGGTGCTGGACTGGCGGGCACCGGTCTCCCGCTCGTTCTACCGGGCCAGTGTGCGCGATCCACAGGGGGTGGCGGTCCGGCGACGGTTCGGGTTCAGCAACGGCGTCCTGACCAGCTTCGAGGATGAGCGGCTGGATCGGGGCGAAGAGCTTGGTACGACCAGTCGGATCCTCACCGCCGAGATCGAGCGTCCGCGCGTCGGGCCGATGCGGGACATCGTGGCCACGATCCAGCCGGAGCAGGACGAGCTGGTGCGGGCCGACCTCGCCGACTCGATCTGTGTGCAGGGCGCGCCGGGCACCGGAAAGACGGCGGTGGGTCTGCACCGGGCCGCGTACCTGCTCTATCTGCACCGGGAGCGGTTGCGGCGGGCGGGTGTGTTGATCGTCGGGCCGAACCGGGCGTTCCTGTCGTACATCGCGGCGGTGCTGCCGGCGCTCGGTGAGGTCGAGGTCGAGCAGGCCACGGTGGAGGAGTTGATCTCCCGGGTGCCGGTCCGGGCGGTCGAGGCGCCGGCGGTGGCCGCGCTCAAACACGACGTACGGATGGCCGACGTGCTGCGGCGCGCGGTGCAGGCGCAGATCGGCACCCCGACCGAGTCGATCACCGTGTCGGACGGTTCGTTCCGCTGGCGGATCGGGCTGGAGCCGTTGCACCGGATCGTCGAGGAGACCCGCCGGGAGGGGCTGCCGTACGGCACTGGTCGGGAACGCGTTCAGGCACGGGTGGTGAGCCTGCTGCAACGGCAGGCCGAGGCGCGGCGGGCGGAGTCGCCCAGCGATGCCTGGCTGCGCCGGATGAGCCGCTGCCGGCCGGTGCTCGACTTCCTGGACGCGGTCTGGCCGGCGCTCACCCCGGAAGGGCTGGTGCACGGCCTGTTCGCCGACCCGGCGCGGCTCGCCGCCGCGGCGGACGGGCTGCTCAGCGACGCCGAGCAGGCGCAGCTCGTCTGGGCCAAGCCGGCCCGCACCCCGAAGGCGACCCGTTGGACCGCCGCCGACGCGGTGTTGATCGACGAGGCGACCGGGCTGCTGGAACGGCTCTCCGGGTTCGGGCACGTGGTGGTGGATGAGGCGCAGGACCTCTCCCCGATGCAGTGCCGGGCCATCGCTCGGCGCAGCGAGCACGGCTCGGTCACGCTCCTGGGTGACCTCGCTCAGGGCACCGCGCCGTGGGCGGCGACGGACTGGCGGGAGTCCCTTGCCCATCTGGGCAAGCCGGACGCGGTGGTGGTGCCGTTGACCGTCGGCTTCCGGGTGCCCGCGGCGGTGGTCGCGTTCGCGAACCTGCTGCTCCCGGCGCTCGCTGTGGACGTACCGCCGGCCGAGTCGCTGCGCCGCGACGGCGGCCTGGACGTGCGTACGGTGACCGACCTGACGTCGGCGACGGTGGCCGAGGTGCGGGCGGCGCTCACGCACGACGGCTCGGTCGGTGTGATCGCCGCGGACGACGCTGTCGACGGCCTGCGCGCGGCGCTGGCCGAGGCGGGTGTCGAGACCGCGACCGCCGACGATGTGGCGGCCGCGGAGCGGGTCACGGTGGTGCCGGCGACACTGGTCAAGGGCCTTGAGTACGACCATGTGGTGGTGGTCGAGCCGGCGGCGATCGTCGCGGCCGAGCCACGCGGGCTGCACCGGTTGTACGTGGTGCTCACCCGGGCGGTGTCCCGGCTGGCGGTGCTGCACGTTGCGCCGCTGCCCGCCCCGCTCGTCGGCGGGTCAGCCGGCTGACAGGACCGCCGCGATCTCCCGCAGCGGGCGGCCGGATTCGGCCATCGGCACGTGGAACGACAGCCACGACCCGTCGGCGAAGTCGAGCCGCAGCCGCTTCCAGTTCAACCGGTACCTGCCGAACCGGGCGGTGACGGAGGTGCGCGGCACCGACCCGAGCAGTTCGATGTCGGCCTGCGCCCGTTCGTCCGCCGACGAGCGGGAGAGCAGGCCGACGGATGCTGTCGCACCGAGCAGCAGCCGTTGGTCGGTGACCCCCAGCACGAGGTGACGGATGCCGAAGCCCTTCGTCGCCACGGTCACTGCATGGTGCAGCTCGGATGCCCGGGAGTCGGGTTGGCCTCGACCTCCGACACCGAAGAAGAGCCAGTCGACGGCGCTGTCCGCCCGACCGAAGGTGATGTTCGGTGAGAGCACGGTGAGCAGGACACCCAGAAAACTCGGCCGACCAGCGGCGGGTGGCGCCGACGGCAGTGCCGGCGGAGCCGGGGTCAGCCCACCGCCCGCTCGGACCTTGGCCACCGCGCGCACCCGCTCGTCGGCCGGTAGCAGTCGGCTGAACCCCTCGGCGTACCGCGCCTGACTTTCGTCGTCAGTCACCAGGGCCCCCTCGTGCTCGACGATGTCCGCCGCAGTGTCCGGCTCAACGCTCGGGCTTGCCACGGACCCTCCCCTGTGGCCTGTGCGACGGATCAGCCTGTCGCCGCGACTCCTCACCATAGGCACTGCTCGCCGCGACCGAAGTCCCCATCTGTCGTGATGGGGACATCCGGCCTCGACTTTGTGCCGTAAAGTAGTTTGCGTGGACCGAGACGATGATTCACCACCCACCGACGCCGCAGCGGCGCTGCGGCTGATCCAGGACCAACGGTCGGCGACGGCACGCCGGCTCGATCCCGATGCCCGCCTGCTCTACTGGCCGTGGGGTGTCGCCTGGCTGGTTGGCTTCGGGCTGTTCTTCCTGCGGTTCACCCCCGGCGACCGTGCGCTTGTCGACCTGCCGAGCTGGCTGCCGCTGACCGTCCTCTTCGTGCTGCTCGCGGCCGCCGGAACGATCCAGGCGGTGGTCAGCGTGCGGGCCTACGGCCAGGTGAGCGGCGACTCCGCCCGGCGTGGGAAGTGGTACGGCTACGCGTGGGCCCTCGGATCGGTGAGCATCTACGCGGGGCTCGGCCGGATCTCCGAGCACCTGCCACACGACCTGGCGGCACTGCTCTGGTCGGCGACCGCCGTCGGGCTGACCGGCGCGCTGCACATGGCCGGCGGGGCGGTCTGGCTGGACCAGGACCTGTTCCGGCTGGGCGTCTGGATCAGCGTGATCAACCTGGTCGGGGCGTTCGCCGGGCCGGGCTGGCACCCGCTCATCGTTGCGGTGGCCGGCGGCGGCGGAATGCTGGTGGCCGGCGCGATCGCCCGGCGGCGACAGCAACAGCGACAGCAGCCGTGACCGAGCTGGATCCGGTCATCCACGCGCAGGCCCGACTGCGGGTGGTCGCCAGCCTCTCGACTCTCAACGTCGGCGACAAGATCGCTTTCCCCCGCCTGCAGGAGCTGCTCGCGATGACCGCCGGCAACCTCTCGGTGCACCTGCGCAAGCTCGAGGAGGCCGGCTACGTGGAGATCAGCAAGACCCACCGTGGACGCACCCCGGCGACCCTGGTCGGGCTCAGCCGACGCGGCCGGCTGGCGTTCGAGGAGTACACCGAAACCATCCGCGCCCTGCTCGACCCCACCTCGTCGAAGGAGCAGCCATGACCCTCGCCCGCGCCGAACAGGCCAGCCGCCGGTACGGCGACGTCCTCGCCCTCGATCGCGTCGACCTGGAAGTCCGGGCCGGTGAGCTGGTCGGCCTGCTCGGGCCGAACGGCGCCGGCAAGAGCACCCTGATCAACCTGCTGGTGGGCCTGCGCCGCCCCAGCTCGGGACGGGTCGAACTGAACGGCCGCGACCCCCGCGACCCGGCCAGCCGACGGCAGATCGGAGTCACCCCGCAGGAGACCGGCCTGCCCGGCACGCTGCGCGTCGGCGAGGTCGTCGACTTCGTCTCCGCGCACTACCCCGACCCGGTGCCCCGCGGTGAACTGCTCGACCAGTTCGGTTTGGGCGACCTCGCCCGACGACAGACCGGTGGGCTCTCCGGTGGGCAGCGCCGCCGGTTGGCGGTGGCGTTGGCGTTCGTCGGCCGGCCGCGGTTGGTGCTGCTCGACGAACCGACCACCGGCCTGGACGTGGCCGCCCGGCACACCCTGTGGGACGCGATCCGGGCCTTCCACGCCGACGGTGGCACCGTGCTGTTGAGCAGCCACTACCTGGAGGAGGTGGAGGCGCTCGCGCACCGGGTGGTGGTCATCGGGCAGGGCCGGGTGCTCGCCGACGACACGGTGGACGCGGTGCGCGGCATCGTGGGCGTACGCCGGGTCAGCCTGGTCGCCGACGACCTGCCCGACCTGCCCGGGGTGGTTCGCACCGAACGGGTCGACGGTCGGCTGCACCTGCTCACCACCGACGCCGACGAGCTGGTCCGAGCGCTGGTCACGGCCCGGGTTCCGTTCACCGACCTGGAGGTACGGCCGACGTCACTGGAGGAGGCGTTCCTCGCCATCACCACCGGCGACACGCCCAGCGGGGACGCGCCGACCAGCACCGGCCGACCCATCACCGCCGCTGCCGGCGGCCGACCCACCACCGTCTGAGGAGGCGACAGTGCAGCTCGCCCTGGTCCACGCCCGCTACCAACTTCTGGAGATCATCCGGATTCCGGTGGCCGTTTTCGGCAGCGCCTTCTTCCCGGCCGCCGCCATGATCTTCTTCGTGGTGCCCTTCGCCGGTGACGACCCGGTCGGTGCCACCTACGCCACCGCGTCGATGGTCACCTTCTCGGTGATGAGCGCCAACATCTTCCAGTACGGCGTCGGTGTCGCCGAGGACCGCGACCAGCCCTGGAATCCGTACACCCGGACCCTGCCGACCGGGCCGGCACCGCGGTTCGCCGGCCGGGTGCTGGCCGGCCTGGCGCTCACCTACCTCTCGCTGATCCCGGTCGTGGTGATCGGCGCGACGCTGACCGCGGCCCAGGCCACCCCGGCGGCGTTCCTGCTGGCTCTCGGCACCGTGGCGGTGATCTCGGTGCCGTTCACGCTGATGGGGCTCGCCATCGGCTACTCGCTGCCCAGCAAGGCGGCGATCGTGGTGGCGCAGCTGATCTTCCTGCCGCTGGCGTTCGGCGGCGGCCTGCTCTCCGCGCCGGGCGAGGCGCCCGGGTTCATCGAGACGATCGCGCCCTACCTGCCCACCCGGGGCGCTGCCGAGTTGATGTGGGCGGCGGTCGGCGACTACGACGTGGAGCCGCTGGCGCTGATCATGCTCGGAGTCTGGGTGGTGCTGCTCGCCGCGCTCGCCGGCTGGGCGTACCGACGGGACGAGGGTCGCCGGTTCAGCTAAAGATTCGTCCGTTTCCTCCCCGGGGCGCGGCGGGACGGTGCCAGGATTCCGACAGGGGGCCGCCGTGGCCGCCCCGGCCGAGAGGGGTCTTGACGTGAGCACCGTCCCGCCGGGTACGCCCTGCTGGGCCGACCTGGCCACCCCGGACCTGACCGACGCCCGGCGGTTCTATCCGGAGCTGTTCGGTTGGACCGGCCAGGTCACCCCGGAGCCTGAGGCGGGCGGCTACACGGTCTTCCTGCTCAACGGCAGGCCGGTGGCCGGCGTGGGCCCGCCCGCGATCCCGGACCAGGTTCCGATCTGGTCGACGTACCTCGCCACCGACGACGCGGAGCTGGTCGCCGGCCGGGTCGAACGGGCCGGCGGGCAGGTCGTCGTCCCACCGTTCGAGGTCTTCGACAGGGGCTGGATGGCGGTCTTCGCCGACCCGGCCGGTGCCACGTTCAGCGTCTGGCAGCCGCTGACCATGGCCGGTGCCGAGGTGTTCAACGTGCCGGGCGCGATGAGCTGGAACGAGCTGGTCACCCCCGACCCCGAGGGCGCGAAGGTCTTCTACGAGCTGGTGTTCGGTTGGCAGCCGGACGACCAGGCGGTGGGCGACATGACGTACACCGGGTGGCGGCTGGGGACGCAGATCGTCGCCGGGATGATGCCGCCACTGGCCGAGGACTTCCCGGCCGACCTGCCCGCGTACTGGACGGTGTACTTCGCGGTGGCCGACGCGGACGCCGCCGCGGCCCGCGCCGCCGAGCTGGGCGGAACGATCCTGGTCCCGCCCCGGGACATCCCGGCGGGCCGGTTCGCCGCCCTGCGCGACCCCCAGGGGGCCCTCTTCTCCGTCATCGACCTGGGCCCCTGACCCCGCGCGGAACTGTTCGCCAGCGCGCCGACGACGGCGCCTCCCGCCAAGATCGTGCTCGAACCTGGATGTCGTGGTGTTCTGACGCTCGGATACCACTCTTTCCAGGTTCGAGCACGATCTTGCGGTGCAATTCGGCACCGAGGGCCGCAGCCGGGCGGCTACCGGCGGGTGGGACGGACGGGCACCACCAGGGGGCCGTGCGCACCGGGCACCACCCGGACGCTGGCCCGGTAGTGGGCGGCGAGCAGCTCCTCGGTCAGCACCTCGGACGGGGTCCCGGCGGCCACCACCCGACCGCCGGCGAGCATCACCATCCGGTCGGCGTACTCACCGGCCAGGGAGAGGTCGTGCATCGTGGCCAGGACGGTCAGGCCATGCTCGCGGCGCAGCTGGTCGACGACTTCGAGCACGTCCTGCTGGTGCCCGATGTCGAGCGCGCTGGTCGGTTCGTCGAGCAGCAGCAGCGTCGCGCCCTGGGCGAGCGCCCGGGCGAGGAACACCCGCTGCCGTTCGCCGCCGGAGAGGGTGGCCAGTTCGCGATGGTGGAAGCCGGTGAGGTCCAACTGCCCCAGCACCTCGTGCACGGCGTCGACGTCGGCGGTCGACTCCCGGCCCAGAGTCGGGATGTACGGGGTGCGGCCGAGCAGCACGTAGTCCAGCACCGACATGCCCGACGGCACCACCGGGGACTGGGCCACCGTGGCCACCACCCGGGCCCGGTCCCGACGGCGCAGCGCGGCACTCGGCGTACCGAAGAGGGTGATCGCTCCCGGCGCGGAGAGCAGGCCGCCGACGGCGCGCAACAGTGTCGACTTGCCGGCGCCGTTCGGGCCGATCACGGTGACCCACTCGCCGGCGGTGACGGTGAGGTCGACGCCGGTCAGGATCGGCGTGCCACCGAGGTCGACGTGCAGCCCGCGCACCGCGACGGCCGGCGCGCCGGCGGTGGGCTCGCGGCTCACGTGAGCACCCGCCGGGCGGTCCGCAGCACGAGGACGAAGAACGGGCCGCCCAGCAGGGCGGTCACCACACCGATCGGCACCTCGGACGGAGCGGCGGCGGTCCGGGCCACCACGTCGGTCAGCGCCAGGAACGCGCCGCCGAACAGCAGTGACATCGGCAGGATCACCCGGTAGCTGGAGCCGGCGAGCAGTCGGACGGTGTGCGGCACGATGATGCCGACGAAGCCGATCAGCCCGGTCGCGGAGACCGCCGCCGCGGTGCCTAGCGAGGCGGCGGCGATCAACAGGTAGCGGGTGCGTTGCGGGTGCAGGCCGAGACTGCGCGCCTCGTCGTCGCCGACCGCGAGGACGTCCAGCTCGCGGCGGTGCAGCAGCACCACCACTGTGGTCAGCGCGGCGTACGGCAGCACTAGGAGCACGTCGTGCCAGCCGGCGGTGGCCAGCCGGCCGAGCAGCCAGGAGTAGACCGGCTGGATGCTGTCCGCGTTTCGTTGCAGCAGGTACGTCTGCCCGGCGGAGAGGAACGCGGAGACCGCCACCCCGGCCAGGATCAGCATCGCCGGTGACCCGCGTCGCCCGCCGGCCGCACCGAGCACGTAGGTCATCGTGACGGCGAGCAGGGAACCGGCGAACGCGGCCAACGGAATGGTCATCGGCAGCCCGGAGAGCGTGCCCTGCCGGCCGCCGCCGCCGAGCGCGATCGCCGCGGTGACCGCCAGGCCCGCGCCGGCGGCCACCCCGAGCAGGTACGGGTCGGCCAGCGGGTTGCGGAACACGCCCTGGTAGCAACCACCGGCGAGGGCGAGCAGACCGCCGACGAGCAGACCCAGCACCACTCGGGGCAGGCGCAGCTCGGTGACGATCGCGATCTCCCGCTCGGTCAGCCCGCTGTCGAGGTGCACCCCGGGAACGAGGTTGAGCAGCTCGGCGGCGACGCTGCCCGGGGGCAGGCTCACCGGGCCGAGCGACACCCCGGCGACGAGCGCGACGAGCACCGCGAACAACCCCGCGACCAGCCAACGCTTGCGCAGCCCGGCCGGCCGGGCGACGGGCAGCGGCCCGGAGGGCCGGGCCACCGCGAGCGGCCCGGCCGGCCGGGGCGCGGGCAGTGGCCCGGTCACCGACTGACGACTGTCACGCGGGCACCTTGGCGACCGCGTCGACGATCACCCGGAGCAGGTCCACGACCCGCGGGCCCCAGCGCGAGGCGATGTCGTCGTCCAGGGCCACGACCTGGTTGTTCTTGACCGCGGTGAGGCCGGCCCAGCCGCTGCGCGCCTTGACCGTGTCGGCGTTCTGCTGGCAGCACTTGGCGTCGGCCAGGAAGACGAAGTCCGGGTCGGCCTTGACGACGAACTCCTGGGACAGCTGGGGGTAGCCGAAGTTCTTGCCGTCCGCGTCGGCCGGGTCGGCGATGTTGGTCAGGCCGACCTGGCTGTAGAGCGAGCCGATGAAGGTCTTGCTGGTGGCGCTGTACAGCTCCGGGCCCAGCTCGTGGAAGTAGGTGAGCTTCTCGGCGCGCTGCGGCAGGTCCTTGACCAGCTTGGTGATGTCGTCCTTCATCCGGGTGACCACGTCGGTGGCCTGGTCGGCGTGCCCGGTCAGCGTGCCCAGCTCGGTGATCTGCCGGTACGAGTCGTCGAGCGTGGTCGCGGCCGGGGTCTGGTACACCGGGATCTTGAGCTTGCCGAGCTGGTCGACGATCTTGTTGCGGTCGTCGGAGAGCACCACCAGGTCGGGGTTCTTACCGGCGATCGCCTCGGCGTTCGGCTGGAACGCGGAGAGGTCGGTCTTGGGCGCGTCGGCCGGGTAGTTCGACTGGTCGTCGACGGCGGTCACCTGCGGGCCGGCACCGATCGCGAAGAGCATCTCGGTGGCGGTGGGCGACAGCACGACGATCTTCTCGGGCCGCTTGTCGAGGGTGAGCGCCCCGACCGTCACCGGGTAGGCGGCGGCCGCGGTGCCGGTGCTCGGTGTGTCGTCGGCCTTCTCGGCGCAGGCGCCGAGGGTGAGCGCGGCGACCGCGAGGGTCGCCGCGAAGAGCCGAGGGGTACGTCTGTTCATGGGGCCTCCTGTCGGTCGAGGAGTGTGGTGCTTCGCCGACAGGGACTTTCGTACGCCCGCCCACGAGGCGCCCTTCCTCGAGAGCGCGTATCGCGACCGGTCCGCAGGCGACCTGGCTCGTCCCCACCGGTCGGTGGGGCATCACAGTTGCGGGACAGCGCCGGTTTCGCACCGGCTTCGCTGCGGGCTGGTCGGTAAGACGGTAGCGCACCGCCGGGACGTGCCGGATCGATCAAGGATCGATCGGCGCGCGACGATCGGTTGGACCGCCGCAGGGTGAGGGGTATGTCCCGGATCAGGAGGATCGGGAGCGGGTGGTGGGGCCCCGCCGGGGGGCGGGACGGGGCCCCACCCGATCAGGAGGATGTGATGGTGACGTTGTCCACAGCCGCCTCGACCAGACTCGCCCCGGAGGCGTCAGCCGCTTCGACGAGGATGCGGACCGACTGGCCGGCGTACGGGGTGAGGTTGAGGTTCGCGACCGCCCAGCTTCCGTTGCGGTTGCTGGCCGCGCCGGCCTGGGTGAGCAGCGCTGTCGTTCCGCCGTTGTGCACCACGCTCACCCGCAGGTAGTCCGCCGACGAGGCGTTCGAGCCGTGCGCCAGGTACCAGGCGAGCGACAGGGTCAGCGTGCCGGACGACGGCAGGGTCACCGCCGGCGACCGGGCGCTGGTCACGCCGCCGTCGACGTCGTAGTCACCGGCCGCCGAGCCGGCCAGCCGGCCGGTGACCAGGTCGTTGGAGCCGGCGTACGGGGTGAGCTGCTTGGCCCCGGAGGACGTGGTCGCCTGGGCGGCACCCCGCTCGAACGCGCCAGCCGTGGCGGTGTCGGTGCCGGACGGGTTGATGGTCCAGCCGGTGGCGGTCTCGAAGGTGTCCGACCAGACAGTGGTGCCGCCACCACCGCCGCAGTACTGCGCCTGCTTGCCGATGGCCCGGTACGGGCAGTCGGCGTACTCGCTGAGGATCAGCACCGCCTCCCGGTTGCGCGAGGTCTGTGCGGGGATCACCTCGTCGGGCGGGTAGAAGCCGCCGCCGCTGGCGGAGCCCGGGTACATCTCGAAGGTGTACGCCCAGATGTTGTGGGTGGCCCACATCCAGTCGAGGCTGTCGCCGTCGGTGATGTAGAGGTCGCTGGACTGTTCCGGGGTGTAGTTGTTGGTGGCCGCCATCTGCTGGCCGATCGTGGCGAAGGTGTTGTACTGGTCCGCGTTCATCCCGGTCGCGGTGTTGGCGGTGGTGTAGCCGTACGGCCAGAGCACCAGCTGCGAGTACGTGTGGAAGTCGATGTTGGCCTTGATCTGCTGCACGCCGCCGACCACCCGGCTGTTGACGAAGTTGCGCAGCGCCTGCGTCTCGGGTGCGGAGAACGCCGACGGCCCCCGGTAGGTCTCCGACGAGGTGGAGCCGGACGAGCCGCCGCAGCAACCCCAGTTGTAGCCCCAGTTGCGGTTCAGGTCGGTGCCCACGTTGGACGAGCCGCTGTTGGGCTGGCGGTTCTTGCGCCAGGACCGGTACGACCCGGTGGCGATGTCGTACTCGCTGCCGTCCGGGTTGACGGTGGGCACGATCCAGATCTCCCGGCCGTTGACGATGTTGGTGATCCGGGAGTCGCTGCCGTAGCTGTCGGTGAAGAGGTTGAGCAGATAGATCGCCATCTCGACGGTCAGGTGCTCACGGGCGTGCTGTTGGGAGTTGAACAGGATCTCCGGCTCGTTCTCGTCGGTGCCGACGTTGTCGGAGATCTTCACCGCCATCAGGTCGCGGCCCTCGTACGACGAACCGATGCTGATCTTGCGAGCGATCGCTGGATGGTCGGCGACCACCTGGTTCACGACGGCGGTCAGCTCCGCGTAGTCGTGGTAGTTGGAGTCGGCCGGCGGGAAGGCCAGGGTGCCGATCTCGCCGGCGCCGCGCTCCGCGTTCGGCGGCGGGGCGAGCGGTTCGAGCCGGAAGCCGAGCTTGCCGATCGCGGCGGCCTCGCTCGCGGTGGCCGAGATGTGCAGCACGCCGTGTTCGGAGTAGTCGATGGCGGCTCCGGTGCGGGCCACCGCGTTGCGGTCGGCGAGGGTCCGGGGCCCGAGGACCCGGTAGCTGGCGGCGGCCGACTCTGCGGTGCGGTCCGGTGCCGGTCGGGCGGCGACCGGGCCGGCGGCGACGGTGACGATGCCCAGCCCGGTGACGACAGCGAGCACCAGGACACGGCGGAAGGGGATGGGCGTGCGGAGGGCCATGGACTACCTCCTCGAAGGGCGGGAGATCCCGCTGGGTGAAGGACACTTCACCACCTGTCACATGGTCATATCAATATCGATCGCTGCCTTATGCATCCCAGGAGGATCATCACGGCGGCAATGATTTTCCACCTATCAACGTCTGGCGAAACTTCCCTCCAAGCGGAAAACTGACCAGCGACGATGCCCCCTCGACACCGCGGAGCACCCATGGCCAGATCCCGCCTGCGCGCGGCCGCCCTCGCCGGCGTCACCACGCTCACCCTGCTCGCCACCACCGCGCCCGCGATGGCGGCACACCCGCCCACCCCCGCCCACGACGAGCAGATCACCTACCAGGACTGGTCCGGGCCCGCCGACTGGCACCGGGGCAGCCGGGCCGGCACCCGCGTCGTGCCCGGCGCCCGCGCGGGCGTCACCCTGGCCCGCCCCGCCGGCACCATCGAGTACGCGGACCCGCACACCGGCGCCACCCGCACCTGGGAGTACGGCACCTGGACCTCACCGGTGACCCGGATCGGGTTCGACGCCACCGAACTGATCGCCTCCTGGAACGCGGAAACCCCGGCCGGCACCTGGATCCAGGTGGAGATGCAGGGCAACTACACCAGCGGCGACCAGACCCCGTGGTACGTGCTGGGCCGCTGGGCGTCCGGCGACACCGACATCAAGCGGACCACCGTCAACCGACAGGGCGACCCCTGGTCGACGATCTGGACCGACACGTTCAGCATCGACGACGCCGCGGCCGGGGTGCTGCTGCGGTCGTACCAGCTCAAACTGACCCTCTACCGCGCGCCCGGGCAGAGCGCCGCGCCGGTGGTCCGGATGCTGGGCGCGATGAGCTCGACAGTGCCGGACCGGTTCACAGTGCCGCCGAGCGCCGGGCACATCGCCTGGGGCGTCGAACTGCCGGTGCCGCGCTACTCGCAGAACGTGCACAGCGGGCACTACCCCGAGTACGACGGCGGCGGCGAGGCGTGGTGCTCGCCCACCTCGACCGAGATGGTGGTCGAGTACTGGGGCCGCGGACCGTCGGCGGCCGACACCTCCTGGGTCGACCCCACCTACCCCGATCCGACGGTCAACCACGCCGCGCGGATGACCTACGACTACGCGTACGACGGCGCGGGCAACTGGCCGTTCAACACCGCGTACGCGGCCAGCTTCCCCGGGCTGGAGGGTCGGGTGACCCGGCTGCACTCGCTGGACGAGCTGGAGCGTTTCATCGCCGCCGGCATCCCCGTGGTGACCAGCCAGTCCTTCCTCGCCAGCGAACTGGACGGCGCCAACTACGGCACCTCCGGGCACCTGTTCGTGGTGGTCGGCTTCACCGCCGACGGCGACGTCATCGTCAACGACCCCGCCTCGTCCAGCAACGACGTGGTGCGCAACGTCTACAAGCGGGCGCAGTTCGAGCAGATCTGGCTGCGGACCAAGCGCACCAACGCCAGCGGCGGCGTCTCCGGCGGCTCCGGCGGCATCGCCTACCTGATCAAGCCCACCGCAAAGCCCTGGCCCAAGGTCCAAGGCTCCACCAACTGGTAACCCCCACCCACCTCTTCGGAGTTGATCATGAGGTTAGCGGCCGCCACTCGGTGTGTCGTAGCCGCTAACCTCATGATCAACGCGGGGAATCGGTGGGCGGGTCGGTGGGATTGGGGTTTGGGGGGTTTTCGCCGGCCAGGGCGGAGCGGAGGCGTTCCTTCTCCGCCTTGCGGCGCTCGGCCGATTCGGCGATCTCCCCGGCCATCTCGTCCCGCCAACCGCGCAGCAGAAAGAAGGAGAGCGCGGCGGAGAACGCCAACGCCAGCATCAGCTTCAGGAACACGTTCATGTCGATCAGCCAGAGGCCCGCCAGCACGGCGACGAACAGCCCGATCCGGCCCAGCGTGTACTTGAGCGCGGCGCTCACCTGCACCACTCCGTTCTCTCCGTCGCCCGCCACTGCCGGCGGAAGGTTCGAGCCGCCCGGCGGGCGGTAGTGCTCAGCCGGTCCGCCGGGCCAGCCAGCGGACGCCCGGGAACCAGACGATCGCGTACGCCACTGTGAACGCGGCCGCCCCCAACGCACCGGAGAGCAGCGGCGGCAATCCGGAGCCCAGACCGGCGACCAGGAGCCCGGCGAACACCCCGACGGCAGCCGCGACCACCGCCGCCACCACGCGGGCCGCGCCGAACTCCCAGGCCCGGAAGTCGTCCCAGAACAGCCAGGCCGGCAGGATCACCGCCAGCCAGCCGTTCGTGTGCCCGAACTCGCCACTGCCGAGCGACGCGAAGCCCCACTCGAACAGCACCAACGCGAGCACGCCGATGACCAGGCCGGCCAGGCACACCCCGAGCAGGTCGCCCAGGGTACTGATGCGGCCCTGGTCGTCCCGGCGGGGAAAGCCGCCCTGCTGCTCAGATCCTCGTTGCTCGGTCATCGACTGCGAGGGTACGTGGCGACTCAGGCCCAGACCTGCTGCGGCTCGGCGCGCCGCTCGGCCAGCGACGGGGCCTTGTCGTACTCCCGGACCACGTTGTAGCGGGTGTCCCGCTCGACCGGCTGGAAGCCGGCGTCCCAGATCAGGTGCAGCAGGTCGTCGCGGTGCATGGTGTTCGGGGTGCCGTACGAGTCGGCGTCGTGAGTGATCTTGTATTCGACGACGGAACCGTCCAGGTCGTCCACGCCGAAGTTCAACGACAGCTGAGCCACCGACAGCCCGTGCATCACCCAGAAGTTCTTCAGGTGCGGCACGTTGTCGAAGAGCAGCCGGGAGACGGCGAACGTCTTCAGCGACTCGGCCGGCGAGGCCATCGTGGTGCGGGCCTGGATCCGGTTACGGATCTTGCCGTCCGCCGAGTCGACGAAGTCGTGCTGGTAGCGCAGCGGGATGAAGACCGCGAACCCGCCGGTCTCGTCCTGCAACTCGCGCAGCCGCAGCACGTGGTCGACGCGGTGGCGGGGCTCCTCGATGTGGCCGTACAGCATCGTCGCCGGGGTCTTCATGCCCTTGCTGTGCGCCAGGGCGTGGATCCGCGACCAGTCTTCCCAGTGGCAGGCGTGGTCGACGATGTGTTGGCGGACCTCCCAGTCGAAGATCTCCGCGCCACCACCGGTCAGCGACTCCAGGCCGGCGTCCATCAGCTCGTCGAGGATCTCGTCGGCGCTCAGGCCGCTGATCTTCTCGAACCACTGCACCTCGGTCGCCGTGAAGCACTTGAGCTTGACGGTCGGCAGCGCCGCCTTCAGCTCACGCAGCACCTTCGGGTAGTAACGCCAGGGCAACGTGGGGTGCAGACCGTTGACGATGTGCAGCTCGGTGAGCTGCTCGTCCTCCATCTCCTTGGCCTTGCGGACCGCCTCGTCGATGCGCATCGTGTACGCGTCCTTCTCGCCCGGCTTGCGCTGGAACGAGCAGTACGCACACGACGCCGAACAGACGTTGGTCAGGTTGAGGTGCCGGTTGACGTTGAACATCACCCGGTCGCCGTTCAGCTCGGTGCGCTTGTGGTGCGCCAGCCGCCCCAGCCAGGTCAGGTCGTCGCTCTCGTAGAGGGCGACCCCGTCCTCCCGGGTCAGCCGCTCACCGGCGTACACCTTCGCTTCGAGCTCACGCTTGAGTCCGGCGTCCATGGCACGTCCCTTCCACCTGCGGTCCGGATCGAGCGTACGTCGCGGCGCCGACGGGCCCGGCGGCACGGTCGGCGGCAGCGACCCACTTCACCAGACTCTCAGCCTCCCGTAACCCGACAACGCATCGACATGAGTGGCGAGGTGCGGTAGTAACAAGGTGGGGCGGAACACACACACTGGTACCGTCCCGGCGGTCGCGCCCACCGAGCGCGACGACGAGCGGTTGGACGGGGAGCGGCATGGTCTACAGCGGGCGCGGGCGACGGCAGCGACGACGGAGCCCGGTGATCTCGCCGGTCCTGCGTCCGAAGCTCTGGGCCGCCCTGCTCGGTGCCATCGCCGCAGCGGTGCTGGCCACCCCCGCATACGCGGAGCCCGGCGTGCCGACCACCGTGCCGGACACCGGCTCCCGCCCGGCGGTCACCGGCTCGCTCCAGCTGCCCGGCGCCGCACCGGTCGCCGGCGTGCCCGTCCCGCCGGTGGTCAACATCGGCAGCGGCCCGCTGGCCACCGCGATCGCCGCCGGCGAGGTTCAGGTCGGCACGCTCGGCGAGGCGTTGCTGGTCAGCCGACAGAAACGCGTCGACGCGCAGGCCCAGCTCGACGCGGCCGGCAAGGCGCTGGCGACCGCACAGGACGCCCTGCTGCGGGCCCAGCAGACCGCCGACACCGCCGCCGCCGAGGCCATCAAGCAGGCCGCCGCGCTCCCGCCGGGCGACCTCGCCCAGGACATCCGTGGGCTGAGCCGCCTGCAGGCGATCACCCGTGGCGAGAAGGTCGACGGCGGCACCACCGGGGTGGCCGGGGAGCTGTCCCGGGCCCGCGCCGGTGAGCAGGCCGCGTACCAGAAGCACAGCGAGGCCAAGGACCTGCTCGCCGCCGCCGAGCTGGAGTTCACCACTGGCGAGACGGCGCTGCGCGCCGCCGAGGCGAGCCTGCTCAAGCTGCGCAAGGACAACGCCGCCGCGCTGATCGAGATCGAACGCCAGCAGGAGGCCACCGAGCAGCAGATCGGCGCCGGCTACGTCTCCAACCAGAGCATCAGCGGCATGGCCGCGCACCCCCGGGCACTGGCCGCGGTCCGGTACGCGCTCGCCCAGCTCGGCGACCCGTACAAGTGGTCCGAGGAGGGGCCGAACCAGTTCGACTGCTCCGGCCTGATGTGGGCGGCGTACCGCTCCCCCGGTGCCGACTACTTCGACCTGCCCCGGGTCTCCCGCGACCAGTACGCGGCCACCCGGGGACGCACGGTTCCGCAGAGCGCGCTGCTCCCCGGCGACCTGCTCTTCTTCGCCTCGGGCAGCAGCTGGACGACGATCCACCACGTCGGCATGTACATCGGCAACGGCAAGATGGTGCAGGCACCCACCACCGGCGACGTCGTCAAGATCTCGGTCGTCCGTTGGTCCCGGCTGTACGCCGCCACCCGGGTGATCGGCGCGGTGCCGGCACCGGCCGTGACCAATCCGACCCCGCCCGTCACGACCCCGCCCGTCTCGCCCCCGAAGCCGACGCCGCCGAAGCCCACGCCCACGCCGACGAAGACCACCAAGCCGACGCCCACGCCGACGCCGACGAAGACCACCAAGCCGACGCCGACCCCGACGCCGACCTTGACGACCACCCCGACGCCCACGCCGACCGGCAGCACCACGCCGAAGCCGTCGAACACCCCGAGCAACACTCCGACGACCCTGCCGCCGGCACCGCCCAGCGCACCGAACAGCGCGTCTCCGACGACCACGCCGAAGGCCAGCACGAGCGCGACCGGCACCCGCAGCGCGACGGCCACCCCCAGCGACGCGGGCTGATCCGCCACGACCCGCTCCGGCTGTCCGCTCGGGGAGATCTGTGGCACCGTGACAACCAGGCACATCCGACCCGACGTCACGGGTCCGGGTGCGAGCATGGCGCGGAGGGCGGAAATGGCCGAGCAGAAAGATCCGGCGGAGACTGTCGACCCCGTGGTCGACCAGGCCGACCCACCAGGGCCGGACACCGCCGACCCGGTGACCGCCGCCAGCCCGGCAGGCACCAGCCCGGCAGACAGCGACGCCAGCCCGGCCGACCGCTCCGCTGACAGTGATGCCGAGGCGGCCGACAGCGGCCCCGCCGACAGCGACATCAGCTCAACCGCCAGCGATGCCAAGGCGGCCGACAGCAGCACGGCACCGGTCGTCGCGGACGCCTCGACCGACGCCGATGACGATGCGCCCGCCGCCGAGGTACCCGCCGGTGCCGCCCCCGGCGGAACGGACGCCGCCGTGGACAGCGGCGGGACCGACGCCGCCACGGACAGCAGCGGGACCGACGCCGGGGAGCCGGCAGTGGTCGACGCGCCCCCTGCTCAGGCCACCGCACCGGTACGCGCCCGCGCCAGCGTCGTGACCGCCACGGCGCGCCGGGCCGACATGCCGGCCAGTGCTCCGAGCACGGCGACCACCTACCGGGCGACCGGCTCGGCCAGCCCGGCCGGCTCGGCCGACGTGTCATTGCCGGGTCAGCGGCACGGCTCCCCCGCGCCCGCCCGGGCCAGCGCCACGGTTCCGAGCGGCAGCCGGGGCACGGCCGGCACCCTGGGCAGCCCGGATCCTCGGGAGAGCACGCCCGGCGTCTACCGGTCCGCGCCGGTGGGCACCGAGCCGGAGCCGGCCCCGACGCCCTCGACTCCGGAGCCGGAGCCCGCCCCACCCGGCCCCGGGCCGACGCAGCCGCCGCCACCCGAGCCGGAGCCCGCACCGGCCCCGGGTCCGTACCCGCCCGGGCCGACGCCGACGCCGAACCCCCGCCCAACGCCGCCGCCCGGTCCGGTTCCGCCCGTTCCGGGCCCGCCCATCCCGCCGCCCTCGCCGGTGCCGCCCATTCCCGGCCCGCCGTCGCCGCCCGTCCCGAGCCCGCCGCTGCCGCCACCCGGTCCGCCGGTGCCGGCACCGCCAGCCCCGCCCGGCCCGATGCCGGCACCGCCGTTTCCGCCGCCACCGGCGATGACCGACACGCCCGGCGTACGGGCCACCGCGTCGGTCTCCGCACCGCCATCCGGGTGGTCACCCACCGGTGGGGCGACCCGCCCGATGTCCGCCGGCGGATGGGCCCCGCCAGCCGCCTCCGCACCGCCGGTGGTTCCCGCGCCAGCGCTGCCGAGCTGGCCGCCGTCGACCACCGGGGCTCCGTCGTCGACCCGGAACAGCACCATGAACTCCCGGACGACCGCGCCGCCGAGCGGCCCTCCGGCCGGTTCCGCCGGACGGGTTACGGCCGGCACCCGTGGTGTGCGGCACGACGGCGGCTCCGACCTGGCCGGCACCGTCTACGGCAACGGCGAGGGGGCCGGATTCACCACTGTCGCGATACCCGCCAACGCGGTGGAGACCTCCGGCTCGTTGACCGGGCACATCCTGGCCCAGGGCTGGTCCGACACGCCGACCGAACGGTCCAGCAACGCCCGGGTGATGATCGTCCTGGCCGCCGCTCTGGGGCTGCTGGTGGCGATCAGCGTCGCGGTCGTCCTGCTCGCCGGCGACGCCCTGGACGGTCTGGTGGGCAGCGTGCTCAACGGGTGAGCCAGCGAGCGCCAGCGATGGTGAGTCCGCCCACTACGGTCGGACAACCGGCTGGCGGCTTCGCCGGACCGCCGTACACTGGATGAGATCACTGACCCGGCGCGCGTGGTGTGCGCCCCTGGGCGATCTTGCGGGCGATCCGGCGGCACAGCCGCGGCAGGCCATCGCGAAGATGCGCCCCGCTCGAAAGGTTTTTGTTGACCACCTCTGCTGACCCCAGCACCGTTACGTCCGTTTTCAACTCAGTCCCGGCGGCCGACACCGCACGGGAGCAGCTCGACGTCGCTCCGGGCGAGGCCGCCACCCCGCAGGCCGAGCCCGTGCCGACGGAGACCGCCGACCCGATCAGTTTCACTACCCTCGGCCTGCCCGACCCGCTGGTCCGCGCACTGGCGCAGCAGGGCATCACCAGCCCGTTCGAGATCCAGCGGGCCACCCTTCCGGACGCGCTCGCCGGCCGCGACGTGCTGGGTCGGGGGCAGACCGGTTCCGGCAAGACGCTCGCCTTCGGCCTGCCGATGATCGCTCGGCTGGCCGACCGCAACCGGGCCCGGCCGATGCGCCCGCGCGCCCTGGTGCTGGTGCCCACCCGAGAGCTGGCCATGCAGGTCAACGACGCTCTGGTGCCGCTGGGCAAGGCCGTCGGCATCTTCCTCAAGACCGCCGTCGGCGGCGTTCCGTACGACCGTCAGATCGACGCGCTGCGTCGCGGTGTGGAGATCATCGTGGCCACCCCGGGGCGGCTCGGCGACCTCATCGAGCGGGGCATCTGCCAGCTCGACGACGTCGAGGTCACGGTGCTCGACGAGGCCGACCAGATGGCCGACATGGGCTTCCTGCCCGAGGTGACCGAGCTGCTGGCGAAGACGCCGGCGAACGGTCAGCGGCTGCTCTTCTCGGCCACCCTGGACGGTGACGTCGACGCGTTGGTCAAGCGGTTCATGACCGACCCGGTCACCCACTCCACCGCGCCGTCCACCGCCTCGGTGTCCACCATGGACCACCACATGCTGTTGATCCCGCCGCACGAGAAGTTCCCGGTGGCGGCCTCGATCGCCGCCCGGGACGGCCGGACGATGGTCTTCGCCCGTACCCAGCTCGGGGTGGACCGGCTGGTCGAGCAGCTCGCGGCCGTCGGCGTACGCGCCGGTGGGCTGCACGGCGGCAAGACCCAGCGGATGCGCACCAAGACGCTTGCCGAGTTCCGCGAGGGCCGGATGAACGTGCTGGTCGCCACGGACGTGGCGGCGCGGGGCATCCACGTCGACGGAGTCACCCTGGTGCTGCACGTCGACCCGCCGAAGGACCCGAAGGACTACCTGCACCGTGCGGGTCGTACCGCCCGGGCCGGCGAGTCTGGTGCGGTCGCCACGTTGGTGCTGCCGAAGCAGCGCCGTACCACCCTGGCGATGATGGAGAAGGCCGGCGTCGCGCCGGCCGAGACCCGGGTCCGGGTCGGTGACGCGGCGTTGGCCGAGCTGGTCGGCGCCCGCGAGCCCAGTGGCGTCCCGGTCCGCGTCGAGGCGGAGCCCCGGGGCTACGGCGACCGCTCCGGCGGCTCGCGCCGGTTCGACGACCGGGCCGGCGGCCCGCGTCGGTTCGGTGACCGCTCAGGCGGCGAGCGTCGCTACGGCGACCGCCCGCAGGGCGACCGGCGCTTCGGCGACCGGCCCACCGGCGAGCGCCGCTTCGGCGACCGGGCCCAGGGCGACCGCCCGCAGGGCGACCGGGGCTACGGCGATCGGCCGCAGGGCGACCGCCGCTACGGCGACCGGCCCACCAGCGAGCGCCGCTTCGGCGACCGCCCGCAGGGTGACCGTGGCTACGGCGACCGCCCGCAGGGTGACCGACGCTTCGGCGACCGGCCCACCGGCGAGCGTCGCTTCGGCGACCGGGCCCAGGGCGACCGCCCGCAGGGCGACCGTGGCTACGGCGACCGCCCGCAGGGCGAGCGGCGTTACGCCGATCGGGACACCCGGGGGTACGGCGACCGGCCGCAGGGCGAGCGTCGGTTCGGGGACCGGCCGCAGTTCGGTGACCGGGACGGTCGGGGCGATCGGCCGACCGGCGAGCGGCGCTTCGGCGACCGGCCGCAGGGTGAGCGGCGCTTCGGCGACCGGGACGCTCGCGGTGGTTTCCGCCCGGAGAGCCGGGTCCGCGACGACCGGCCCCGTGACGACCGGCAGCGCGATGACCGGCCGCGCGACGACCGGCGCGGTTTCGGCGGGCGACCGCCAGCGCGTACCCACTGATTGATCCACCGAACGCCGTCGCGAAGCCCAGGCTTCGCGGCGGCGTTCGCGCATGCCCTGCCGATGCCGACCGGGTCGCGTAACGTCCGGCTCATGCCGACCATGCCGAAGTCAATCTTCTGGTCCCGGACGGACACCGCCGGCAGCGAGCAGGTCCTGCTCGACGACGGCCACGGGTTGGCGGCCAGGGGCACGCTGCTCGCCGTGGACCCGGTCCCGTGGACCGCCCGCTACCAGCTGACCACCACGCCGGACTGGGCCACCGCGCGGGTCGAGGTCGAGGCCGAGGGTCCCGGCTGGCTGCGCCGGGTGACGCTGGAGCGGGCCGTGGGCCGGTGGCGGGTCACCACCGCCGAGCAGGGCGACCTGGACGCGGCCCTCGTCGTGGCCGGTCATCCCCGGGCCGGGCTGCCCGGCACCGACGACCCGGACCGACTGGCCGACGCGCTCGACGTCGACCTGAGCGGCTCGCCGCTGTTCAACGCCCTGCCGTATCACCGGCTCAGGATGGCGGCCGAGCCCGCCGACGTGGCCCACCGGATCACCGTCGCCTGGGTGCTGCTGCCCGGCCTGGAGGTGGTGCCGGCCGAGCAGATCTACACCGGGCTCGGGCCGGGGCGGATGCGCTTCGCCAGCGGCACCTTCACCGCCGACATCGATCTGGACGACAGCGGCTATGTGGTGCGCTACCCCGGGCTGGCCGAACGGATCGACCCCCGCTGACCGACACCGAGCCCGGCCACGGCCCGCTTGGCGGTTCAGCCGGGCCAGACTCCGGTGGCCAGGAAGCGGTCGATCGTGGCCAGGTGCGGGGTCAGGTCGAGGCCCTGGGCGCTCACCCAGTCGTCGGCGTAGTACGTGTCGGCGTACCGGTCGCCGGGGTCGCAGATCAGGGTGACCACCGAACCGGTCCGACCCTCGGCGAGCATCGCGGCGATCAGGCCGAACGCGCCCCACAGGTTGGTGCCGGTGGAGCCGCCCACCCGACGGCCCAGCAGCGCCGATCCGGCGCGCATCGCGGCCAGCGACGCCGCGTCCGGCACCTGGACCATCCGGTCCACCACCGAGGGCAGGAACGACGCCTCCACGGTGGGCCGGCCGATCCCCTCGATGCGGGAGCCCTTCCCGGTCCGTACCGACCAGTCGGCGGCCAGCCAGGCCGGGTAGAACGCCGAGTTCTCCGGGTCGACCACGCAGAGCTTGGTGGCGAGCCGGCGGTACCGGGCGTACCGGCCGATTGTCGCGCTGGTGCCCCCGGTGCCGGCACCCACCACCACCCAGGCGGGGATCGGGTGCCGCTCCAGCTCCAGCTGCGCGTAGATCGACTCGGCGATGTTGTTGTTGCCCCGCCAGTCGGTCGCCCGCTCGGCGTAGGTGAACTGGTCCATGAAGTGCCCGCCGGAGTCCTCGGCGAGCCACCGGGCCTCGACCACCACACTCGCCGGGTCGTCCACCAGGTGGCACCGGCCGCCCTGGAACTCGATCTGCGCGATCTTCTCCGGTGAGGTGGAGGCGGGCATCACCGCGATGAACGGCAGGCCCAGCATCCGGGCGAAGTACGCCTCGGAGACCGCAGTGGAACCCGACGACGCTTCGACGATCGTGGTGCGCGGCCCGATCCAGCCGTTGCAGAGCCCGTACAGGAACAACGAGCGGGCCAGCCGGTGCTTCAGGGAGCCGGTGGGGTGTGACGACTCGTCCTTCAGATAGAGGTCGATCCCCCATTCGCGGGGCAGCGGGAACGGCAGCAGGTGGGTGTCGGCCGAGCGGTTCGCGTCCGCCTCGACGGTGGCGATCGCCTCGGTCACCCAGGTCCGGCTGGATTCGTCGCACCTGTCGAGATGAGTCACGCTCGGAAACGTAGCAAGCTGACCAGGGGTGGTCAGCGCCGGTCCGGCGATGCCGACCGGCGGCGTTGGCGGCGCTGACCTGCGCGGCCCGCGGCGCGGACCAGTGGGGTCAGTGTGACGGCCAACCTGGGCAGCGCGTCCAACAGACGCACCTGCGCACCCCGCCAGCGGGGCAGGCTGACCACCGGGCGTGGTCGGCGGGCCAGCCGGACCACCCGGGCCGCCACCCGCTGCGCGGTCAGCATCGACCCGGTGAACGAGGCCACCGCCCCCGGGTCGTCCAGCCGGTCGTGCAGCATCGGGGTCCAGATGCCGTCCGGGCAGAGGCAGGAGACGTGCACCCGCCGGTAGCCGGCCATCCGCAGGTCGGACAGGGTGCCGAGGCTGAACGCCAGCAGTGCGTGCTTGCTGGCCGCGTACACCGTCTCGCCGGGCGCGGCGATCAGCCCGGCCAGCGAGACGACGTTGAGCACGTGCCCGTGGCCCTGCGCGCGCATCACGGTCAGCGCGGCGAGGGTGCCGTTCATGGCGCCGTGGGCGTTCACGTCGAGCACTCGGCGGCGAGTCGGGGCGTCGTGCTCCCACGACGCCCCGGTGACCAGGATTCCGGCGTTGTTCACCCAGAGTGCGAGGTCACCCCGGCTCGCCGCGTTCGCGGCGATGGCGCGGCAGGCGTCCTCGTCCCGGACGTCCAGGGCTGCCGACCAGCCGCCGAGCGGTGCCGCGGCGGCCCGCACCGCCGCCGGGTCGAGGTCGGTGAGCAGCACCGACCAGCCGTCGGCGTGCAGCGCGGTGGCGATGGCGCGGCCCAGGCCCCCGGCGGCGCCGGTCACCACGGCCACGGGACGCGCCGGAGGGGTCATCGGCGCACGCTACCGCCGGTCGACCGGGCGACACCAGGGGTACGGGATGGTCAGGTCGCGGTCGGGCCGACCGGCTGCGGGCGGTTCTCCCACTTCGTGGAGAGCGCGATGGCGGTACGGGTGGAGGCGACCCCCGGTGTCCGGTTCAACCGCACGATCAACTGCTCCAGTTCGGCGATCGTGCCGACCCGCGCCTTGAGCAGGAACGACTCCACGCCGGCCATGAAGTAGCAGGACTCGATCTCGGGCAGCACCCGCAGCGACTCGAGCATGTCGTCGGTGTCGGCACCGGAGTCCTCGACGATGCCGATCAGCGCGGTGACACCCAGCCCGATCGACTCCGGGGCCACGTCCGCGCGGTAGCCCCGAACAACCCCGCTGCTCTCCAGTTTGCCGACCCGTTCGTGCACGGCCGGGGCGGAGAGGCCCACCTGTCGGGCCAGCTCGGCGTACGAGAGGCGCGCGTTGCCGCGCAGCAGGTCGACGAGGCTCAGGTCGATGGCATCCACAGAGAGTGACCCTAACCGTTGCCACGTAACGTGCGGCCTTCGGCACCCGTTGGACTGAGCGGTGAGTCACTGTTCAAAAACCGGCGGTCAGGGCAGAGGTAGCACCAGTAACATTACTAACTCCCCACTCAGTGCATTTTTCGCGTTTGGGCGGACAGGCCATGTCCCTGGTGCTGTAATTGCCATACGTCCCTCATGACGGCTCTGGGCTACGCACCAGCCGGGGGCAGTGTGTTCAGCCGGGGGCTTCGTCGACGCGAGGAGGGGGCTGTGGACACTGGAGATCGCCTGCTGACACCGGGTGAGGTCGCCGCGCTGTTTCGGGTAGACCCGAAAACTGTGACGAGATGGGCGGCGGCCGGCCGGATAGGAAGCATCCGGACTCCAGGCGGGCATCGCCGGTTTCGGGAATCCGAGGTGCGGGCCCTGCTTGAGGGGGAGGGCATGCTGGACGAGGTGGATGAGGTCGGAAAGCCACGCAATGTGGGGCCGGCCGCTTCCACGGGGCCGGGTCCGGCCAACGCCGGCATGTACTGAACTGGTGCGGACAACGCCACGCGGACCGGACACCAGTCCGGTCCGCGTCCCACTTCGGCCGACCGTCGTGCGGCAACGCTGCTCGTCCTGAGCAGCACTGTTCGGCACGAGCGGCGGCTCAGCTTCGCGCTGCGCCGAGCTGGCCGGACCACCGCCGGAACAGGGTGTGTGGGACGCCGAGGGCGTCCAGCACCTTGCCGGCCACGAAGTCGACCAGTTGCTGCGCGCTGGCCGCCGCGCCGGCACCGTAGAAGCCGGGGCTGGCCGGCAGCACCACAGCGCCCGCGTCGTGCAGCGCGATGAGGTGTTCCAGGTGACTGCGGGTCACTGGTGTCTCCCGGGGCACCAGCACCACGGGTCGGCGTTCCTTGAGGTTGACCTCGGCGGCGCGCTGCAACAGGTCCTTGGAGAGCCCGATCGCGACGCCCGCGCAGGCCGCCGTGCTGGCCGGGACGACAGCCATCCCGCGTACCCGGTAGGAGCCGCTGCTCGGCCCGGCGGCCAGGTCACCGGCCGGCCAGTGCCGGACATCCGCAGAGGTCAGGTCCCGGCCGAGCCAGGCGGCGAGGTCCTCGGCCCAGTGCCCGTCACGGAAGGGCCGGCCGGTCTCGTCGAGCACTGTGAGTCGTGCCGCCCGGGACACGATCAGGTCCACCGGCTCGCCCGCGTCGAGCAGCCCGCCGATGACGGCCGCCGCGTACGGCGTACCGGAGGCACCGGAGACCCCGACCACCCATGGTTCCCGCATACCCCCAGCCTGCCTGGTCCGGCTGGTCCGCCGGTGGGCACCCCCGGGGTCGGTACGGTCCGACATGTCGGGCGGGGCACCTGTGCCTCCCGCCGACCTGACATGCTGCGGCTGGCGATTCGCACCGGAACCATCTCGCAGAGGAGGCATCGGTGACGACCGGCGAGATCCTCCGGGCGCTGCGTGCCGAATGTCCGATCCCGTCCCAGCTGCCCGCACACGCCGACCGGGTGCAGGGCTGGCTGCTCGATCTGCTGCCCGAGCTTGGCCTGCCACTGGACGACGCCGCGCTGCGCCGGCTGTCCCGGGGGGCCTTCGCCCGGTACGCCGGGCGGCTCTACCCCGGGGCGACCGAAGCCGACCTGCGGGTGCTGACCGCGCTGTTCACCTGGTTCTTCCTGGTCGACGACGCCTGCGACGGGCCGAACCGGTTGACCCCGGGGCAGATCCGGGCGTTGCGCAACGGCACCCTGGCACTGCTGCACGACGGCGCCCGGCTGCGGCAGACCGGGCTGAGCGGGCCGCTGCGGCGACTGCTGGTGCTGGCGTGGCGGGAGCCGCGCCGCCGGATGCCGGCCCGGTGGCGGCTGCGCTTCGCCGACGCGGTGGCCCGACACCTCGACGGCACCTGGCAGGAGGCGGTCAACAAGGAGACCGGCCGCCGCCCGAGCGTCGACGAGTACGTCGAGCTGCGTCGGGCGACGTCGGCGGCGGAGGTGTCGTACCCGCTCGTGGAGTTCGTCAGCGGCCGACCGTTGCCCGACCCGGTCTACCACCACCCGCTGCTGCGCCAGATCGCCCGCACCGGCAACGACCTGCTCTCCTGGTACAACGACCTGGCCTCGCTGGACCGGGACCGGACGACCGCCGGCGGGCACAACCTGGTCCTCGCCCTGCAGGCCGAGCTCGACCTGCCGGAGGCGGAGGCGGTCGAACGCGCGGCCGAGCACTGGCGGGAGGCGATGCGGCGTTTCGTCGCGCTGCGCGCCGCGGTGCCGTCGTTCGGTCCGGCGTTGGACAGGGCGGTCGCCGACCATCTCGACGGGGTCGCGTACGCCGTGCGCGGGACCATCGACTGGACCTTCGAGAGCGCCCGCTACCCCGTCAGCGCCGCACCACCAGCCCCGGAGCCGTAGGCCGGGCCGGATCACCCAGCCCCAGGGCCGTCGGCCGGGCCGGATCACCCGACCTCAGGGCCGCAGGCCGAGCCGGATCACCAGGTCGAGTAGGGCGAAGAGGAACAGCGCGATGCCGACGAACCCGTTGGCGGTGAAGAACGCCCGGTTGACCTTGCTGAGGTCGGTCGGGGTGACCACCAGGTGCTGGTAACCGAACGCCACAGCGGTCAACGCCAGCCCGATCCACCAGAGCCAGCCGAGGCCGATCAACGCGCCGAACCAGATGAACAGCGCGAACGTCACCACGTGCGCGACCGTGGAGGCGTGCAGCGCGAAACGCCGACCGTAGCGGGCGGGCACGCTGTGCACGCCGATCTCCCGGTCGATCTCCGAGTCCTGGCAGGCGTAGATCAGGTCGAAGCCGCCGATCCACAGGCCCACGGCCGCGCCGAGCAGCCAGGCCGGCCCGGAGCCGTCCAGGGTGCCGGTGACCGCCAGCCAGGCGCCGACCGGGCCGACCGCCTGGGCGATCCCGAGGATGGCGTGCGGCCAGTTGGTGAACCGCTTGGCGTACGGGTAGACGACCAGCGGCACCACGGCGAGCGGCGCGAGCACCAGGCAGAGCGGGTTGAGCAGGGCGGCAGCGACGAGGAAGACCACCAGTGCGACGGCCGCGCCGGTCCAGGCCGTCCGCACGCTCACCGCTCCGGTGACCAGTTCCCGTCCGGCGGTACGCGGGTTCCGCGCGTCGATCTTGCGGTCGAGGATCCGGTTGGCGGCCATCGCGAACGTCCGCGCCCCGACCATCGCCACGGTGATCAGCAGCAGGTCGAGCCACCGTACCCGCCCGCCGTTGATCTGCATGGCGGTCAGCGCGGAGAGGAACGCGAACGGCAGCGCGAACACGGAGTGCTCGACGGCGACGAGCTTCAGGAAGGACTTGGTCCGGCCCGGCTTCGCCGCCGGTGCGTCGAGGACGGCCATCAGATCCCGTACTCCTTCCAGCGCTTGTCGACCAGGGCCGTGACCTCGGGCGCCATGCTCATCTCCTCGGGCCAACCACGGGTGTAGCCCTCGGTGGGCAGCTTGCGGGTCGCGTCGACGCCAGCCTTGCCGCCCCAGAACTGCTGGTACGACGAGTGGTCGAGGTGGTCCACCGGACCCTCGGTGAGCAACAGGTCGCGGGCGTAGTCGACGTTGCCGAAGGCCCGGAAGGCGACCTCGTTGTAGTCGTGCACGTCGCAGTCCTCGTCGACGATCACGATCAGCTTGGTCAACGACATCAGGTGCGCGCCCCAGATCGCGTTCATCACCTTCTGCGCGTGCTTCGGGTAGCGCTTGCGGATGGAGACGATCGCGCAGTTGTGGAAGACGCCGGCGGCCGGCAGGTCGTAGTCGACGATGTCCGGGATCATCAGCTTGAGCAGCGGCTGGAAGATCCGCTCGGTGGCCTTGCCGAGGCCGTGGTCCTCCTGCGGCGGCTTCGAGGTGACGATCGAGTGGTAGACCGGCTTCCGCTGCATGGTCATCGCCTCGATGTGCAGCACGGGGAACGGCTCGACCGGCGTGTAGAAGCCGGTGTGGTCGCCGAACGGCCCCTCGGGCAGCCGCTCACCGGGCTCCAGGTAGCCCTCCAGCACGATCTGCGCGTGCGCCGGCACCTGCAACGGCACGGTGAGGCAGTCGACCATCTCCACCCGCTCGCCGCGCAGGAACCCAGCGAACAGGTACTCGTCGATGTCACTGGGCAGAGGCGCGCTGGCCGCGTACGAGACGACCGGGTCGCAGCCGATCGCGACCGCGACCGGCAGGCGCTGCCCGAGCCGCTCGGCGACCGCGTGGTGTGCCGTCGAGTCCTTGTGGATCTGCCAGTGCATGCCCAGGGTGTTGCGGCCGTGCTGCTGGAGCCGGTAGAGGCCCAGGTTGCGCTTGCCGGTCTCCGGGTGCTTGGTGTGGGTCAGCCCGTAGTTGTGGAAGATCCCGCCGTCGTCCGGCCAGACCTGCAACCCCGGCAGTCGGTTGAGGTCGACATCGTCGCCCCGGTAGACGACCTCCTGGCAGGGCGCGGTCTTCACCTTGCGCGGCGGCAACGACTTGAGCTGCATGACCTTGCCGAGGCCCTCGCGGATGCCGGACCAGCCAACCGGCAACTCCGGCTTGATCATCGCGCCGATCCGGGCACCGATCTCGTCCAGCGTGTCGACGCCGAGCGCCATCGCCATCCGCTTCTCGGTGCCGAAGAGGTTGATCGCCACCGGCATCTCGCCCCGGGTCGGACGCTCGAAGAGCAGCGCCGGGCCGCCGGCCCGCACCGTGCGGGTGACCACCTCGCTGATCTCCAGGGTCGGATCAACCGGGACGTCGATCCGGCGCAACTCCCCCGCGCGCTCCAGCGCCGCGATGAAGTCCTTGAGATCGGTGTACGGGAAGCCACGAGCCGCCATGTCGCCCAGTCTCCCGCACCGGCTCCCACCCGGCCCAAGCCGGGTGCTGTGACGCGCGCGATGGCCGCCACGGCGAGCCCGGTGCGGACGGCGCGGCGTGCCTAGATCCACTCGGCTTTCAGGAAGTCGGGGTGTCCTGCGCCTGGAGATAGGCCGACTTTCTGAAAGCCGAGTGGATCAAGACCCGGCGCATGTGCGGGCTGCCGGCGCCCAGGCGTGGGCGGCCAGCGGCGGGTCGAGCGGTGCCCGGGTGAGTCGGTTGGCGAAGGTGGACATGGTGTACGCGCCGACGCCGAGCACCACGTCCAGCGCGTGCCGGGGCTGGTATCCGGCGGTCAGGAAGTCGTCCAGCTCGTGGTCGGGCACCGCGCCCCGGTGGTCGAGCACGGCCAGCGTGAACCGGCGCAGCGCCTCCAGGCGCGGCTCGGGCAGCACCGAGCCGGCCCGCAGCGCGGCGATCAGCTCGGGAGTCGCGCCGAGCTGGGTGAGCTTGCCGGTGTGCAGGGCGACGCAGAAGTGGCATTCGTGACTGGTGGAGACCGTCAGGATGACCACCTCCCGGTCCAGCGGGGCGAGGTCGGTCTGCTCGAAGCCCGCGCTGGCGGCGAGGAAGCCGGTGAGCAACTGTGGCGAATCGGCCATCAGTGCCACCGGGGTGGGCAGCCAGCCGAACCGGCCGCTTACTCCCTCGATGGACCGGCGGGCGGCGGCGGGGGCGGTCTCAGCGGTGTGGGCGGTGAAGACGGACATGGTTACCTGCTTTCCAGGGCTTGGTTCGGGGACGGTACGATAGTCAACGTGGTTGACGAAATAGTAAACGTGGTTGTCGAACATGGCAACCCCTGATCCCGCGCGGCCCGGCTTCGCGCTACCGCTGTTGCTGCTGGCCGGCTTCCGGACGCTGATCGACGACCTGCACGCCGAACTGGCCCGGGAGGGGCATCCGGAGCTACGACCGCTGCACGGGTTCGTGCTCCAGGCCGTCGGTGCGGACGGCACCACCGCCACCGAGTTGGGCCAACGGCTGGGCATCTCCAAACAGGCGGCGGGCAAGACCGTCGACCGGCTGGTCGCCGTGGGATACCTGGAGCGGGCCGACGACCCCGCCGACGCCCGACGCCGACTGGTGCGGGTGACGCCGCGCGGCGCCGACGGGCTACGCCGCTCGGCCGAGATCTTCGACCGGCTGCGGGCACAGTGGGCCGACACCCTCGGCCCTCAACGGGTCACCGCGATGGAGGACGACCTCACCACGATGGCCGCGGCCAACTGGTTCCGGCTCGACGTGCCCGGCTGGTTCGGCGGCTGATCGCCCGCTGCCGTGCGGGGCTGCCCGCCAACGGTGGGCGGGCGAACTGACCGGAGGCCTCCGCCCAGGTGGAGGGGCCGTTGCGGTGTTGCTGACCGGGTGCCGCGGGCACCCGACCATGTCCTGTTTCGACGGAGATCACGACCCGCTCGGCCGATCAGAAACTGTCACAGGCGATCCCTAAGATCATGGATGCCGGTCGGGTCCGGGGTGTTGCAGACCTGACGTCTTCCGATCGGCTCACCCCTCAGCAAGGAGATCAATGAGATCTGTGCGCGTTGCCCGTGGTCGGCTTCTGCGTGGCGTGACAGCGCTGCTCGTCGGCACCGCAGCAGTCGGTGTGGCGGCTGGCCCGGCTGCGGCCGAGGACGACCCCGGCTGGGTCAGCGGATGGCTTGATGACGTCACCGTCGGCGGCCCCGACGCTCCCGGCCGCACAATGCCGCTGACCCTGACCAGCACCGGGGCCAGCCAGCCCCGGGTGACCATCGACCTGACCGGCCTGGCGGGCGTGGCCACCGCCGCCTTCCCCGACTTCTGCGTCACCGAGGGCACCTCGGTGACCTGCCCGATGCCGCCGACGGCCGTCGACGAGTTCGGCACGCTCACCGGCACCGTGCCGGTGGTGTTCCGGCCCGCGCCCGGCGCCCTCGACGGCGCGAGCGGCACCCTCGACTACACGCCGCTCGGCGAGCAGACCGAGGCGTACACCCAGCAGGCGACCGTCACCGTGCGATCCGGGCCCAACCTGCTCGACCTGGTCGACGAGACCGTGACCGGCGTGCAGGTGGGCGACACCCTTCCCGTCCCGGTGGCCGTGGTCAACGCCGGCGACCAGCCGGCCGTGGACCTGCGGCTCACCATGCGCTTCCCGGTGGGCCTGGTGCCGGCCAGCTACCGCAACTGCCGGTACGGCACCAACCAGGTGCTCGCCACCGTGGTCGTCTGCACCGTGCGCGGCACGTTCGCGCCCGGCCAGCGGCACGAGCTGCGGGACGGGTTCGCCACCACTGTCGGCCCGGCGACCCTCGGCAGCAAGCGGATCACCCAGGCCGTGCAACCGCTGGCCAGCGCCGGCCCGCTCCCCAGTGGAGTGAAGCTCCGGAGCCGCGACGCCGACCAGGCGCTACGGCTACGGGCGGTGGGTGCACCGCTCGACGTGCTGCCGGCCGAGGCGACCCGGGCCGAAGGCCAGACCTACCTGCGGGGCGTGCACGGCGCCTTCGACATCGTCGCGAAGGGCGCGGCCGTCACCGGAGCCGTCGGTGACACCGTGCGGGTCACCGTGGGCCTGCGCAACAAGGGTCCGGGCGTGCCGGACGGCAGCCTCTCCGGCGAGGGCGTCGGGGCCTTCCTCTTCGTCCCGCCCGCCGGGGTCACCGTGCTCGCCGCCCCGTCCGACTGCTGGCTGAACGGCGACGAGGAAGAGCCCGAGACCGTCCCGGCAACCTGGTACTGCAACGGACCGGGGTCGGTCTTCCCGGCCGGCACGACTCACAAGGTCGGGTTCGACCTGCGGATCGACACCCTCTCCGGGGCCCCCGGCAAGGTTGAGCCGTTCCAGCGCTACCCCCGGGTGGACGACAACCCGAACAACGACGTCGCCCCCGTGACGGTGAGCTGAGCACCGCACCAGAACGACGCGGGCCGGTCACGGATGATCCGTGACCGGCCCGCATCGCGTAGGCAGGTCAGTGATGACCCGGCGGACGGTCGGCGGGTACGGCGGTCACGAGGATCCGGCGGATGGTCAGTGGGTGCGGGCCAGCTCGACGAAGGCCCGCCACGCGGCCGGGGTGAAGGTCAGCAGGCCGCCGTCGCGGTCCTTGGAATCGCGGACGTGCACCCGGCCGGGCAGGTTGTCGGCGACCTCGACACATGCGCCACTGTTGTTGCCGCTCCGGGTGGACTTGTGCCAACGGGCTCCGGTCAGATCCATGGCTTCACGATCTCCTCGAGCAGGTCGATCGACTGCTGCCGGGGCAGCGCGTCACTGCGCAGACTCTCCCACCTTCCGAGTAGGGTCGCCACCTCGTTGATGTCGTCCACGGCAGTGCCACCGGTCTGATTGTCGAGGAAGCCGAGCCAGCTGCCGTCGGCGGTGCGGCCGAGGATGAACGGCCCGAAGAGACCCGCGTGCAGCCCCACCCCCTGCGGCAGCACGTGCACCCTGATGTGCGGACGGCGGGCGCACGCCACCAGGTGTCGGAGCTGCCCGGCCAGCACCCCGGCGCAGCCCTCCGCGAAACGCTGGAGCGCCGCCTCGTCAATCACGGCGGTGAGCTGCGGCGGGTGCTCCCGGTCGAGGATCGTCTGCCGCTCCAACCGGGCCGCCACCAACTCCTCGATGCGATCGGCGGTGAGGCCCAGGTCGAGCCGGAACACCGCCCGGGCGTAGTCGGCGGTCTGCAACAGCCCGGGAATCATCGTCGCCTCGAAGCAGCGCAGCTGGGTGGCGACCCGTTCGACCTCCAGCCAGGGGCGGAACCAGACCGGTTCGCCGTCGCGCCGGCCCAGCTCGCGCAGCGAGACCAGCAGGCCGCCGGTGTCGAGCACCTCGTCGGCCCGGGTCAGGTACGCCTCGTTGGGCGCCGCCTGCCCCAGCTCGACCGCCGACACCATCGACGGCGAGTAGTGCGCCCGTTTGCCGTACTCCTCCTGAGTCAGCCCAGCCGCGAGCCGGGACCGTCGAAGCTGCTCCCGGATCAGCGCCGCCGTGGACACCACTGAGGTCACTGCGTCCCACCTTCCGCCGCGAACGTTGGGTAACCGGACCCACCTGCGCACGGTAGCGATCCCTCAACACTGCGTCATCCCCTGACACTCATATCGGGGTGACGACCGCCTGGCTCGACGGCAGTCCGGGGCTCGACGGCGGCCATCGCGTGATCCACTCGGGCTTCAGGAAAGTGCGGTATCCCCGGCGGCAGGACGCCCCGACCTCATGAAAGTCGAGTGGATCAACGGCGACCGGGGGGCTGGACATCCGTCAAGACCGGCGGGGACATCTCACCGTGCCTGGCCGAACGGCGGGACGCGGGAGCAGAGTGGATCCATGTCGGATGCGTACGTCGTCGGCGACCCGGACGGGTTCTCGCCCCTCCAGGTCGAGCTTCGCGACGCCATCGCCCGGGAGCTGCACGCCCAACTGGCGTTGCGCGGCGAGCGGATCGAGCTGGCCGACCTACCCGAGGTGTCCTACCAGGTGACGATCCAGGTCGAGCGGACCATCCGGGCCTCGCTACCCACCCGGTAGACGCGCGGTCCCGACAAGGCCCCGGATGGCCGACCACCCGAGCAACGCGACCTGACCCCGGCGACCGGGACCGGGACCGCGACCGGCGACCGTGGGCGGGACCGGCGACCGCGAGCGGGGCCGGCGACCGTGGGCGGGACCGGCGACCGCGAGCGGGGCCGGTGGAACGACGCGGGCCGGTCACGGATGTTCCGTGACCGGCCCGCACCGCGTTGCGGCTGTCAGTCAAGCCCGCCGTAGGAGTGCAGGCCGGTGAAGAAGATGTTCACGCCGAAGAGGTTCATCAGCACGGTGAGGAAGCCGAGCACCGCGATCCAGGTGGCCACGTTGCGCTTCACGCTGGGCGTGGCGCGGGCGTGCAGGTAGCCGGCGTACACCACCCAGGAGATGAACGCCCAGGTCTCCTTCGGGTCCCAACCCCACGGCCGGCCCCAGGCCGCCTCGGCCCAGATGGCCCCGGCGATCACCGCGAAGGTGAAGATCGGAAACGCGAAGGCGTGCAGCGTGAAGGTCAGCCGCTCCAGGCCGGCCGCGCCGGGCAGCCGCTTGGCCAGGGTGTACGGGAAGCTCCGCTTGCCCTGCTCGTACCCGCTGCGCATCAGGAAACCGACCGCCGGCACCACACCGAACAGGAAGATGCCGGACGCGAAGACGATCGTCGAGACGTGGATGACGAACCAGTACGAGTTCAGCGCCGGCACCAGCGGCACGATCGGCACGTACAGCACCAGCTCGGCGGTGGCGACCAGCAGCACCATCACCAGGGTGAGGAAGAGCCCGAGCTTGCGCAGCGACGGCCGCTTCCAGAGCACCACCAGCCAGGCGGCGACCCCGATGAACGTCACCGTGAGCACGAACTCGTACATGTTGCCCCAGGGCATCCGGTCGGCGGCGAGCCCCCGGGTGACCAGCGCGGCCAGGTGCAGCGCGGCGGCGATAGCGGTGGCACCCACCCCGACCAGGCCCGCGAGCCGGGCCTGCCGGGCGGAACGGTCGGCCGGGGGCGACGACGGGACCGGCGCGGGCGGCGTCGGGAGGACACCACCGCCGGCACCGACCAACTCGCGCACCGGAGCCGCCGTGGCGACCCGGGTACGGGCGTTGCCCAGCGCGTACTCGACGGCATGGCCGATCATCGCGACCAGGTAGGCCAGGATCGCGAAGGTCACCAGATTGTCGGAGAGTGCGGACATCACTCGGCTCCTTCTCGCACGCCGGCCCGTTCGGCCGCTGGGTCAGCATCACCCTTGACCGCAGCGATGAGCTGGGTGAACTCGTCGGCGAACCCCGGATAGTCGGTACGCGGCAACCCGCCGACCTCCACCAAGCTACTACCGCTCGTCGGAGATCCTTCCCCGGGGTCGGCCGGCACCACCCGGAAGAACACCCGGCGGCGCTTGCCGAACAGCGAACCCATCAGCCCGACCAGCAGGACACCGCAGCTGACCAGCAGCATCGTCGAACCGGGGTCGTGCCGGATGGAGAGGGTGACGTACCGCTCGGTGCCCAGGAACTCGACTGTCGTGCCGTCGTCCAGCGTCCACTTCTCGCCCTTGCGGAGCAGTTTGGTGCCGACCTCCTTGACCTTCCCGGTCCGCACCTGCCGCTGGTCGAGTTCGTAGACCGAGCCGGGGATGCCGGCGTCCAGGCCGAGGTTGCCCCGGTAGGCGACCAGGTTCAGCGCCGGGTTGCGCTCGGTCGGGTACTGCGAGCGGACGAACGGCGCCTGCTCGGGTGCCGTGGGCAGGTAGATGCCGGTGAACGCCATCTGCTGGTCCGGTGCCCGCTGGCCGGTCGCCGGGTCGACGTTGGCGTCCGGGAAGGCGGCCAACCCTTCGCTGGTCAGGCCCATGTCACCGGTGGTCAGGAACGGCTCGTCACTGATCTGGCTGTTGCCGAACCGGTCGGTGTAGCGGATCACCGGGGCGTACCCGTGGCCGAGCAGGTAGACGTTCGCGTCGTTCAACCGCAGCGGCGAGTTCACCGAGAAGTCGGCGCTGCGGGTCGGCTCGTCCGGGCCGTCAACCGTCACCGTGGCGTTGAAGAACTCCGGCTGACCGCTGTCCAGGAAGCGGGCCTGGAAGTCGTCCAGCCGCAGACAGAAGCGGGGCAGGTCGGCGCTGTCCACCCGGGGGCCGAGCTTCGCTTCGGCGTACTGCTGGCGGGTGTTGCAGAACGCGTTGTCCGCGCCGGCCACCAGCAGCCGGTTGCCGCTCCAGCCGTACCAGGAGCCCAGCGCCACGCCGATCAGCACCGCGATCAGCGAGGTGTGGAACAGCAGGTTGCCGGTCTCCTTGAGGTAGCCCTTCTCGGCGGAGACCTCGTCGCCGCGCACCTCGACGCGCCAGCGGCGCTTGCGCAGCACCTCGGCGATCGCCGCCGTGCCACCGGGCGGGGCGGGCAGCACTGTGTGCTGCGGCAGCCGGGCCATCCGCTTCGGCGCGGCCGGCGGCCGGGACCGCAGGGCGCGGATGTGGTCCCGCAGGCGGGGCGTGATGCAGCCGATCAGGGAGGTGAACAGCAGCAGGTAGATCGCGGAGAACCAGACCGAGCCGAAGACCTCGAACGCGCCGATCCGGTTCAGCCGGGGAGCCCAGTCGGGGTGGTCGACGAAGTACTGGTTGACCTTCTCCGGGCTGATCCCGCGCTGCGGCAGCACCGAGCCGGGGATGGCGGCGATCGCGAGCAGGAAGAGCAGGATCAGGGCCGTACGCATGCTGGTCAGCTGCCGCCACGAGTTGCGCAGCAGGGCCAGCAGCCGGTTCGGCCGGCGGCGCGGCGCGGGCGCCACGGTCTCCGGTCGGTCGTCGACGACCGTCATCAGATGCTCACCTCGCCCACCCCGACGGTGGTCTGCAACCAGATCACGAAGCTCTGCCATCCGCCGGTGACCAGGGCCAGGCCGATCAGGATGAGCAGGGCGCCGCCGACCCGGGTGACCCAGCGGCTGTTGCGCCGGACGGCGCGGAAGACCCCGAGCAGACGTTCGAAGCCCAGCCCGAAGACGATGAACGGTATCCCCAACCCGAGGCAGTACGCCACGGCGAGCACCACCGCGCGGTCGCTCTGCCCGCTGGTGGCGGCCATGCCCATCACCGCGCCGAGGGTGGGGCCGGTGCAGGGCACCCAGCTCAGCGCGAAGACCGCACCGAAGACCGGTGCGCCGAGCAGGCCGGCCGACGGCAGCCGGGAGATCCGGAACTCGCGTTGCAGCGCCGGGATCATCCCGAGGTAGCCCAGGCCGAGCACGATGATCAGGGCGCCGACGACGATCTCCAGCTGCCGCTCGTACTCGAAGAAGACCCGGCCGATGCCGGCGAACAGGATCGCGGTGGCGACGAAGACGACGGTGAAGCCGGCGATGAACAGCAGCGTCCCGGCGAGCACCCGGCCCTTGACCGCGCCGACCCGCGCGACCCGTTCCTTGACGGCGACACCCCCGCCGGTCGGCGCCGGGTCCGCCGCCGGTCGGCGGCCCTCCAGGTCGGCACCGGCCAGGCCGGTCACGTACGACAGGTAGCCGGGGACGAGCGGAAGCACACACGGGGACAGGAAGCTGACCAGACCGGCGAGCGCCGCCGCGGCCATGGCGAGCAGCAGCGGCCCGTCCAGCGCGAGTTGCCGGAACGTCTCGCCCATCAGTTCGGCGCCGGCTTCTCGGCGGCGATCCGCTCGACGATCGGTTGCAGGCCCTCCTGCTTGACGGCGGCCCGGATCACCGCGGCGATCCGGCCGTCCCGGTCGAGCACCACCGTCGCCGGGACGGTGTTCGGCGGGATGTCCAGGTCGAGCGCCAACCGGCTGGACGGGTCGAAGAGGCTCGGGTAGGTGACCCGCCCCTTCTCGAACGCCTTGGCCTTGTCCCGCGAGTCCTGGACGTTGACGCCGAGGAAGTCCACCCCGGAACCCTTGGTGGCCTGGTAGACGGCTTCCAGGTCGTCGGCCTCGGCGCGGCACGGCGCGCACCAGGAACCCCAGAAGTTGACCACCACCACCTGCCCGCGAGCGTCGCTGACGTCATAGCTGCCACCGAGAAGCAGCTCACCGGCGAGCTTCGGGGGCGCGGAGCGCTGGTCCGGTGCGCACTCGAAGATCCCGTCGGTGGTGGTGGTGCAGGTCTTCTCCTGCGCCTTCGACGACGTGCAGCCGACCAGCGCCACCGCGGCGACGCTGGCGAGCAGACCCGCGGTCCACCTCCGGGCGTTCATCAGGCCCCCTTGGCCGTCCGGGCGGTCGCGGAGAGAGCGATCAGGTGCGCGGCCGGCTCGCTGTAGCCGATGCCCACCACCTTCGCGCCGTCGAAGTGGAACGAGGTGAGACTCGCCAGCCCGCACTGCCGCTTACGCGGGTCGTGCCAGAGCCGCTTGCGCTCGACGTAACGGCGCAGCGTCCAGATCGGGAGCTGGTGCGACACCAGCACCGCCTCGCGGCCCTCGGCGGCGACCCGGGCGGCGTGCACGGCGGCGAACATCCGCTCGGCGATCACCCGGTACGCCTCACCCCAGGACGGGGTCACCGGGTCGCGCAACACCCACCAGTTACGCGGGTCGCGGAACGACCCGTCACCCGGGGAGACCTTCTTGCCCTCGAACCAGTTGGCGCTCTCGATCAGCCGCTCGTCCACCCCGACCGGCAGCCCGAACTGGGCGGCGATCGGCTCGGCGGTCTGCTGGGCGCGTTCCAGCGGGCTGGCCACCACGTGCACGATCTCCCGCTCGGCCAGGCCCTGCGCGGCGGCCTTGGCCATCTGCACGCCCAGCTCGGAGAGGCGGAAACCGGGCAGCCGGCCGTAGAGGATCTGGTCGGGGTTGTGCACCTCGCCGTGCCGGAGCACGTGAACCACCGTCTTACTCACCGTTGACTACCCCCCGTGACCGGCCGCTGCCGCCGCGTTCGCCGCCGTCGGCAGCGCGTCGGCGATGTGCTCCAGAGCGGCGTCGTCGATCGCCGCCGACACGAACCACGATTCGAACGCGCTGGGCGGCAGGTAGACCCCGGCGGCGAGCATCGCGTGGAAGAACGCCTTGAACGCCGGCACCTGCTGGGTGCGCGCGCTGTCGTAGTCGACCACGTCGGCGTCGGTGAAGAAGATCGAGAACATGCTGCCCGCGTACGACAGGCGGTGCGCGACCCCGGCGGCGGCCAACGCGTCGGACGCCAGCTTGCCCACGACGGTCGCCGTCTCGTCGAGGCGCTGGTACAGCGCGTCGTCGGCGAGCCGCAGGGTGGCCAGACCGGCGGCGCAGGCCAACGGGTTACCGGACAGGGTGCCGGCCTGGTAGACCGGGCCGGCCGGCGCGAGCCGCGCCATGATGTCCGCCCGCCCGCCGAACGCCGCGGCCGGCAGGCCACCACCCATGACCTTGCCGTACGTCCACAGGTCGGCGTCGGACGCGTCGAGGCCGTGCCACCCGGCGCGGGAGACCCGGAACCCCGTCATCACCTCGTCCACCACGAGCAGGGCGCCGTGGGCGTGCGCGATCCGGGCGAGCTGCTGGTTGAAGCCGTCGCGGGGGGCCACCACGCCCATGTTGCCGGCGGCGGCCTCGGTGATCACCGCGGCGATGTGCTGGCCCTCGGCGGCGAACGCCTCCTCGACGGCCCGGATGTCGTTGTACGGCAGCACGATCGTCTCGCTGGCCGCCGCGCCGGTCACGCCGGGCGAGTCGGGCAGGCCCAGCGTGGCCACGCCGGAGCCGGCGGCGGCGAGCAGGGCGTCGACGTGACCGTGGTAGCAGCCGGCGAACTTGACGATCTTCGAGCGGCCGGTGAAGCCGCGCGCCAGCCGGATCGCCGACATGGTCGCCTCGGTGCCGGAGTTGACCAGACGGACCTGCTCGACCGGGGTGCGGGCGACGATCTCGGCCGCCAACTCCACCTCACCGGGAGTGGGCGTGCCGAAGCTGGTGCCCCGGGCCGCGGCGGCCTGGACGGCTTCCACCACCTCCGGGTGGGCGTGCCCGAGGATCAGCGGACCCCACGAGCAGACCAGGTCGACGTAGCGGCGACCGTCGGCGTCGTACAGCCACGGGCCCTCACCACGGACCATGAAGCGGGGGGTGCCGCCAACCGCCTGGAAGGCGCGCACAGGGGAGTTGACCCCGCCCGGCACGATGGCGCGGGCGCGGTCGAACAGGGCCTCGGAGGCCGGCGCGTCGGCTGGGTAGCGGCCTGGTCCGGCGGGAAAGATGTCGGTCACGATGCGGTCATTGTGACAGCGCCAGACGGCCCACCAGCAGCCACCCCGTTGTCGGGTTACCCGGCTCACCCATGACCCGCGCCCCTCGGCAGCGCCGAGAAGGGGACCCTCGTGGCCTCGACGACCATGCTCACGGCCTCGACAGGCCAGGTCGGTCGGATCGCGCTAGGCTGATCGGGTGGATCGTGCCGAACTGTCCATCACGCTACACCGGACGGGCGACGAAGCAGTGCTGCGCCTGGCCGGTGAGATCGACATGCTCACGGCGGCGCAGCTCTCCACCGTCGTCAACGAGGTGCTGGCCGACCCACCCCCGCGGATCGTGCTCGATCTCGGTGGTGTCACCTTCTGCGACTCGCAGGGTCTGGGCACCCTCGTCGTGCTCAGCCGCAAGGCCAGCCACGCGCAGAGCCTGCTGATGCTGACCCACGTGGGCGACTTCCTGATCCGCGTACTGGACATCACCGGCCTGCGCAGCGCCCTGATGATCCGCAACGACCAGCCCACCGGCTGAGCCGCCCGCCGCCTCAGGCGGTGTTGCCCCAGCGGGCCTGTTCGAGCAGCCGCACCGCCCGGTCGCGGACCTCCGGGTCGTCCGAGCGGAGCAGGGCCGTCGCCTCGTCGACGGCGTCGGTGAGCCGCCGCCACTGCGTGTCGCGCTCCCGGACCAGGTCCGACTGGGTGGCCAGCTGCCGGGTCTTCACCCACAGCTCGACGAAGACCGACACCTTGGCCCGCAGCACCCACGGGTCGAACGGCTTGGTGAGATAGTCCACCGCACCCACCTGGTAACCCCGCAGAGCGAGCTGGGCGTCCCGGTCGGCGGCGGTGAGGAAGATGATCGGCACGTGCCGGGTCCGTTCGCGGCGCTTGATGTGGCTCGCCGTCTCGAAGCCGTCCATGTCCGGCATCTGCGCGTCCAACAGGATGACCGCGAAGTCGTCCACCAGCAGCTGCTTGAGCGCCGCCTCGCCGCTCTCCACCGCCACGGACTGGACCGGCAGCCCCTGGAGGATCGCCTCCAGGGCCGTCAGATTCTGCCGCCGGTCGTCCACGAGCAGCGCTTTGGCCATCTGGGTCACGAAGTCTCCTCGGTGCGGCTGCCGTTGATCCAGGACGACATCAGCTCGATCAGGTCGTCCAGGTCGACCGGCTTGGTGATGTAGTCGCTGCCCCCGGCAGCGAGCGCCGACTCACGGTCGCCGGGCATCGCCTTCGCGGTCAGGAAGACCACCGGAAGGTCCGCGAACCGGTGGTTGCGGCGAATCTGACGGGTGGTCTCGTAACCGTCCTGGTCAGGCATCATGGCGTCCATCAGCACGATGTCCACCTCCGGGTGCTCGGCCAGCAGGCGGACACCGTCCGCCCCGTTGTCCGAGTACAGCACGGTCATCCCGTGCAGCTCCAACGCACTGGTCAGGGCGAAGACGTTGCGGACGTCGTCGTCAACGATCAGCACGGTGGCGCCGTCCAGTTGCCGGGTGGCCGGTGCCTCCGGCCGATCCGGCAACAGCTCCAGCGGCGGCATCAGCAGCGACGACGGCAGGCCGGCCCGCTGCGGGGACGGGGTCTGCGGCGCGACCACGGCGTCCGGGGCCAGCACCTGCGGCACGAACAGGGTGAACGTCGACCCCTGACCGGGCGCGGACGAGACGGTGATGGTGCCGCCGATCAGTCGGGCCAGATCGCGGCTGATCGACAGACCCAGGCCGGTGCCGCCGTACCGGCGACTTGTCGTGCCGTCGGCCTGCTGGAACGCCTCGAAGATGATCGACAACTTGTCGTCGGAGATGCCGATCCCGGTGTCGATCACGGTGAACGCGATCACCTGCTGGGCGTTCGTCAGCGCCGGGACGTCGAAGACCGCGTTCTCCGCGGCCGGGGCGATCCGCAGCGTCACCGCACCGTTGTCGGTGAACTTCACCGCGTTGGAGAGCAGGTTGCGCAGGATCTGCTGCAACCGCTGCGGGTCGGTCACCAACGCCGGCGGCAGATCCTTGCTCACCCGTACCTGGAAGTCCAGGTTCTTCTCCTCGGCCTGCGGCGCGAACGCCTGCTCGACGTAGCCGCGCAGCTCGGTGAAGCGGATCTCGGTCGGCTCGACGTCCATCCGACCCGCCTCGATCTTCGACAGGTCGAGGATGTCGTCGATCAGACGGAGCAGGTCGGAGCCGGACCCGTGGATGGTCCGGGCGAACTCGATCTGCTTCGGGCTGAGGTTCTGCTCCGAGTTCTCGGCCAGCAGACGGGCCAGCAGCAGCAACGAGTTCAGCGGGGTCCGCAGCTCGTGGCTCATGTTGGCCAGGAACTCCGACTTGTACGCCGACGCCCGGGTCAGCTGCTGCGCCTTCTCCTCCAGGCCCAGCCGGGCCAGCTCGATCTCCCGGTTCTTCGTCTCGATGTTGCCCTTCTGCTCGGACAGCAGCGTGGCCTTCTCCTCCAGCTCGGCGTTGGTGCGCTGCAACTCCGCCGACTGCTCCTGCATCTCGTGCGCCAGCCGCTGCGACTGGGCCAGCAGTTCCTCCGTACGCCGGTTGGCCTGGATGGTGTTGACGGCGATGCCGATGGTGAGCACCAGCCGCTCCAGGAACGACAGGTGCAGCTCGGAGAAGGCCGACACGCTGGCGAACTCGATCACCCCGAGCAGCTCACCCTCGAACAGGACGGGCAGCACCACCAGATCGGTCGGGGGCGTCTCGGCCAGGCCGGAGCGCAGGGTGAGGCGACTGTTCGGCGGGGCGCTGACCCGGATCGTGCGACGGGAGAGCGCCGTCTGACCGACCAGCCCTTCACCCGGCCCGAAGGTGACGTCGTGCCCGCGCGCCACGTACCCGTACGAGGAGGTCAGCCGCAGCCGCATGCTGCCGTCGGCGTCGTCGGCCAGGAAGAAGGCACCGAGCTGGGCGTCGACCAGCGGGGTCACCTCCGTCATGATCATGCGGCAGACCTCACCGAGGTCGCGCTGGCCCTGCAACAGGCCGCCGATCCGGGCGAGGTTGGAGTCCAGCCAGCCCTGCTCGGCGTTCTTCTTGGTCGTCTCCCGGAGGGTGACGATCATCTGGTTGATGTTGTCCTTCAGCTCGGCGACCTCGCCCTGCGCCTTGACCGCGATCCGCTGGGTCAGGTCGCCGCGGGTCACCGACGTGGACACCTGGGCGATGGCGCGCAACTGCGTGGTCAGCGTCGAGGCGAGCTGGTTGACGTTCTCGGTGAGGTCCCGCCAGGTGCCGGAAACCCCCTTCACCTGCGCCTGCCCGCCGAGCTTGCCCTCGATACCGACCTCGCGGGCAACCCGGGTCACCTCGTCGGCGAACGACGACAGCTGGTCGACCATGGTGTTGACAGTCGACTTCAGCTCCAGGATCTCGCCCTGGGCGTCCACCGTGATCTTCTGCGACAGGTCACCCTTCGCCACGGCGGTCGTCACCGACGCGATGTTGCGGACCTGGCTGGTCAGGTTCGACGCCATCGAGTTGACGTTGTCAGTCAGATCCCGCCAGGTGCCGGAAACGCCCTTCACCTGCGCCTGACCACCCAGGTTGCCCTCGGTGCCCACCTCACGCGCGACCCGGGTCACCTCGTCGGCGAACGACGACAACTGGTCGACCATCGTGTTGACGGTGTTCTTCAGCTCCAGGATCTCGCCCTGGGCGTCCACCGTGATCTTCTGCGACAGGTCACCCTTGGCCACGGCCGTGGAGACCTGGGAGATGTTGCGGACCTGGCTGGTCAGGTTGCCGGCCAGCTGGTTGACGTTCTCGGTGAGGTCACGCCAGGTGCCGGAGACGCCGCGTACCTGGGCCTGGCCGCCCAGCTTGCCCTCGATGCCCACCTCACGCGCGACCCGGGTCACCTCGTCGGCGAACGACGACAACTGGTCCACCATCGTGTTGACGGTGTCCTTCAGCTCCAGGATCTCGCCCTGCGCCGCCACGGTGATCTTCTGCGACAGGTCACCGCGCGCCACCGCGGTGGAGACCTGCGCGATGTTACGGACCTGGGCGGTCAGGTTCGACGCCATCGAGTTGACGCTGTCGGTCAGGTCCTTCCAGGTGCCCGCCACGTTCGGCACCTCGGCCTGGCCACCCAACTTGCCCTCGGTGCCCACCTCACGGGCCACCCGGGTCACCTGCTCGGCGAAGAGCCGCAGGGTGTCGGTGAGGTAGTTCATCGTGGCGGCCAGCTCGGCGACCTCACCCCGCGCGCCGACAGTGATCTTCTGCGACAGGTCACCCTTCGCCACCGCCGTCGCCACCTGCGAGATCGACCGCACCTGGCCGGTCAGGTTCGACGCCATGGTGTTGACCGAGTCGGTGAGGTCCTTCCAGGTGCCGGCGACGCCCCGCACGTCGGCCTGGCCGCCCAGCTTGCCCTCGGTGCCCACCTCACGGGCCACCCGGGTCACCTCGTCGGCGAACGACGACAACTGGTCCACCATCGTGTTCACCGTGCGCCCGATGCGCAGGTACTCACCGCGCAGCGGCCGACCGTCGATCTCCAACGCCATGTGCTGGGACAGGTCACCGTCGGCCACCGCCACGATCACCCGGGCGATCTCGGTGGTGGGTCGACCCAGGTCGTCGATCAGCGAGTTGATCGCCCGCTGCCCCTCCGCCCAGGAGCCGTCCAGCCCCTCGTCGTCGAGCCGCTCGGTGAGCCGGCCGTCGCGGCCGACGATCCGGCTGATCCGCCGCAGGTCCAGGTACTGCCGTTCCTGGAGCGAGACCACCTCGTTGAAGGCGTCCGCCACCTCGCCCGCCTTGCCGGCGCGGCGGGGAAGCCGGACCTTCAGGTCGCCGCGACCGATCCGTCGCAGGGCCTCGGTCAACTCGCCGAGGAGCGCCTCGTGGTCGGGCGCGGACGGATCCGCGAACGACTGCTTCGCCGTGGTCATCATTCCTCGCTCAACTTGGGGGCGCCGGTCCGTGCGGACACGCCGGCACCCCATATTGTGCCCGCGCACGCCGTGGTGCCAGGGTGCGCGACCCGCCAGATCGCATCGATCGCCCCGCCGAGCCGCCCGATCGGCGCCGAGCCGGCACGGCGCGCCGCAAACCTCGCCCGGCGCCCGCGCCGGCCCTTTCGACGCGTCAGCGGCGTGCCCCGCCGCAGGTGGGACTGACCGACGCGACAGTCCCGATTGATGATCCGCTTGGCACCCGGCAGGGGAACGGTGGAGGATACGGGGGTGTCAGCCGAGGCGGGGCCCGCGACGGCCGGGGCCCGGGACGGGGCCGTCCGGCGTGTCCGGCTGCCCGCCGACCGCCGTACGCCGGCCGCCGCCCGCGCCGTGGTCCGCTCGGTGTTGACCGAGTCACACCTGGACGAGCTGGCCAACGAGGCACTGCTGCTCACCACCGAGCTGACCACCAACGCCGTCGAACACGCCGGCACCGAGCTGGACATCGAGGTCGTCGCCGACGAGGTCGGGCTGACCGTCACCGTCTCCGACTTCGCCCCCGGCTCGGGCGACGAGCTGACAGTCGGCGACCGCAACGACGCCACCGAGATCAACGAGGTCTCCGTGCGGGGCCGAGGTCTGCTGCTCGTCGACCACTTCGCCAGCCGCTGGGGCACCACGTACCTGCCCACCGGGAAGGGCGTCTGGTTCCGGCTGGACCGCCCCGGCGTCGACCCGCCCGCCGCGGGCACCGTCGGCGAGTCGACACCGGCCAGCGCCGGCCCACCGACGGGCGCCGACCCGTCCGCGCCGAGCGCCAGCGCGATGAGCGAACTCATGCAGACCGCCCCCGACCTGTACGGGGACGACCCGCTGCCCGACTTCGCCACCAGCCTGCTGAGCCGGGTCGCCGAGATGGTGGGCGCGGCCGGCGGCACGATCCGACTGGACCGGGGCGACGGGCAGGGCAGTCAGGTGCTGGCCCGCTTCGGTCGGCCGCCCCGCCCCGGCAGTGAGCTGCTCCGGGTGCCGCTGACGGTGCACCGCCCGTACGCCGGCGAGTTGGAGCTGGACGCGGCGCCGTCGGCGTACGCCCAACCGTTGGCGGTGCTCACCGCCGAGCGGCTGTCGCTGCACCTGGAGAACGACCGGCTGCGCCGGGCCGACATCCGCCGGCAGGTGTGGCTGACCTTCCTGGCCGAGGCGAGTGAACTGCTGGCCCAGTCGTTGGACGTCGACCTGACCATGGCGCTGGTGCCGCAGTTGGTGGTGCCGCGACTCGGTCAGTGGTGCGCTGTGCACACCACCGACGAGTGGGGTCGGCTGCGGTTGGCGGCGGCCAGCCACGCCGACGAGTCGATGCTGCCGCAGTTGCACAAGGTGCTGGCCGAGACCGGGCCGGACTCGGTCCAGGCCCGCCTGCGCGAGGCGTCCCGCAGCGCGGCGCAGATCCCGCTGGGCGGGCCGATGGAGGGTTTCGCGGTCCCGCTGATCGCCCGCGGGCAGCGGCTCGGCACCCTGGCGGTGGGGCGGCACCAGCGGCACCGGCACGACCCGGACGAGGTGGCCGTGTTGGAGGACGTGGCCCGGCGGGCCGCGCTGGCCATCGAGAACGCCCGGATCCACGCCGAGCGCCGTCGCGTGGCGCAGACGCTGCAGCAGTCGCTGCTGCCCCCGGTGCTGCCGGTGGTGGACGGGATCGGGTTCGCCGCCGAGTACGTCCCGACCGGCGACGACGCCGAGGTGGGGGGCGACTTCTACGACGTGGTGCCGCTGCCGGACGGACGCTGGCTGGTGGTGATCGGTGATGTCTCGGGCAAGGGTGTCCAGGCCGCCGCGGTGACCGGGCTGGTCCGCGACGTGATCAGGGTGCTGGTCGGCGACGGCAAACCGTTGCCGGAGGCGCTGGCCCGGCTCAACGACACGCTTGTCGAGCGCGGTGGCGGCCGTTACTGCACGTTGGCGCTGGCGGCGGTCGGGCCGGGCCAGGGCGACCAGTTGGCGGTGTCGCTGCACCTCGCCGGGCACGACCGGCCGGTGCTGCTGGCCGGGACGGGCGGCGCTGAGTTCGTCGGCACCGGCGGCACCGCGCTCGGCCTGCTCGACACGATCACCTCGCCAACGGCGGAGATCACGCTCGCCCCGGGCGATTCACTGATCTTCTACACCGACGGGGTCACCGAGCGGCGGCGCGGCCGGGAGCTGTTCGGCACCGACCGGCTGCGGGACGCCGCCGCGCCGCTGGCCGGTTACTCGGCCGACGTGGTGGCCGCCCGGCTGCGCGCCGCGGCGATCAACTTCTCGGTGGAGCCGCCCCGGGACGACATCGCCGTCCTGGTGCTGCGCAACGACGCGACCTGACCGTCGCGCCGTCTCCGGGTCTCGGGTCGCAGCTCCGATGCCCTGCCCCGACCTCACAGGCCGCCGGGGAGCCGGCCGGGGGCGAGTCGGTGCTCCGGATCCAGGTGACGCTTCGCGGCGCGCAACTGGGCCAGGCCGGCCAGCTCACCCCAGAGGTCGACCGCCTGACGGACCGCCGCCGGAGCGGAGATCACCACGCAGCGACCCTGCCGGGCCAGCAGCACCCCGCGGACGGCGGCCAGGATGGACGCCACCCGGTCGGGTGCCAGCGCCCCGGGCAGTGCCGCGTGCACCATGCCCAGCCCGGCGGACCCGCGCACCGGGACGGGCGTGCCGGCCGCGTCGCGGAGCGCGTACACGGCGGCGTGCAGATCGCCGATCGGCACCTCCAGGCGCAGTGCCGTGTCACCGGGCGCGAACGGATAGCGGCGCCACCACGTCGGCGCCGAGTGGGCGATGGTGGCCTCGCCGTGCAACAGGCCGACCAGCCGCTCGGCCCGCTCGGTGACGTCGGCGGGGCCGCCCTCCAGCAGCACCACCAGGCTGCCGGCCCGGGACGGGGCACCGGCCCGGCCGGACATCGACGGGTGGCGCTCCCGGGCGGTGGCCGCCGGGTGACCGGGCGGGTACGGCGTACGCGGGCGGGGGGTGCCCCCGGGCAGATCCAGTTCGATGGCCGACGGCTCCAGTCGGGCGGCGAGGATCGTCCGGACCAGGTCGTGCACCTCCAACGGCGTCCACACCGGGCGGGACACCCAGAGCCTGCTGGCCGGCAGCGGCTGCACCCGCAGGCTCGCCGAGACCAGCACGCCGAGCGCGCCCTGGGAGCCGCAGAGCAGGTGGGCCAGGTCGAGGCCGGGCGCCCCGCCACCGATGCTGATCAGCTCGCCGTCGGCGGCGAGGTAGCGCACACCGAGCAGTTGGTCGCAGGGGCTGCCGTGGCGGTGCCGGAGCGGACCGGCCTCGCCGGCGGCGAGCACGCCACCCAGAGTCGCGCCGGGTGACGGGGCGTCCATCGCGAGCCGTTGCCCGGTGCGCTCCAGGGTGGCCTGCACCGCCCGCAGTGGAGTGCCGGCTCCCACGTCGGTGACCAGCGAATCGGCCTGCTCGTGACCGATGCCGGCGAGCCGGCCGGTGTCGAGCAGGATGTCGACCTGAACGGGCGTGGCACCCCAGTCGATCTTCGTGCCCGCGCCTCGGGGCACCACCGTCAGATCGTGTCTGGCGGCCAGCCGCAGCACCTCGGCGGCGGCGTGCGGGCCGCCGGGAACGGCCACCCAGCGTGCCGGCCGCCCCGCCACCTCGTCGGCGGGCCCGGCCAGCCGGGAGAAGGGCGGGCCGCAGATCGCCGCCAACCGCCGGGTGATCTCAAGGGCTCCGGACCGGCCGAGGGAACTCGCTGCTGCCGCCATGCCGGCCATCGTACATGTGTTCGAATGCAGTGGTAGCGGGTATCGGGATGCCGCTGGTCCGGCGCACTGCCGCTGCCGGCCGGTAACGTGGCCGCCGTGACCACCGAGACTGCCCCGCCCGCGGCGAAGCGGGTGCCCAGCGAGCGCACCCACCACGGCGACACCGTCGTCGACGAGTACGCCTGGCTCGCCGCCAAGGACGACCCGGAGACGATCGCCTACCTGACCGCCGAGAACGAGTACACCGACGCGCGGACGGCACACCTGGCCGACCTGCGCGCCGACCTGTTCGAGGAGACTCGCCGACGCACCCAGGAGACCGACCTGTCCGTGCCGACCCGCAAGGGCGGTCACTGGTACTACACCCGGACGGTCGAGGGGCAGCAGTACGGAGTGCAGTGCCGACGGGCGGTCCGCGACGGTGAGACCGACCCGCCGGTCAGCGTGGACGGCGCCCCACTCGACGGCGAGGAGGTGCTGCTCGACGGAAACCTGCTGGCCGAGGGGCACGACTTCTTCTCGCTCGGCGCGTTCGACGTCAGCCCCGACGGTCGCTGGCTGGCCTACTCCACCGACTTCTCCGGCGACGAACGGTTCACCCTGCGGGTGAAGGACCTGACCACCGGTGAGCTGCTGCCCGACGAGGTGCCGGACACGTTCTACGGCACCGCCTGGTCGACCGACGCCTCGGTGCTGTTCTACGTGACGGTGGACGACGCCTGGCGACCGAACCGGGTCTGGCGGCACACCATCGGCTCCCCCGCCGCCGACGACGTGGTGGTCCACCAGGAGGACGACGAGCGGTTCTGGGTGGGCGTGGAGCTCACCCGGTCGGAGAAGTTCATCCTCATCGACGTGCACAGCAAGATCACCAGCGAGGTCCTGGTGATCCCCGCCGGCAACCCGACCGGCGCGCCCGCCGTGATCGCGCCCCGCCGGCAGGGCGTCGAATACACGGTGGAGCACCACGGGCACCGCTTCCTGATCCTGCACAACGACAACGCTGAGGACTTCGCACTGGCGTTCACCTCGGCGGACGTACCGGGCGACTGGGTGCCGCTGATCGAGCACACCCCCGGCACCCGGCTGGAGGCCGTGGACGCCTTCGCCAACCACCTGGTGGTGTCACTGCGCACCGACGGGCTCACCGGGCTGCGGGTGCTGCCGGTGGGCAGCGACGACGGGTACGACATCGACTTCCCCGAGCCGCTGTACAGCGTCGGGTTGGACGCCAACCCCGAGTACCGCACCGGTCGGGTCCGGCTGCGCTACTCCTCCCTCATCACCCCCGACTCGGTGTACGACTACGACCTGGTCACCCGGCAGATGGTGCTGCTCAAGCAGAAGCCGGTGCTGCCCGGGCCGGACGGGCGACCGTACGACCCGGCCGAGTACGAGCAGCACCGCGACTGGGCGCTCGCCGACGACGGCACCCGGGTGCCGATCTCGCTGGTCTGCCGGGTCGGCACCCCCCGGGACGGCTCGGCGCCCTGCGAGCTGTACGGCTACGGCTCGTACGAGGCCAGCATGGACCCGTGGTTCTCGGTGGCCCGGCTGTCCCTGTTGGACCGGGGCGTGGTCTTCGCGGTGGCGCACATCAGGGGCGGCGGTGAGCTGGGCCGACGGTGGTACGACCAGGGCAAGCTGCTGGCCAAGAAGAACACCTTCACCGACTTCGTGGCGTGCGCCCGGCACCTGGTCAAGGCCGGCTGGACGGCCAGCGACCGACTGGTCGCCCGGGGCGCCTCGGCCGGTGGCCTGCTGATGGGTGCGGTGGCCAACCTCGCGCCGGACGCGTTCACCGGGATCGTGGCGCAGGTGCCGTTCGTGGACGCGCTCACCTCGATCCTCGACCCGTCGCTGCCGCTGACAGTCACCGAGTGGGAGGAGTGGGGCAACCCCCTCGACGACCCCGAGGTGTACGCGTACATGAAGTCCTACACGCCGTACGAGAACGTCACCGCCGTGGACTATCCCGCGATCCTCGCGGTGACCAGCCTCAACGACACCCGGGTGCTCTACTCCGAGCCGGCGAAGTGGATCGCCCGGCTGCGGGCGGTCGCCCCGGGCGGCGACTACCTGCTGAAGACCGAGATGGGTGCCGGGCACGGCGGCCCGAGCGGTCGCTACGACTCCTGGCGCGAGGAGGCGTTCATCAACGCCTGGATCCTGGACCGCCTCGGTCGCGCCTGACGACGGGGCGGCGGCGATGACCGACGAGGACGAGCCGGGGTCGACGCCCCGGCGCACCTCCGCGTGGATGATCCTCGCCGTGGTCGCCGCCGCCCTGCTCGTCTGCTGCTGCTCCGCCGCCGTGGGCCTGCTGATCTCCTGGTCGGCCGGGCTCTTTCACAACCCGACCTGACCGCCGACGCGGCTTCAGCCGCGGCCGGCACCAACCAGCGCCGCCGCCTCGCCGGTACGCACCATCCGCTGCCAGCGCAACCGGTTGCCGATCAGTGCGGTGACCACCGACTGCACCACCACCAGGTACATGAGCTGCCGGTAGACCAGTTGCTGGAACGGCAGCGCCCACAGCGGCCCGTACCGCTCCCGGTCCAGTCGCAGCGCGTACCCGGCGGTGGCCGCCTGGAGCAGCAGCAACCCCGCCCAGGCCAGGGCGAGGGTCGACCAGGGCAGGAAGAGCAGGCCGTACACGGCGAACACGTCGACCGCCGGAGCGGTGAGCGGCAACACGATCTGGAACACCGTGAGGTACGGCAGGCCGCGTCGGCCCAACTTGCCGCCGGCACCCGACTCGCGCAGCGCGTGCCGGTGCTTCCACATCGCCTGCATCGTGCCGTAGCACCAGCGGTAGCGCTGTCGCCAGAGTTGACGCAACGACGACGGGGCCTCGGTCCAGGCGATGGCCGACTCCTCGTAGACGACCCGCCAGCCGGCCCGCAGCACCTTCATGGTCAGGTCGGTGTCCTCGGCCAGCGTGTCCGACGGCACCCCACCCACCCGCAGCAGCACCTCGCGGCGGAACGCACCGATCGCACCGGGGATGGTCGGCATGCACTCCAGCACGTCGTACATCCGTCGGTCGAGGTTGAAGCCGATCACGTACTCCAGGTGCTGCCACCGACCGAGCAGCCGACGCCGGTTGGCGACCTTGGTGTTGCCGCTGATCGCCCCCACCGACGGGTCGGCGAAGCCCTGCACCAGGCGGTACACGGTGTCCGGCTGGAAGACGGTGTCCCCGTCCACCAGCACCAGCAGGTTCGCCCGGGCGGCCCGGATGCCGGTGTTCAGCGCCGCCGGCTTGCCGGCGTTGGCCTGCCGGATCACCCGTACCCCGCGCAGTCGCATCCGCTCGACGATGTCGGCGGTCCCGTCGTCCGACCCGTCGTCGACGACGATCACCTCCAGCGCCGGGTACGCGCTGGCCATCAGCGACCGGACCGTGGCGGCGATGTTCGCCGCCTCGTTGTACGCGGGCACGATCACCGAGACGGGTGCCCGCACCTCCGGTCGGTCCCGCCGCGGACGGCGGACCCGGCGCACGTGCCGCTGGGCACAGACCACCTGCACCACGAGACGTGCGATCCCCAGTACGAGGGCGGTGGCGAGCAGCACGTTCATCACGTCGGCCGCCCAGCGGGCACCGGTCTGGGTCCAGCGCAGCGCGGTGCCGCTCAGCCGGGCACCAACGCCGGCCGGCACCATCGACGGCGAGGCGTCGATGCCGGCGGAGACGGTGGTGAACCGGTAGCCCTGCTCGCCCAGCGCGGGCAGCAGCCGGTCCAGCGCGGCGAGGGTCTGCGCCCGGTCACCGCCGCCGTCGTGCATCAGCACCACCGCTCCCCGGCCCTGCTTCGGGGTGGCCGCCCGCACGATCCGGTCGGCTCCGGGGCGCTGCCAGTCCTTGGTGTCCAGGTCGGTGAGCACCGCGACGTGCCCGGCACCGGCGGCGGCCCGCAACGCGGCGTACTCGGACCCGGTCAGCGCCGTCGGCACCGAGGAGAACGGCGGCCGGAACAGGGTCACCTCCCGGCCGGCGGCCGACGCGACCGCCTTACGGGTCAGCGACAGTTCGAGGTCGCGACGCCACGGCGACACGTCGGCGAGGTTGGCGTGGGTGAACGTGTGCGACCCGATCTCGTGCCCCTCGGCGAGGATCCGCCGGACCAGTTCGGGGTGCTCGTTGACCCGGGCACCCACCACGAAGAAGGTGGCGTGCGCGCCGTGCCGGCGCAGCACGTCGAGAACCTGCGGCGTCCACCGCGGGTCCGGCCCGTCGTCGAAGGTCAGCGCGATGGTGCGGTCCGGCAGCGCCCGACTGACCGGTTCGGCGCGGTCCAGCCGCAGCACCGGCCCGCCCGAGCCGACGGCGGCCGGGACGTCCGGCGCGGGCCGCGCGGTGGCGTTTCCCGAACCACCGGCGAGGCCACTCACCAGACCGTTGACGGTGAGCGCCGCGAGCAGCAGGAGCAGCCCGAGCAGGAGAAGCAGCCAGTGTGCCCGGGGGTCACGCCGGGCCACGTGTTTCGCCATCGTCACTGCGGCTTACCGGGCGACCTGCTCGGCTTGGCGGTGTTGCGGTGCTCGTCGCCGCGACCCGGTCGGTCGGTGGCCGACGGCGCACCGGTGACGTCGGCGGTCGTACCGGCAGGGGTGGGGCTTCGGTCGCCGGCGGTCCGGGTGACGCGCGGCAGCGGCGCCGACGTCCGGGTCAACGGCGACGGCGACGGCGAGGTGGCCACCCGGGGCTGGTTGATCTCGTCGACGCCGGCCTCCACCGGGCGCGTCCCCCGGGAGTCGTCCGACCAGCCGGGCAGCGGCACCGAGGTGTCCAGGAAGAGCCCCGCGACGATCAGGGCCAGGCTGGTGAGCAGGCCAAGGCCCATGGCGGTGCCAGCGATGACGGTCAGCCGCCGACGACGCCCGGTGCCGTCGACGAACACCGGCGGGGCGGTGCCCGGTTGGTTGTGCATCTGGCGAACTCCCATGGTCACCGTGCCGGGACCGTCGGGTCCGACACCGGAAACCCGATCGTCCGGGCCTCCGGTGCACACAGCGACGCCGCCACCTGCTGTGTTACATCGACTCAGGCCGTACGCAGCTCGTCCAACGCCGTGCTGGTGCGCAGGAAGAGCAGACCGACACCGACCGTCACCAGCACCGCGGCCAGCGTGCCGGCACCGAGCCAGGCCAGGTGCTCCAGGGGTACGGGAACGGCTCGCTCGATCCCGGGGGTGTACACGATCCGGGTGTACTGCTCGCGGGTGGCCGGGTCGTCGCACAGCGCGGCCGTGGCCTCGCAGATCTCCGCCGATGAGCCGCCCGTCGACACCTTCGCGATGAGCCCTCGACCGAGCAGCGTGCCCACGGTGAGCGCGAGCAGGATCGCCGGCACCGCCGGGGTCAGCGCCTGCCAGGCCACCGAACGGCTCAGCACGGCGCGGGGCACCCCGGTGGCCACCAGCGCGGCGTAGGCACGTCGGCGGGCGACGATCCCCTCGACCAGCGCGACGATCAGCCCACCCGTCGCGATCAGAATGGCCACGGCCACCGCGCCGTCGACGAGATCCATGGTGGACAGATAGAAGGGGTTGTCGCCACCGTCAATCCCGGCGAGTCGACTCTGCTCCCGCTCGAGCTGGTCCTTGGTGGCGAAGTAGGCGCGCTGGGCGGCCGCACCCCCGCCGAAGATCACGGCGGCGAGCAGCGCGGCGAACGTGCGGCTGCCCGCCCACGGGTCGGCCATCAGCCGACCGGCCGCGAGCAGGGCCGCGGGACGGCGGGCGTGCCGGCGCAGCAACAACCCGCAGTTGTACGAGATCCAACCGGTGCCGATCACCACGCCGACCATCGCCGCGATCCCACTCGCCGCGAACATCAGCGGCATCAGCCAGGTCACCAACTCCTCGTTGTCGTCGAACCGTTCCCCCACCGGCTGGATCGCCGCGAACGAAAGCACACCAAGCACGATCAGAACGCCGGCCCACGGTCGCGGGCCGCGCTCGCGGGGGGCCTTCCGGCTCACCCCGAGCGGGCTGGTGGTGACCGTACGCAGCATCACCGCGGTGGCCAACGCCGCGACGACCGGCAGACCGAGCACCACCCCGGCCAGCGCGCCGGGTGACGGCAGCACATCGGTGGGCAGGGCCAGTTGACCTCGCGCGTCCGGGCGGTGCAGCAGATCGCGACCCACCAGGTAGACACCCAGCCCGGTGAGCGTGCCGAACAGAGCGGCCACGCCGGTCTCCAGCACCACCAACCGGGTGACCTGCCCGGGAGTGGCGCCGGCCAACCGGAGCGCGGCCAACCGGCGGTCCCGTGCCGGCGCGCCGAGCCGGGCGCACTGACCGGCCAGCGCCAGCACCGGGAGCATCAGCATCAGCAGCGCGAACGCCGTACCGCCACGCAACCCGGGCTCCACCAGCAGCGCGTTGTGGTACTGCTCCGACCACCTGTTCGGGTTCTCCTCCGTCGCGGTGGGCGTGGGGATGGCCAACACGGTGAGCGCCGCGAGCCCGGCCAGTGTCGCCAGCAGGGCGCTGAGCGCCGTGAGCACCACCCGGGCGGTGTCGGTGCGGGTGCCGGCGAGGGCGAGCCGGACCAGCGTCGCCGGTCTCACCGCGCGCCGCCGGCCAGCGGCACGTCGAGCCCCAGGCCGGTGTGGTCCACCAGGCCGTCGCGCAGCACGATCTCCCGATCGGCGTACGCGGCGATCCGCGGCTCGTGGGTGACGAGCAGGACGGAGGTGTGCTGCTCACGGGCGAGCCGGACCAGTTGGGTGAGGACCTGTTCACCGGTGAGCGTGTCCAGCGCTCCGGTCGGCTCGTCGGCGAAGAGCACCCGCGGTTCGGTCACCAACGCCCGCGCCGTGGCGCACCGCTGCTGCTGACCGCCGGACATCTCACCCGGCCGGACGTCGGCCAACTCGGCCACCCCGAACCGTTCCAGCCAGGTGAGTGCCGCCACCCGCGCCTCTCGCCGCCCCGTGCCGGCGAGAAGCAGCGGCAGGGAGACGTTCTCCGCCGCGGTCAGTTCGGCCACCAGCTGGCCGAACTGGAACAGCACCCCGAACTCGGTACGCCGCAGCCGGGACCGGGCCGCCTCCGACCAGGTGTCGATGCGGTGCCCGCGCCAGCTGACCTCACCGGCGTCCGGCCGGAGGATCCCCGCCAGGCAGTGCAGCAGGGTCGACTTGCCGCAGCCACTCGGCCCGGTCACGGCGACGATCTCGCCCTCGGCCACGTCGAGCGTCACGCCGCGCAGCGCGGGCGTCGGACCGTACGCCCGAACCACGCCGCGAGCCTGGAGTTGCGTCACGGATGCACCTCCCGGTGCCAGTCGGCGACCCGGCCCAGGGTGGCGTGCAACCACCCCAGATCCGCGTCGAGGTGGGCGATCGCGAAATCGGCCGCGATCACATCGCTGAGGGTGGCGGTCGGGTCGGTCTTGACCACTGTCAGTTCCCGCAGGCGTGCGGTGTGCGCGGCCCGCTGGGCGACCAGGTAGGAGCGGGCCCGGTCGACGTCGGCGACCAGCAGCGCCACCACGACCTTGGCGAAGAGCGTGCTGGCCACGTACGGCATCGGCGGTTCCACTGTGGACAGCCACTGGTCCAGCGTGTCCCGCCCCTGGTCGGTCAACGCGTACGCGGTGCGGTCCGGCCCGGCCACGCGGTCCTGCCCGGCGGCGGCCACCAGCCCGTCGCGTTCCAGCCGGCCGAGAGTGGCGTAGACCTGCCCGAAGGCCAGCGGCCGGGCGCGCGGCAGCCGCTCGTCGTGCGCACGCTTCAGCTCATACCCGTGCCGACTGCCCCCAGCGAGCAACCCGAGCAGAACATGCGGCGTCGACACCCCGCCCACTATTCACCCAGCGAATACCCAAGTCAACAACCCCACCCCTCCTGCCCCCACCCCTCCCACCCCCATCTGAGTTGATCAAGAAGTTTGCGTCATCCAATCGACGAAATCTGACGCAAACTTCTTGATCAACCAGGACAAGGGGTGGGGTTAGGGGGTTTGGGGCCAGGTGGGGGTTCGGCCGGTCTGGGTCAGGAGGTGGGCCAGGTCCGAGGTGGGTGTCTCGGTGGGGGTGGTGGGCGGGACCGGGTCGGCGAAGACGCCCATCTTGCGGGCGGTGGGGCCCAACTGCTCCACCAGCGCGTGCAGCTCGGCCACCGCCTCCGGCGCCGGGTGGTACGGCTGGCCGGTGGCGACAGCGAGGTCCCAGCCGTGCACGATCAGGTCCAGCAGAGCCATGCCGCCGACGACGGACTGCGGCATGCCCATGCCCGGTGACACACCCTCCAGTGTGGATGGCTCCGACCAGGCGGCGATCAGTCGGCCGGTCTCGACCTCGAAGCGGTCGCGCCAGCCGTCGGCCAGGTGGTCGGGCTTCTCGGCCCACTCCACCTGCCGCTTCTCGGCCAGGTCCTGAAAGTTGATCACCACCTGGAAGAGGTGGTTGAGCAGATCACGGACCAGATAGTCCTGGCAGGGCGTGGGCAGGCCGAGCTGGTCGTCGGAGATGCCGCGTACCACGCCGATGGTTCCCGGAGCGGCAGCGGCCAGCAGATCGCTAGTCTGAGTGGACATAGGGCCAGCGTATGAGGGTGGTCTTGAACAAATGCGACAGCGACCGCGTGGCGACAGCCGGGGAATCCTGGACCCCGGGCGGCTGCTGCGCGAGGTGCGCTTCCGTCGGCACCTGCCGACGGAGTCGCTGCGCCAGTGGGTCGAGCACTACTGGTTGATCGACTGGTCGTTGAGCACACCGTTCGAGCAGCGGGTCGTGCCACACCCGGCGGTGAACGTGGTGTTCCGCAGTGACGACGGCGACGGCGACAACCACGCACACGGTCCCGAGGCCGGCGAGGTGGCCGGGGTGGGCCGCGACCTGTTCCGGATCACGCTCAGCGGCACCGGCCGGGTGTCCGGGGTGCAGTTCCGCCCCGGCGGGTTCCACCCGTTCTGGCGTCGCCCGATCAGTGAGCTGACCGGCCGTCGGGTGCCGCTGCCCGCCGGCCGGCTGACCCACCCGGATTTCTCGATGTTCGCGCCCTCGGGGCCAGCCCTCTCGACAGCCAACGACGATGAGCGCTGCCGGGCACTGGACACCCTCCTCACCGGCTGGCAGCCCGAGCCGGACCCGATGGCCGAGGAGGCCGTCCGGCTGGCCGAGGCGATCCGCACCGACCGGACCGTGCTGCGCGTCGACGACCTCGCCACCCGGCACGACGTTCCGGTCCGCCGGTTGCAACGGCTCTTCATGGAGTACGTGGGGGTCGGGCCGAAGTGGGTGATCCGCCGCTACCGGCTCCAGGAGGCGGTCGAACAGGCCGCCGGCGCTCCGCTGAGCTGGGCTGACCTCGCCGCCGACCTCGGCTACAGCGACCAGGCCCACCTGGTCCGCGACTTCACCGCAGTGGCCGGGGTGTCCCCCGCCGCGTACGCCCGCTCGGTGCGCTGAGCAAACCGGACGTCAGCGGCGACGCAGAACGACCACGGCGACGTCGTCCTGGATCTCCGGCGGGGCCAGTTCCACCAGCAGTCGAGCGCAGAACTGGTCCAGGTCACCGTCGACGGTCGCGGCGACCCCGGCCAGCGCGGCCAGCCCCTCGTCGATGGTGGCGTCCCGTCGTTCGATCAGCCCGTCGGTGTAGAAGACCAGCGTGGCCCCGGCCGGCAGCACGAACTCCAGGTCGGCCGGGCGGGGGGCGCGAACGCCGAGCAGCGGCGCCGAGTGCTGCACGAACTCGACCTTGCCGTCCATCACCATCAGCGGCGGAAGGTGCCCGGCGCTGGCCAGCCGGACCCGCCCGGTCGGCGGGTGCAGCAGCAGTACGCAGAGCGTCGCCAGCTCGTTCGGCAGCAGTGTCCGCATCAGCTCGTTGACGCGGTGCAGGATCTCGCCGGGCTGGTGGCCCTCGACCGCGTACGCCCGCACCGCGTGCCGCAGCTCGGCCATGACCGTCGCCGCGTGCAGCGAGTGGCCGGCGACGTCCCCGATCGCCAGCAGCAGGTGCCCGTCGAGCATCACCAGCTCGTAGAAGTCGCCACCCACCTCGGTCTGCGCGCTGGCCGGCTCGTAGCGCACCGCGAGGTCCAGCCCGGCCACTGTGGGCAGCCCACGCGGGAGCAGGCTGCGTTGGAGGGTGACGGCGATCCGGTGCTCCTCGTCGAACGAACGCTGCGCCTCCACGGCCGCCGCCACCGCCTGAGCCAACTGCTTGAGCACCGGGGTCCGCGCGGTCTGGGTGGCGGTCGGGACCACCACGTACAGCGGGGCACGGTCCTCGCGCAGTCGGGCGGCGGCGATCGTCACCGTGTCGTCCGCCGGCCAGTCGACAAGCCCCCAGTTCGCGGGGGCCTCCACCCGGACCGTGGCGCCGGTCGGCACCCCGGTGTCGTCGACGACCCACGGCACCACGGCGGCCACCGCGCCGGGGCCGGCGCAGACGCCCGCGAGGCAGTCACCGTCGAAGGTCTCGGCGATCACCGCCGCCGGGCTCTTGAAGATCTGGGCGGCGCCCTCGGCGGCGGCCTCCAGCAGGCGCGCGAAGGTCGGCGCGGCGTGCACGGCGACGGTCGTGTCGGCCAACCCGAGCAACCGCTCGGCGAGCAGTTCGGCCCGCTGCCGGGCCTGGTAGTAACGCAGCACCGCCCGGGTGGTGGCGATCAGCTCCTCGGGCTCGATCGGCTCGGTCAGGTACGCGTCAGCGCCCCGGGTCAGCCCCTGGGCGCGGTCGGCCACGTCCACGGCGTGCGCCGACACGTGGATCACGGGCATCGCCGGGTGCCGCGCCTTGATCTGTTCGCAGACCTCGTAGCCGCTCAGGTCGGGCAACCGGACGTCGAGAACCACCAGGTCGATCCGGTCCACCTCGACCCGGGCCAACGCCTCGGCGCCGTTCTCGGCCTCCAGCACCGTGAACCCGGCCCGGGTCAGCCAGCTGACCAGCAGGTAACGCTTGGTACGACTGTCGTCGACCACCAGGATGGTTGTCGGCCCGCCGTCCATGTCGTCACGCCCCGCCGGTGGGCAGGGAGACGGTGAACGTGCTGCCCTCGCCCGGCGCGCTGGTCAGCTCCAGCGTCCCGCCCAGCAGCGTCACCAGCCGCCGGGCGTACGGCAGGCCGAGGCCGGTGCCGCCGACCCGGGTGGCTCCGGGCACCTGGTAGAACTCCTCGAAGATCCGGTCGTGCAGCTCGGGAGCGATGCCCGGCCCGGTGTCGGTGACCTCGAACTGCCAGCGGTCGCCGTGTTGGCTGGCCCGCAGCCGCACCTCGCCGCGTTCGGTGAACTTCAACCCGTTGTGCAGCAGGTTGCGCAGCACCTGGCCGAGCAGCACCTCGTCGGTGCGCAGCACTGCCGGCCCGCGCGGCTCCTCCACCACCAGCTCCACGTTCGGACGGGTGGCCAGGGCGCGCAGGGTGCCGCGCAGTTGACCGAAGACCGGGCGCAGGTCGACCTCGACCACGTCCGGCTCGATCCGGCCGGATTCCGCCTTGGCCAGGTCGAGGAGTTCGTTGACCAGGTTGAGCAGATCGGCCGCCGACGAGCGGATCAGCTCGACCTGGCGGCCCTGCTCGTCGGTGAGCGGGTCGGAGGCGGAGTCGGTGAGCAGCCGCCCCAGGCCGATGATCGCGGTGACCGGGGCGCGCAGCTCGTGGCTCACGTTGGCCAGGAACCGGCTCTTCGACTCACTCGCCGCGCGGAGCTGGGCCGACTTCTCGTCCAGCTCGGCGTAGAGGGCGACGACGCCGCGGTTGGTCTCCTCCAGCTCCTCGGTGAGCTGGTTGTAGAGCGCCAGCACACCACGGTTGGTCTCGGCCAGTTCCTCGTTCAGCACCGCCAACTCGTCGCGCTGACTGCGCACCTCGTCGAGTGCGGCGATGAGCTGACCGTTCTGGGTGGTGAGCTCGTCCAGCGCGCTGGCCGGCGCGGTGCGGCCGAGTTCGGTGCGGAACTCGGCGAGCCGCTCCGGGGTCGGCGTCGGCGCGCTGGCCGGGACTCGTCGGGACATCCTCACGACCGTAACCCCCTCGACGGTCGACACGCTCAGTGTGTCAACCAGTCGGGACACCGCGCCGGACTGCGGCTGGTAGCGGCCGTCCGGCAACGGGGACATCGGGGCCAGGTCGGCGCGCAGGTGGAACCGGCCGTCGGCACCCGCGTCGACGTGGAAGGAGACGTCCGCTCCCGCTGTCGTCCGCAGCAGGTCCCGGGCGACCTCGCTCAGTGCGGTGGCGATCCGGACCTGGTCCTGGTGTTCCAGGCCGACCACCATGGCCACCTCGCGGCCCCGCTGGCGGATCACGAAGATGTCCTGCTCGACCCGCAGCGCCATCTGCAGCAGCGGCAGCGCGGCCGATCCCTCGGTCATGCCCACGACCTCGCTACCAGTACGCAGGCGTCGTCGCGGCGCACCCCGGCGTCCCGTAGCAGGGTCGCCGCCATGACCAGTGGGGATCTCTCCGCCAGGCCCGGGTAGTCGGACATCCGCCACCGGTCGACCACCCCGTCGCTGTGCATCACCAGCCGGGCACCGGGGCCGAACGGGTAGTCGTACTCCCGGATGGCCGGTCGTTGGTGGCCGGCGATGCCGGGCAGCGACACCAGCCCCCGGCGCTGGCCGCCTCCCTCGACGATCACGCCGGAGATGTTGCCCAGGCCGGCGTAGTGCAGCACACCGGCCGTCGGCACCAGCTCCGCGACCGCGAGGGCCGCGCCGCGGGTGTGCGACATGCTGCGGTGCAGGTGACCGACCACCACCGCCGGCGGGCCGGCGGGGGCGTCGCGGAACGCGGCCAGCGCCGCCTCGGTGGCGGCACCGGCCAGCGGGCCGTGCCCCAGCCCGTCGCTGACCAGCACCTGGTGCCGCCCGTCGGCGACCCGGACGGCGTAGCCGTCGCCGCTGACCGTCTCGCCGGTCAGCGGTCGGGTCAGAGCACCGGCCCAGGACGGCCGGGCCGCCTCGGCCGGCCAGACCTGCACGGCGAGGACGGTCCCCCGGCCGGACAGCGAGTATCCGTCGAACCAGCTGGCCTGCCGGACGATGGCACCCAGACCGATGCCGAGGGTGCCGGTGGTGGAGTGCCCGTCCCGCGACGAGACGGTCAGGTCGGCCATGCCGGGCCCGGAGTCGATGGCCACCAACTCCACCCCGGCCTGCCCGGCGCGGCGTACCGGCCGCAGCAGCAGGACACCCTCGTCGGCGTGCTTGACCAGGTTGCTGGTCAGCTCGGCCGCGACGATGGCCAGGTCGGCGATGCGCGCCGCACCTATCTCCACCTGCGCGCCGAGGCGCTCGGCGGCGCGTCGGACGGCGCTCGCCGCGCTGCTGGCCTCCACCCGGAACCAGATGCCACTGTCGGTGACCGCGTCGGCGTTCACCTGGACCACTTGGTGACCGTGATCCGCGTGCCGGTTTCCGCTGACGTCTCGATCTGGAACTCGTCGACCAGGCGGCGCGACCCGCTGAGCCCGAGGCCGAGGCCGCCGCCGCTGGTGTAGCCGTCGGTCATGGCCAGGTCGAGGTCGGCGATGCCCGGCCCGGAGTCGGCGAACACGATCTGCACACCTTTGCGTCGGCCGTTGTCCACGACCGTCACCTCGACCGAACCGCCGCCGCCGTACACCAGGGTGTTGCGGGCCAGTTCGCTCGCCGCGGTGACCAGCTTGGTCTGGTCGACGAGGGACAACTTGCTGGCCACCGCCACGGCGCGGACCAGTTGCCGAACGCGCACCACGTCCTCATCGCTGCGAACCGACTGCGCCTGTGGCTGGCCCAGGTCGATGCCCGCGGTCACGGCGTGGCCGTCTCGGCGTCCGGTTCGTCGTCGAGCTGGTAGTCGAGCTCTTCGGCGTGGGCCGCCGCGATCAGCTCCATGCCGCGTTCGACGTTCAGCGCGGTACGGATGCCGTTCAGCGACAGCCCCAGTTCGACAAGGGTGATGGCGACGGCGGGGCGCATCCCGACCACCACCGTCTCCGCGTCGAGCACCTTGGAGATCGACGCGATGGTGGAGAGCATCCGCCCGACGAAGGAGTCGACGATGTCCAGCGCGGTGATGTCGATGATGACGCCGTGGCAGCCGGTGGCGACGATCCGCTCGGCGAGGTCCTCCTGGAGCTGCACCGCCGTCTGGTCGGACATGTCGAGCTGGATGGAGACCAGCAGGATGTCCCCGATCTTGAGGATCGGCACCCGTTCCATCAGGCGTCCCTGCGTGGCTGCCGGCGGGCGGTTTCCACCCCGTTGAGCCGCAGCACGTGGCGCAGCGCGTCGGCGAGGCTCGCCTTGGTGGCGATGTCCCCGAACTCGATGCCGAGCGCCACGATGGTCTGCGCGATCTGCGGGCGGATGCCGGAGATGATGCAGTCGGCGCCCATCAGCCGTGCGGCCACCACGGTCTTCAGGATGTGCTGGGCGACCTGGGTGTCCACCGCCGGCACGCCGGTGATGTCGATGATCGCGTACGGCGAGCTGGTGTCGACCAGGGTCTGCAGCAGCCGCTCCATGACGACCTGGGCGCGGGCCGAGTCCAGGGTGCCGACCAGCGGCACGGCGACGACGCCCTCCCAGAGCTTGACCACCGGCGTGGAGAGTTCGAGCAGCTGCTCGGCCTGGTCGGCGATCAGGCTCTCCCGGGTACGGACGAAGCTCTCGAAGGTGAACAGGCCCATCTCGTCGACAAGCTTCGAGAAGGCGACGTAGTCCGGTAGCGCGGTCGGGCCGCCGGCCTCCTGCACCAGCTCGGCCAGCACGTCCTTGAGCGCGAAGATGCTGATCGTGGTCTCGCTGGCGGAGAAGCCCTGCCGGGCCCGACCCCGGGACAGCTCGGAGAGCGCGGCGCGCAGTTCGGCGGCGCTGTCGGCGGACAGGTCGATGATGCCCTGGTCGCCGGTGGCGACGATGGCACGGTGCAGGTCCTGGACCTGCCGGCGCAGCTCGGCCTGGCTCAGCCGGCCCCGCAACGAACTGGTGACAATCTCGGTCCACCGAGTCGTGACCCGTTCGTCCTGCTCGCTCAGCAGCGCGGCGAGCCGACCACTTTCTTCGGTGCTCAACGCCATTTCGAACCCCCTTGACCTGGACCGGGCGGACTCTATCACCGGGGCCTGACCAACTACTTGCCCCGTAGCAACGGAATGACGATGACCACCGGATCACGGCTCCCGTTCTACCTCCGAGGGTGGTCGTGGGATACCGTTCCCCCGATAACAGGAGGTCTGGCGAATGTCGTTGACGGTGCACACGGAACAACGCGGCGACGTGGTCGTCGTGGCGGTCGCTGGCGAGCTGGACATGGCCACCGCACCGCAGCTGCAGGACCAGATCACCGATCTGCTCGACAAGGGCCGCAACCGGCTGGTGTTCGACCTGGCGGACGTCTCGTTCTGCGACTCGACCGGTCTGTCGGTCTTCGTCCGGGCGAAGAACAGCTGCGACGAGGCTGGCGGCGTGGTCCGGCTGGCCGCCCCGCAGCGGGGTGTGCTGCGCATCCTTGAGGTGAGCGGTCTGGTCGAGGTGCTGCACACCTACCCGACGGTGGATGAGGCAGTCGCCGGCGAACCGACGCCGGCGTCCTCCTGACCGCTGCGGCTCGTCACTCGTCCTCGACGTAACGGGGACGAGCGATCGCCATGCCCGCCGCCGTCTGCACGGCGAGGGCGCCCAGCAGGAACCCGATCGGCGCGGTCCAACCACCGGTGGCCTCGTAGAGGATGCCGACCATCAGCGGGCCGAGGGCGGCGATCACGTAGCCGGTGCTCTGCGCGAACGCGGAGAGCGCGACGGTGCCCTCGGCGGTGCGGGCGCGCAGGCCGATGGCGGTGAGGATCATCGGGAACGCGCCCTGACCGATCGCCAGCAGGGCGACCCAGAGCAGCGCGGCACCGTGCGGTGCGAGCGCCAACCCCAGGTAGGCCAGCGTCGACGCGGTGGTCAGCCCGAGCACCAGCGGACGCAGGCTGCCCAACCGGCCGGCCAGGGTGGGCATCAGCAGCGCGATCGGCACGCCGAGCGCGGTCACCCCGGCGAGCAGCAGCCCCGCCGACTCCGGCTGGTAACCGGCGTCGCGGAACAGTTGGGCCAGCCAGCCCATGATCGCGTACCCGCTGAGCGACTGCGCCCCGAAGTAGACGGCCATCGCCCAGCCGAGCCGGGTCCGCGCCGGCCGGACCCGGGTGGGTGCGGCGACGGCCGCCGTCGGGGTCGCCCGCCGCGCCGCGGCGCGGGTCCGCAGCGCCAGCGGCACCCACGGGAGTACGGCCACCGCGGCCATCGCGGCCCAGACGCCGAGCCCGGCCCGCCACGACCCGAAGGCGTGCGCGATCGGCACCGCGGAGGCGGCGGCCACCGTGGTGCCCACCGTCAACGCCATCGTGTACGCCCCGGTGACCAGGCCGGTGCGGTGCGGGAAGTGCTGCTTGACGAGCATCGGCAGCAGGATGTTGGCGACCGCGATGCCGGACAGCGCCAGCGCGCTGGTGAGCACGAAGATCAAGGCCGAGTCGGTGGCGACCCGGAGCACCTGGCCGACGGCGAGGGCGAGCATGGCCACCACCAGCACCCGGGCCGGTGCCACCCGGCGGACCAGCCACGGGGTGAGCGCGCCGAGGCCGGCGAACGCGATGGTGGGCAGGGTGGTGACCAGGCCGGCGGTGGCGCCGGAGAGGCCCAGCCCGTCGCGGACCTCGTCGAGCAGCGCGCCGAGGCTCGTCACCACGGCCCGCAGGTTGAGCGCTACCAGCAGCATCCCGACCAGCACCAGCGCGCCACCGGTCGCCGGGTGCGTGCGCCGGCCGGCGCCGGGGTCCCGGCTCGGGCGGGGGTCGGCGGTGGCGGGGGCGGGCAGCGCCGGAGCGGCGGTTGGTGGCGGGGTCATGACCGCTAACCTACAATCATGGGATGAATTTGGGACCGGTGATGTAACCAGTGCCACCGTCTGTGGAATTCCCCTCCGCGCCGCCCGCGCCGCCCCGCGACCAGCCGCCCGCGCCGCCCCGCGACCAGCCGCCCGTGCCGCCCCGCGGCCATCGGGTCCGGCAGACCACCGAGCAACTCCGCGCGCGGATCCTCGGCGGCGAGTGGCCCGTCGGCGCGCGCATTCCCACCGAGCCACAACTGGTCGCCGCGCTGGGTGTCGGGCGCAACACGGTCCGCGAGGCGGTCCGCGCCCTGGTGCACGCCGGGGTGCTCGAATGCCGGCAGGGCTCCGGCACCTACGTGGTGTCCACCGACGAACTGGCACCCGTGGTCGCCCGCCGTCTCGGCGGCGACCGGATGACCGAGGTCGTCGAGGTACGCCGCGCCTTCGAGGTGGAGGCCGCCCGGCTCGCCGCGCTGAGGCGTACCCCCGAGGACCTGGCGGCGCTCGACGGCGCGCTCGCCCAGCGCGAGGCGGCCTGGCACGGTGGCCAGGTCGACGCGTTCGTCGAGGCCGACGCGGCGCTGCACACGGCGGTGGTCGCCGCCGCGCACAACGCCATGCTCGCCGAGCTGTACGCCTCGGTGGGCACCGCCCTGCGCAGCACCGTCGCCCAGGCCATGGGTGGGGCGCTCACCCCCGAGCGCTACGTCGACCACACCCGGCTGGTCGAGGCGATCCGGGCCGGCGACCCCGGCCGGGCGGCGCTCGAAGCCGGCGCTTTTCTGGAACCCGCCGTACGGGCATAGGTTGTGCCCGACAGAAAAGCGGACACCTCGGGAGTACGGATGCTCAAGGGCTTCAAAGACTTCATCATGCGCGGCAACGTCGTCGACCTGGCGGTCGGCATCGTCATCGGTGCTGCTTTCACGGGCGTGGTCACCCAGCTCACCAAGTCGTTCCTTGAACCACTGATCAAGGCAATCGGCGGGGGCACCAGCCTCTCGGCCGGGAAGTGGACACTCAACGGTCAGGTCTTCGACTGGGCGGCGTTCATCAACGCCCTGATCACGTTCCTGCTCACCGCCGCAGTGCTCTACTTCTTCGTGGTGTTCCCGATGAACAAGCTGGCCGAGCGGCGGCAGCGGGGCGAGGAGCCGCCGCCCTCGGCGCCGAGCGAGGAGGTCAAGCTGCTCACCGAGATCCGGGACGCCCTGGTCTCCGCCGGTCACACCACTCCCGGCCAGCAGCGCGGGGCGCTGGACGACGTGCTGGGCCGCCGTCCCGAGCCGCCGACGCAGCGCTGACGCCGAACGGATGCACATCGGCCCCTGTGGGATTCCCGCAGGGGCCGCACCTTCTCGTACGTGTGTTCGATAGAGTCCCGCCATGGAGCAGCGAAAGCACTGGTGGAACGGGAAGTGGGGGCGACTGGCCCGGCGGGACGTCTTCCTGCGGGTGGACGCCGACCGATGGCATGTCGAGCAGCGCGCCGGTGGCGCCGAGGGCATCTCCCGTTTCTACGAGTACGGCAGTGCGGACGAGGCCGAGGACACCGTCCGGGCACTGCTCGACGGGCCGGACACCTGGCGCGAGCTGTCTCCCCGACCGCCCGGCGGCTGGACCCTCCCGAACACCTGAATGGGCTGCGTGGCGGCCCGTCGCCCGCCACCTTGCGCGGGCCGTGGAGGCGGTATTGCTTTCGACGGTGATGCCTCTGAGGCATGGTGATGCCTCAGAGGCATCACGCTCTTCAGGCCCATCACCTGCGTATCTGCCGCCTCCGCATCTATCACCTCCGGGCCGGCGGCGTTTAGCGGCGCGACGCCCTGGGAACCGCAGCGGGATGGACCAGCAGGACGCGCAGCAGGCGACCATCTCACGGATCACCACCGGGATGCCGGTGGTCGACTCAGCCGGCACCGAGGTCGGAACCGTGGACCTCGTCCAGCGGGGCGACCCGAACGCGGTGACCGTCCAGACACCGACCGCCGACCCGGGCAGCAGCCTGGACGAGCTGATCGAGGCGACCGCGGTCGAGGAGCCGGACGTGCCGGCCGATCTGGCGGCGCGGCTGCTGCACAGCGGCTACCTGAAGGTCTCGACCGAGCTGACCCGCACCGGCGCGGTCTACGTACCGGCCGACCGGATCGGCTCGGTGGCCGACGGCCGGGTCCTCCTGGCCGTCGGCGTGGCCGACCTGCCATCCGAGGAGTAACCCGACGGCCCCGGCTCGGCGGGGGTGGCCTCGGCTGACGGGGCGGCTGGGCGGCGGTGGAAGAGCAGCAGCATCAGGCAGCCCGCGACCAGGCCCCAGAACGCGCCGCCCACGCCGATCAGCGTCACCCCGGACGCGGTCACCACGAAGGTGACAACGGCGGCCTCGCGGGTCGCCGGGTCGGTCACCGCCGAGGCGAGCGCGGTGGCGAGGGCGCCCAGCAGCGCCAGCCCGGCGACCGCCTCGATGAGGATCGGTGGGGCGACAGCGACAAGCGTGGTGGCCACCCCGGCGCCCAGGCCGAGCACTGCCAGTCCAGCGCCGGCCGTGACCGAGGCGATCCACCGGCGCTCCGGGTCGGGGTGCGCGTCGGGGCCGGCGGCGAGCGCGGCGGTGATCGCCGCGAGGTTCACCGCGTGCCCGCCGGCCGGGGCGGCGAGCAGGCTGGCCAGGCCGGTGGTACGTAGCGCGGCGCCGAACGGCGGCCGGTAGCCGTAGCCGACCAGCACCGCCATGCCGGGTACGTTCTGCGCGGCCATGGTGACCAGGAACAGCGGAAGGGCCACCCCGACCAGTGCGGACGCGTTCCAGGCCGGCGCGGTCAGGGTGACCGACGGGATCAGCGCGGCACCGGTCAGGCCGGCCGGCGGTGCGGTGAGCGCGATCGCCGCCACCGCCACCACCAGCGCACCGGGAACCGCCCAGCGGCGGGCGAACCGGTGCAGCAGCAGCCAGGCGACCACTACCGGCCCGGCCACCACCGGCAGCTCGACAAGCGCGCGGACCGGGGCTGTGCACAGCGGCAGCAGCACCCCGGCGAGCATCGCGCCGGCCACCGGCTTGGGAATGGCGGCCACCGCCCGACCGAGTGGCGGGAACAGTCCGGCGGCGACGATCAGCACGCCGGAGACGAGGAACGCGCCCACCGCCACCCGCCATCCGCCCGGTGGCGGCCCGGTCGCTACCAGCAACGCCGCGCCCGGAGTGGACCAGGCGGCGCTCATCGGTATCCGGTACCGCCAGCCCAGCCAGGCGGCGGCGAGGCCGCTCGCCACGCAGAGCGCGAGCAGGCCGGAGGCGGCCTGCGCGTCCGACGCGCCAGCCGCTCGGAGCCCGGCCAGCACGACGGTGAACGAGCTGGCGAAGCCCACCAGCGCGGTCACCACCCCGGCCAGCACCGGTTGTACGGGTCCCGCCACTCCAACCCTCCCGACTGTTCCGTTTACGGAACGGCAGCGTGTAGCACGATAGCCGGGTGTCACACCCACCACCAGCCCCGCGTCCGGGCCTCGACGTGGATCCCGCCGTCGTCGGACGCCGGGTCCGTGCTTTGCGCGAGGAGCGGGGGATCTCACTGTCCACACTCGCCCGGCTCGCCGGTGTCGGAAAGGCCACCCTCTCCGGCCTGGAGAACGGCACCCGCAACCCCACCCTGGAGACGCTCTGGGCGGTCACCGCGCAGCTCGGCGTACCGCTGACGGCCGTGCTGGCGGAGCCGGCCGCCGGGCCGACAGTGCACGGCTCCGCCGTCACCGCCACCCTGCTGGAGGTGTTCACCGACACCGACGCGACCTACGAGCTGTACCGGATGCGGGTGGCGCCCGGCCCCGGGCAGCTCTCCCCCGCCCACCCGGCGGGGGTCACCGAGCACGTCACCGTCTTCGCCGGGGTGCTGCGCGCCGGGCCGGCCGACGCACCGCTGACCGCCCCGGCCGGCGGTCACCTCCGCTGGGTGTCGGACGTGCCGCACAGCTACGCGGCGGTGGGTGACGAGGAGGTCGCCGCCAGCCTGCTCCTGCGCTATCCGCGCCGCTGAGAACGGGCCGACCGGTCACGCACCGTCGGGGCCGCCGACGAAAATCGCAATCATTTCTCGACCTAGGTAGGAGGCGTAGAGACGAATGCGGGTTGTTCTTGGCAAGCTTGACCCCATGACGCTGATCCTCCGCTCGGTCATCCTCAACGACATCGGCTTGGTGCGCACCAACAACGAGGACTCCGCCCTCGCCGGTGACCGCCTGATCGCCGTCGCCGACGGCATGGGCGGGCTGCCTGCGGGCGAGGTGGCGAGCGAGATCGTGATCCGGATCCTGGACGAGCTGGCTCCGCCGACCGACCCCGACGGCGCCGCCGACGCCCTGCGTGCCGTGGTCAGCACCGCCAACCAGCGCATCCACGCCGCGATCACCGTCGACCCGAGCCGGGACGGCATGGGGACGACGCTCACCGCGGCGCTGCTGGCCGGGGAGACGCTGGTGCTGGCCCAGGTGGGCGACTCCCGCTGTTACCTGCTGCGCGACGGGGACCTGACCCAGCTCACCCGGGACGACACGTTCGTGCAGGCGCTGGTCGATCAGGGCACCCTCTCGCCCGAGCAGGCCCGCCACCACCCGCAGCGGTCCCTGGTGACCCGGGCCGTGCAGGGCGCCGACACCCCGCCCGCTGTCGGTGTGCTCACAGTGGTCCCCGGTGACCGGCTGCTGCTGTGCAGCGACGGGCTCTCCGACTACGTCGAGGACGAGGCCATCGCGGCGGCCCTGGGCATGTACGCCGACCGTCAGCAGTGCGGTGAGCAGTTGGTGAAGCTGGCCCACCATGCCGGGGCACCGGACAACGTCACGGTCGTGGTCTCGGACGTCGTCACCCGCTGACCCGTACGACTCACTCGGCGGCCGGCTCCGGGCCGGCCGTCCGGGTGCCGTCGCCGACAGTAGATGGTTGTGCCATCTAGCTTGCGTCGCTACTGTCCATCGAGTGGATTCCGACCGGCGCGGGCAGTGGTTGCGGGGGGTGCTCGACATCTGCGTCCTGGCCCTGCTGTCCGAAGGCGAGTCCTACGGCTACCAGCTCGCCCAGGCGCTCGACACGGCGGGCGTCGGGCCGATCCAGGGCGGCACGCTCTATCCCGTGCTGCTGCGCCTGCAGAAGACCGGCCTGGTGACCGCGCAGTGGCGGGAGGGCAACGCCGGGCCGGCCCGCAAGTACTACCGGCTCACCGACGACGGGTACGCGGCGCTCCGCGCCGGCGGCAGCGCCTGGCTCACCTTCGTCCGGCCGGTGAACGACATCGTCACGAAGGGGGTCAGCCGGTGAACGCCGACGATTGGCTGCGTACGCTCACGGCCGAGCTGCACCAGCGGCGGGTCGCGGCGGACGCCGCGCGGCACGTGGTCGCCGAGGCCGCCACACACCTGCGCGAGGGAGGCGGCGACCCCTGGGTCGTCTTCGGCCCACCCCAGCAGTACGCGGGCGCCGTCGTGGAGAGCATCGGCACCGCGCCCGGACCGCGCCCCGGGCCGGTCCGGCTGCACGCCGCCGGCATCACCAAGAGGTACGGACGGCGGAGCGTGCTGCGCGACGCCACACTGACCGTCCGGGCCGGACAGATCGCCGCCGTCATCGGCGCGAACGGCTGCGGCAAGAGCACCTTCCTCCGGATCTGCGCCGGGCTGATGTCACCGGACGCCGGTGAGGTGACAGTCTCCGGGCGACTCGGCTACTGCCCGCAGTCCGGCGGCACCGCCGACTTCCTGCTCGCCGACGAACACTTCGTGCTCATCGGCGCCGGCCAGGGCGTGGCCCGGGGCCCGGCCCGCCGCGCCGGTCGGGCGGCTGCCCGTCAACTCGGTTGGGAAGCGGGCGGGGACGTGCAGGCCCGCCACCTGTCCGGCGGCACCCGGCAGAAGCTCAACCTGACCATGTCCACGCTCAGCGCGCCCGACGTGCTGCTGCTCGACGAGCCGTACCAGGGCTTCGACCAGGGCACGTACGTCAACTTCTGGGACCAGCTCAGCAGGTTGCGCGACACCGGCACCGCCATCGTCGTGGTGACCCACCTGCTCAACCAACTCGACCGGGTGGACATCGTGCTCGACCTGACCCCGGCGCGGGAGACCGGGTGGCACGCGCCCGGCATTCAGGGAGGTCGCCCGTGAACCGGCTCGTCACCGTCGCCGAGATGACACTGCGGGAGCTGCTGCGGCGTCGGGGCGTACTCCTGCTGTTGTTGTTGATGCCGTTGACCTTCTACCTGATCCGGCGGGACGCCTACCTCGGGCAGTCGGTTCGCTCGCTGCTGCTCGGCGTGGGCTGGGCGGTGAGCACCGCCGCGCTGTTCGCCACCACCGCGGCCCGCGAGCTGGAGCCGAGGCTGCGGCTGGCCGGCTACCGGCCACACCACCTCTACCTCGGACGGATGCTCGGCCTGTGGACGGTGGGGCTGGTCATCTCCGTACCGTTCTTCCTGCTGCCGATGATCGACGGCGCGGACCTGCGGTACGGCGGCCTGGCGGCGGCGATGCTCTGTTCCGTCGCGGTGGCCGCGCCGTTCGGGATGTTGATCGGTGCGCTGCTGCCCCGCGAGTTGGAGGGCACGCTGCTGCTGCTCACCGTGGTGACGGTGCAGATGCTGATCGACCCGGCCGGGTCGGGGGCCAGGTTGACGCCGTTCTGGTCGAGCCGGGAGATCGCCACCTGGACCGTCGACAACACCGACCACGGCTACCTCTCCCGGGGGTTGCTGCACGGGCTCGTCGTCACCGCCCTGCTGGCGGTTGGCGTGGCCGCGGTGGCCAGCGTCCGCCTGCGCCGCCGCCGGCACCTGCGGCACCTGCCGGTCGGGTGACCGCCGCACGTCGCGCGGATCGGGCCAATCCGGTTGCTGCGACCCGCGCGGCAGGTTGAGATGGGCGAATGACCATCCGCCGGGTGACCGACGACGACCGTCTCACCACCAGCTTCCCGCTGGCCGCGTACGCCTTCGAATCCTCGCCACTGAGTGCCTCCCGGACGGCCGAGTTCCGCGACTACCTGCCCTACAACCAGGGCAACCGGACGCTCATCGTCGAGGAGGACGGCACCACGTTGGCCGCCGTCTCGGCCATTCCGATGCGGCAGAACCTGCGCGGGGTGGTGCTGCCGATGGCCGGGGTCGCCGGGGTGGCGACCCATCCGTTGGCCCGCCGGCAGGGACACGTCCGGACGTTGCTGCACCAACTCCTCGACGAGATGCGCGACGAGGGTCATCCGCTCAGCGCGCTCTATCCGTTCCGGCCCAGCTTCTACGCCCGGTTCGGCTACGTCGGGTTACCCAAGCCACGCCGGGTCACCTTCGCCCCGGCCAACCTGGGTTCGCTGCTCCGGGTGGACCTGCCCGGCGAGGTGAGCTGGGAACGCATCGGCGCCGGCTATCCGGCGTGGCGGGCGTTCACCGAACGCAACCTCCGGGAACGGCACGGCTTCGCGATCTTCCCGGACTACCGGGCGGTCGGGATGCGCGACCGTGACGAGTACTGGCTGCTCACCGCCCGGGTGGCCGGGGAGGTCACCGGCGCGGTGACGTACCGGATCGACGAGCACGGCGGCACGCTGCACGGCAACGAGCTGCTGGTCTCCGATCCGCTCGCGCGGGCGCTGCTGCTGCAGTTCTTCGCCCGGCACGTGGACCAGATCGAACGGGTCACCGTCCAGGTTCCGCCCGACGAGCTGCCCGAGCTGTGGCTGACCGACCTGGACGTGCACGTCGAGGCCCGCACCGCCGTGCCGGGCGCGTCCGCGCCGATGGCCCGGCTGCTGTCGCTCGACGCGTTGCGCGGGCTGCCCGCCGGCCCGGGCCGGGTCCGGGTCGAGCTGACCGGGGACCGCTGGCTGGCCGGCACCCACCTGCTCGACGGCACGACCGGCGCGCTGGAGCTGGTCGACGACACCACCGGCCGCGCGCCGACCGCCACGCTCACCGCCGCCGGGCTCTCCGCCCTCGCGTACGGGGTGCTGGACCCGGCCGAGCTGCCGCTGCGCGGTCTGGGTGAGGTGCCGGGGGACGCCGCAGTGGAGCTGCGCGGCCTGTTCCCCCGCCGGGTGCCGTACCTCTTCGCCGACTTCTGAGCACGGTTTGCCGCCCGCACCCCACCGGGTACGGTCCCCGGAATGCCAGAGTGGTTACAGGCGGGCGGATGGGGACTGCTGGCCGGGTCGGCGCTGCTGATCGGGGCGGCGGTCGGCTGGTTCGTCCGCGTCCCACAGCGGCTCACCGCGTCGGTGATGGCGTTCGGCGCGGGGGTGCTGCTCTCCGCGGTCTCCTACGAGCTGATCGAGGTCGCCCACGACCAGGGCGGACTGCTGCCCACGGTGATCGGCGCGGCCGGTGGCGCGGCTGCCTACACCCTCGCCAACGTGGTGCTGGCCCGGCGCGGGGCGCGGCACCGCAAGCGGTCCGGCGACCAACAGCCCTCCGAGGGTGAGCAGCCCGGCTCCGGGTCGGCGATCGCGGTCGGCGCGCTCCTCGACGGCGTACCGGAATCGGTGGTGATCGGCGCCAGCCTGCTCAGCGGTGGCGCGGTCAGCCTGGTCACGGTGGCGGCGGTGTTCCTCAGCAACGTTCCGGAGGGGTTGTCCAGCGCGGCCGGCATGCGGCAGGCCGGCCGCACCCGACGGTACGTGTTCCTGCTCTGGACCGGGATCGCGCTGGTCAGTGGCGTCGCCGCGCTGGTCGGCAACACTCTGCTGGGCAGCGCGCCGCCGGAGGTGCTGGCTGCCATCACGGCGTTGGCCGCCGGGGCGATCCTCGCCATGATCACCGACACCATGGTCCCCGAGGCGTTCGAGAACGCGCACCTGCTGGTCGGTCTGATCACGGTCGCCGGCTTCCTGACCGCCTTCGCCCTCTCCCACACCTGATCACCGGTCACCGCGCCACATCCGGCGCGGCGGCGGGCGCGGCTTGGCGGCGGGCGGCGGGCGCGGCTTGGCAGCGAGCGGCGGGCGCGGCTTGGCAGCGAGCGGCGGGCGCGGCTTGGCAGCGAGCGGCGGTTTAGCAGTGCATTAAGCCGGCTCGGCGGATTCGTCACGGCGCGGTCGCGGCTCCTAGCATCACCTGGTGCGCATGACGTCGCTTGCCGCTCTCCTCGTCCTCGGTGTCGCCACCGCGACCCTGCCCGGCTGCGCGTCCGACGACCCGGCCCCCGCCTTCGAGGCCGGCTCGACCGCTTCGCCGACCGCTTCTCCGACCGGGGGTCAGAGCGCAGCGCCACAGGCCCGGGACGGCCTCGGAGGCCCCGGGGCCAGCGCGAGCCCGAAGCCCGCCAACAAGGTGCTCACTGCCGGCAACCCGAACGGCAAGGCGACCGTGCCGGCCGAGGCGCGGGCGGTGGACACCTCGAAGCCGACCCGGACCATCGGCACCGGCACCGCGGCGAGCTGCACCTCGGCGGCGGTGGTGAAGGCGGTGGCGGCCGGCGGTGTCATCACGTTCAACTGTGGACCCGCCCCGGTGACCATCAAGATGACCGCCACCGCGAAGGTCCGCAACGCCAACGGGCCGAAGGTCGTGCTGGACGGCGGCGGCACTGTCACGTTGAGCGGCCAGGGGCAGCGCCGGATCCTCTACATGAACACCTGCGACCAGGCCCAGGGCTTCACCACCTCGCACTGTCAGAACCAGGATCACCCGCAGCTCACCGTGCAGAACCTGACCTTTGCCGACGGCAACTCCACGGGCGAGAAGGCCGAGGGCGGCGGCGGTGGGGCGATCTTCGTACGCGGCGGGCGGCTGAAGGTGGTCAACTCGCGCTTCGTCCGCAACCGCTGCGACCGTACCGGCCCCGACCTGGGTGGCGCGGCCGTGCGGGTGCTGAGCCAGTACGAGAACAAGCCGGTGTACGTGGTGGGCAGCACCTTCGACGGCGGTTCCTGCTCCAACGGAGGGGCGCTGAGCAGCATCGGCGTGTCGTGGGTGGTGCTGAACAGTCTGCTGAGGAACAACGAGGCGATCGGCAACGGCGCCAACCCGGCGAAGTCCGGCACGCCCGGCGGCGGCAGCGGCGGCGCGATCTACTGCGACGGCAACGAGTTCACCGTACGGATCGCCGGCACCATCATCGAGAACAACAAGGCCAACGAGGGCGGCGGCGCGGTCTTCTTCGTGAGCAACAACCGCACCGGCACGATGAGGATCGAAAACTCGACGCTGCGCCGCAACCCCAGCGCCAAGTTCGAGACCCGCGGCTTCCCCGGAATCTTCTTCCTGGGCGCCCGCAACCCCACAGTGACAGCCTCCACCCTCTCCTAACCCCACCCACCCCTGCCGGCGCGCCCGCGCCCCGCGCCCCGCCCGCGCACTGCCCTGCGCCCGCGCCCCGCCCTGCGCCGGTGATCAAGAGGTTTCGGTCAACTGGGCGGCGTTTTTTGACCGAAACCTCTTGATCAACACAGTGGGGTGGGGGTTAGTAGGGGTTTCCCTGGCCTGGGGGGCGGGCGTGCAGGAGGGCAGCGGGGCGGCCGGGCAGGTCCCGGGCGCCGGACATCGGTGGGCTCGCCGTGTGGTCGCCGTCGGCCATGCCGGCGAAGAGTTCCCTGAGCGCCGTCAGCGCACTGATCTTGGGCTGCCAGCCCAGCTCGGTCTCCGCGCGCTCGCTGGACATCAGCGGGGCGTTCAGACCCAGCTCCACCCAGCCCGCGTCGACCGGTTGCAGCCGCGCCCGCCAGGTCAGCGCGGCCGCCGCCCGCAGCACCGGCGCGGCGACCGGCACCGTCCAACCGTGGAAGTGCCGGGCCACCAGCTCCGGAGTGAGCACCGGGTCCGCGGCGACGTTGAAGGCGCCGCGCGCATCACCCAACACCGCCCGGGCGTACGCATCGGCCACGTCGTCGGCGTGCACCGCCTGCATCCGCAACCGACGGTTCGTCGGCACCAGCGGAATCCGGCCGAAGCGCAACAACCGCACCGGCGCCAGCGGGCCGAGGAAGTACCGCGTGATCTCCGCACCGGCCGCCCGCTGGAAAATCAACCCAGGTCGCATGCGCACCACCCGCAGCGTCGGGTGATCGCGCTCGACCTGGTCCAGCAACGCCTCCACCTCGGCCTTGTGCTCGCTGTACGACGAGCCGGGCACACCGGTCGCCGGCCACCGCTCACTGATCGGGTGGTCCTTCGGGCCGGGCGCGTAGGTGCCGACCGACGAGGCGTACACCAGGGCCGGCACGCGCGCCCCGACCACCGCGTCGATCACCGCCCGGCTGCCCTCGACGTTGGTCCGGCGCAGCACCCGCTGGTCGTGGCTGGGCTGGATCTGCCAGGCCAGGTGCACCACCGCGTCCGCACCCGCGAACACCTCGGCGAGCTGACCGGTCGCGCTCGGCGCGCCGATGTCGCAGGAGTGCCACTCCACCTGGTCGTACGGCTCACCGGCGTCCGGGCCGGGCAACCGTCGTACGACCCCGCCCAGCTCCACGCCCCGCTCCCGGCGCAGCCGCCGCAGCAGCGCCGTACCGACGTTGCCGCTAGCCCCCACCACCACGATCCGCATGCCCGACCCCGTACCCGCCCAGCCGCAGCTCAACCACCCACCCGCAGCGCCCCGCGCAGCGCACGGCCCTCGCCCCGCGCTCTTGATCGACTCGACTTCCTGAAAGTCGGGGCATCACCGCGCGCAGAACACCCCGATTTCCTGAAACCCGAGTCGATCAAGGCCGCGGGGAATGCCGTACCCAGCCGTGCTTCTCCTTCCCCCGCCGGCCAGCGGTGGCGGCCAGGCAGCGTGGGCAGATCCAGCCCACCGCGTCCGCCTCGGTCAGCACGTCAGTGCCGGAGTAGTCGAAGCGCACATGCGGGAAGCGCCGCAGCCGGGTCCGGCTCAGCGCCAGGCCACAGACCGTCTGGTTCTGGCCGGGCAGCCAGGCGTGCACCTCCCCACCCGGCTGGCGTACGCCATCGGGCCCGACCTCCTCCCCGGAGGCTGCCACGGCCGGCGCGCTGCTTGATCCCATGCCGGTAGTGGTTCCCCGCCGGCCTACACCCATGCGCCACCAGGCGAGGTCGCCCTGATCCGCTCCCGGCCACCGACCCCGTGCAGATAAGCGCCGCATCGCCGATCCGGCGACGTCAGGTCCCAGTCGTCGCCGTCGAACGGTGGCCGCAGGTCGGGCAGGCCTTGTCGAGCACCTGTCGACGTACGCTCTGGTGGCGTGCGGACTGGCCGGCGATGGCCGCCGCCAGCAGTGCCGCACCGACAAGAAGGATCGTCCCGGTTGTGGTGGCGTAGGCCGCCGCGCCCGGTCCGCCTCCCCGACTGCCCCAGATCCCTTGGCTGAGCTGGTCGGCGCCGAACAGGCCAGCCGGGGTGGCGAGCAGCAGGGCCGCCCAGAGGCCGGCGTCGTCGGCTCGCAGGGCGCGGCCGAGCCCGACGAGCAGGACCAGCGCGAACATCAACCCCCCGGCCATGGCCAACAGTTCGGGCGTCGAGCCGTACGACGTGAACATGTTGCCGCCGTTCTCGGCGGCGCTGAACGCCACGGACGCGGCCGCCACAGCGCCGGCCGTGAGCGGCGGCAGGCTACGCGCGGCCCAGCCGGGATGGGCGGGCAGTGCGAGCGTGGCCAGGCCGAGCGCGACGGCGAGGATCAGCACGAACATCGGCGGTCGGGGTTGTCCGGCGAGGGCGGCCACGGGCGGTACGGCGATGGTCAGCAGGAGACCGCAGGCTGCGGCGATTCGGGTCCAGGAGCCGGGCAGCACCGTGGCGGTGAGGCCGACGAGCAGCCAGCCCAGCCAGATGACAGCGCCGAGGGTCTGGAACGGGCCGACCGGGTCCAGCCTGGCGAGGCGGGGGTCTTCGAACTCGACCTGCAAGAGGAAGAAGGCGGCGACCGCGACGAGGGTGCTCAGCGCGGCGGTCGCGGCCAGCGGGAGGGCGTCCGCCAGCCCAAGTGCGCCGTACCCCCGTAGTCGCTCCCGAATTCCGGCGCCGAGCAGGTCGAGGGCGTCGTGTGGGGACGGCCAGCGCCGCCCCGATTCGACGGTGTCGAGGTACGTCCCGACGATCTCGTCGCCCCGCTCGGCCTGGTAGTCACCCGGGTAGGCCCACAGCAGTCGCCGGTAGCGGGACTCCAGCGGCGACCCGGCACGATCCGGGGCGGGGTTGGGCTGGTTCATGCCGGGCCTCCGGTCGGTCGAAGGATGGGGCGGGCGGCCGTTCCGGGGACGGTGAGAGGGCCGCGTGTGGTGCCGCCAGTGCCCGCAGGTCGAACAGCCAACCGCTGGGTGGCGGCCTCGACGTTGCGGCGCAGTCGTTCGGTCTCGGCGGTGAGCACTGACCGGCCCTCGTCGGTGAGCCGGTAGTAGCGGCGAAGCCGTCCCTCGACGACCTCCTCGCGGTCCCGCTCGACCAGCCCTTCGTCGGTGAGGCGGTCGAGTGCGCCGTAGAGGGTGCCGGGCCGCAGCGCCAGCCGCCCGCCGGAGAGGGCCGCGACGTCGCTGATGATGCCGTAGCCGTGCATGGATTCCCGCGCGAGCGCGGTGAGGATCAGGAAGGTGGGTTCCCGCAGTGGCGTGGGTGTGTCCATGGCCTCAATATATCGGTGATGAAGCTATGTCGGTGACAAAGCGGTGCAGACGTTCCTTCCAACACCGACGCCGCCCCAGGCTTAGATCAACATCGCTGAACCAGAGCGGGGGCGGACATCAGCCGGGGCGAAGACGGTCGGGTAACCTGAGCGCGCGGGCCGCTAGCTCAATGGCAGAGCTGTGGACTTTTAATCCATAGGTTCAGGGTTCGAGTCCCTGGCGGCCCACCATTCGGCGCCTCTGAGCGCGACAGCTCCAACCGATGATCATCGGGCACGGCCAGGGCACAACTCAGGCATGATCTTGGCTTCCGAGATGTGCGAACGAGTTGCCGTCCGCCGGCCGCAGAAGGTTGCCGACCAGGCGGCGCGGGCGGCCCTCCTCCGGTGGGACCTGCGTGACGGATCGGTCTCAGGGCATGCGTGACGTGTCCCGGCTAGACGATCTACGGCCAGTCGTAGATTCTTCTGACCGGCGGCTGTGCCGTGCGCCGTGACGGAGCAGGAGAAGCCCGAAGACGCCCGATATCGCGACGGCGGTCAGGCCAAGGACGGCTGCGGTTGGGGCTCCTCGGGTAGCGCCGTAACCCGCGCCTGCCGCGACAATTCCGGCGGCGCTCGCCGCTGCCGACACCTGGGGCAGTGTGAGCATCGGGAGCACGCCGCGTGCCGACCACGTGAACAGGCCTCTGCCAAGAATGACGGCCAGCGCGACAAGGCAGGGCCACACCATCCAACGAGCGGCCATCGACTTGCCGGTGTCCACCGCGAACCAACCAAACAGCAACACGATCGCGGCCGGGAGGGTCACCAGGTGCATCGCGACGGTCAGGGTCCGGCGACGGAGCCTTCGATATTGCCTGGCCAGGTGCCATGCGGGGGCACTGTCCGGATTCGCGTTGAGCGCCCGCTGGATGAGCTCCTTGAACCGCGCTACATCGCGATCGACCTCGACGACGTTCTGGGCGAGCAGGCTCAGCGCCTCGTGGTCATCGGGTGCAAGCTCCACCGCGCGCTTCGCGTCGGCATACGAATCCCGACCCCGGTTGAGCAGGAGAAGAGCGAGCGCCCGGTAGCGGTAGGCAGTCACGTCCTCAGGGTCGATCTCGATTGCTCGACCAGCCGCATCGACCGCAGCGGCATGGTCGCCGAGTCCAATCAGGGCGCCGGCGAGGCGGCGCCAGGCAATGCCGTCATCCGGGTGCGCGTTCAGGTGCTCGCGTAGCAGTTCGATGGCGGGCCCGAACTGCTCGGCCCGAACCAACTCACGGGCACGTGCGACCGCGTCATCGCCGTTACCGGACCGCGGTGCCATGCCGCTGCTCCCTGTCTCCGCCTGATCAGCCAGCGAAGAAGTATCACCCAGACCCGCGGTGCCGGTCGGTGCGGGAGTGACAGACAGGTCCTGATATCGCTGCCACTCAGGTCCCGAGCCCGGACGGCCGCCTGTCGGGCGTTTGCGGACGCACCAGCACGGAGCACGCGCGCAGGGTCCTCACGCGGGCCGTCTACTATGGGCAGGTCGATGGGCTGAGACCAGGGTTGAGCCTGGGGCTGGCGCTACCCATCATGCTGCTTGCCTTTACCTGCTCGCTGATCTCCACGGCATTTCTGACGAAGATCAACGAAGGAGGCAAGGTGGTCTGGACGAAGATGATCGTTGGCTCTAGTACTGGCGTCCTCGGCGATCTGGCAACCAATTTGGCAGCATCAGCGCTGGTCTGAGCCCATCGACCCCACAATGGGAATGGTCAGCAAGATCACCGGGTGCGGCGCTGTCCGACACCTGGCGCCGAGAGCGGACGTCGATATCCTCTTCAGGTGCCGGCCTGTGTGTAGATCGTTGACACGGGTTCGGCACTGCGAAGGGACTATCGACATGCCCCGTGTGGTACCGGCGGTCAACCGCGCACTCAACGTCCTCGAGCTGTTCCTGGACTGCCCGCAACTGTCGGCGCGCCAGGTGATGGAGCGGCTCGACCTGCCCCGCACCACCGTCCACGAGCTGCTCGTGACGCTTGAGGCTCGTTCGTACCTGATCTCCGTACCGGGTCAGCCGGTGCAGTATCGGCTCGGCATGCCGCTGTTTCAGCTCGGCGCGGCGTTCGCGGGTCGGCTTGATCTGGTTCGGGAGGCGCAGTCCGTGGTGCGGGACGTGGCTGCCGCCTGCCACGAGGCGGTTCACGTGGCGGTGCTCGACGGCCCCGATGTCGTTTATCTCGTGAAGTTCGACAGCACGCACCCGGTCCGGATGGTCTCCGGGGTGGGGCGCCGGTTGCCGGCGCACTGCACGGCGGTCGGCAAGGTGCTGCTGTCGAGCCTCGATGAGGAGAGCCTGGACGCCGTCCTGACGAAGGGCGAACTGCCGGGCATGACGCCGGAGAGCATCACCGACCCGGACCGGCTCCGCGAGCATCTCGATCAGGTCCGGGCGGAGAGTGTCGCCGTCGACATCGGTGAGTCTGACAGCGCCATGCGCTGCGTCGCCGCGGCGATCCGGGACCATTCCGGTGCCACCATCGCCGCGATGAGCCTGTCCGCACCGATCATCCGCTGGACGCCGCAGGCGCACGTGGAGTGGACGGGGCTGGTTCGCGAGGGCGCGGCCGCGCTGTCGGCGCGCATGGGCTACCGGGCGCAGTCGCGGTAGTCGGCCTCCCGTTTTCGGTTCGAAATCACATCGAAACATTGACAGCTGTCTTGGCGCTGCTCTAGCGTCGCGACCACTCGATCCGGTATCTCGAACTCAGTTCGAAATCTCGAACGGTGGTGGTCTCGTGGCCCGACCGAACTCCAACGTCAGCGCAGCTTTCTCGGCCCGGTCGCCGATCGCCTCACCCTCGTCGCGCTACCCGACGAGCGGCGCGCGGAGTCTCTCGCGTGGCTCGCTCGGATGCCACGACGACGCGTGCGTCAGCGGACTCCCGACGGTGAGCGGCGGCGGGGCAACACCCGCCGCCGCAACCCCACCAACTTCGACAACGGGTACGCGAGCGCACTGATCGATGCGGGCGACGCGTCCGTGGTCGCCGTCATAGGCACACCTGGAGCACAGGCACGCCTTCGGCGTGCGGTGGTGCGGGGAGACAGAGGAGGCGAATTCCATGAACGACAACCTGGCGTGGTCCCGGCGTGGCTTTCTGGGGATGGGGGTGGGGGTGCTCGGCGCGGCCGGTCTGGCCGCGTGCGGGGGCACCTCCGAGTCCCCCAGCAAGGTGCAGCCGGACGTTCCGCAGGAACTGATCGACGCTGCGGCGTCGATGAAGGGTTCCTCGATGGGGATGCTGTCGCAGAAGCTCTACTCGACGGCGGCGAACGAAGCGCTCGACAGCTCGATCAAGAAGTTCGCCGACACCACCGGGACGAAGATCGAGAACAGTCTCGTCCAGGCTGACGCCGGTGACGTGGTCGCCAAGATCGACGCCGAGGTCAAGGGCGGGGTGGCCCGTGACCTGGCGTTCATGACCGACTCGCGGTTCGTCGCGCAGTTCCAGGCGCTGGGCGACCTGGAGGACGTGACGGACGTCGTCACGGCGTTGACCGCCAAGTACGGCGAGCCCTGCGCCGAGGCCAAGAACTTCTGCGTCTTCGACGGCAAGTGGTTCGCGATCCCGTACCACTTCATCGGGATCGGGTCGTTCCTGCGCAAGGACTGGATGCAGGACAAGGGCATCACCCCGAAGGACATCTACAGCTGGGAGGAGCTGCGGGACCTGTGCCTGGAGATCTCCGATCCGACCAAACGCCGGTTCGGCTGGGGCATGACGGTCAACCGCTCCGGCGACGGCAACGGCATGATCGAGGCGCTGATCAACGCCTACGGCGGGTCGATCGCCGCCAACGACGGCCGGAAGGTCACCTTCAACTCCCCCGAGACGGTGCAGGCGGTGACCTTCCTCGGCGACATCTACACCAACCCCAAGTACAAGCCGATGCTGCCGCCGGGGATCGCCAGTTGGACCGACACCAGCAACAACGAGAACTGGCTCGCCGGGATCCTCGGTTACACCCGCAACCAGTTCAGCGTCTACGCCGACTCCAGGACCAAGAAGAACCCGGTGCACGCGAACACCCACGTGTTCTCCGACTGCATCGGCCCGGCGACCGACAATCCGCTGCTGCTCGGCCAGTCGCAGGGCTTCGTCGTCTTCAAGGGTGCCAAGAACCCGGCGCTCGCCAAGCTCCTGGCGCAGTACCTGGTCAGCGCGCCCGCGCTGCTCGGGGTGGCGAAGGAAGCACCCGGCCTGGTGATGCCCGCCTGGGCGAAGGTCTGGGACGCCGACCCGTTCTTCACCAGCGGCGACCCGGCCTTCCCCATGCTGCGCAAGATCACTGAGTTGAAGCTGCCGCTGAACACGAAGAACGGCCTGGCCTTCCCGCAGAAGGCCAGCGCGGGCCAGCAGGCGGTCGGATCGGCCTACGTCCTGACCGACATGATGCAGCAGGTCGTGCAGGGCACGTCGCCGGCGCAGGCCGTGACGGCCGCCCACGCGAAGATGGTGCAGATCTTCAACCAGCAGGGGCTGCCGCAGTGAGCTCGGTCCGTCCTGCACGGGTCCCGACGGCGGCGAGGAAATCACCGCCGTCGGGGCCTGGCTCCCTCACGGCCGTCCAGCGGCGGCTGGGTCGCGACTGGCGACTCGCCGCCCTGTTCCTGGCGCCGATGGCCGTGCTGGTCGGCGGGCTCGTTCTCGTGCCGATCGCCCGGTCGATCATCACCAGCACCACCGAACGGCACGGGCAGGACAGCGTCTTCGTCGGCCTGGACAACTACCTCGCGCTCGTCGGCGACGACCAGTTCCACACCGGCGTGGTGAACTCGTTCGTCTTCACCGCGTACGCCGAGGTTTTCAAGGTCGTGCTGGGATTGGCCGCGGCCCTGCTGCTGCACCATCGCCGCCGTGGCCGGGCCCTGCTGGCCGGCCTGCTCCTGGTGCCGTGGGTGGTGCCGACGGTGGTGACGGCGTTCAGCTGGCGCGCGCTGCTCGACCCGATCTTCGGCAGCGTCAACACGCTGCTCACCGCCACCGGGATCGGGCCGCTGCTGGCCAGCGCGCACCTGGTCGACAGCTGGCCCGCGGGTTGGCTGTCCGACCCGTCGCTGGCCATGCCGTCGGTGATCCTGGTCAACGTCTGGAAGGGAGTGCCGTTCTTCACCGTGTGCTTCCTCGCCGGGTTGAAGGCCATCCCGGCGGACCTCTACGAGGCGGCGACCATCGACGGGGCCTCGGCCTGGCAGCGGTTCGCCAACGTGACGCTGCCCGGACTGCGCCACGTGATCACCGTGACGGTGACCCTGTCGTCGATCTGGACGTTCAACAACTTCGACCTCATCTGGTTGCTGACCCAGGGTGGCCCGGGCGACGTGACAGCGCCGTACGTGCTGATCGCCTACTCCAAGGCGATCCTCCAGCTCCAGTACGGCGCTGGGGCGGCGGTCACGCTCGTCATGCTGCCGATCATCGGCGGGCTGGTGTTCGTCCTGGTCCGGTTGTTGCGTCAGGACAGCAACATCAAACTGCCCCGCCGACGCCGGGCCGCACGATGGATCGGAACCCATCGGTGGACCGGTCCAGCCCGCAGGGCCCTGCCGTGGGTCATCACGGCGCTGGTCACCGGTCTGCTGCTCTGGGCATCGCCGGAGATCTTCTGGAAGGCGGCGGTGGTCCTCGGGGTGATTCTGCTGGTCGCGGCGGTGGTCGGCCGGGTCGTCTCGACCCTCCAGTCGCGAGGTGGCCGCCGGTCGTCGGCGGCGGTGTCGGGCGTCGGGTCCTGGGTCGCGCTGGCCGGTCTGCTCTTCTTCGTGCTCGGGCCGCTGTACTGGATCGCCGTCACGGCCTTCAAGTCCGAGGGCCAGGTCGTCATGCGTACCGACGACCTGTGGCCGACGCCGTGGACGCTGGAACAGTTCAGCGCCCTCTTCGCCAACCAGCCGTTCGGCCGCTGGTACCTCAACACTCTGCTGGTGTCGGCGGCGTCCACCGCTGTGGCACTGGTCTGCGCCGCCCTGGCCGGTTACGCGCTGGCCCGGCTGCGGTTCCGCGGGGCGCAGAGCTTCACCGTCACGGTGCTGCTCACCTACGTGATGCCGGGCGCGCTGCTGTTCATCCCGCTGTACCAGATGCTCATCGGCGCTCGACTCACCGACTCGTTGTGGTCGCTGGTGGTGACGTACCCGACCTTCACCCTGCCGTTCGCCACCTGGCTGCTGGTGGGGTACTTCTCGTCGATCCCCATCGAGCTGGAGGAGGCCGCACTTGTCGACGGTTGCAGCCGCGTCCAGGCGTTCGGCCGGGTGGTGCTGCCGCTGGCCAAGCCGGGGCTGCTGGCTGTCGCGCTCTTCACCCTGACCAACGCCTGGAACGAGTTCCTCTTCGCCTTCGTGTTCATCACGAAGGACGAGTACAAGACGCTCCCGGTGGGGATGCAGTCGATGATCGCTGGAGACGTCGTGCCACAGGGACAACTCGCGGCGGCGTCACTGCTCGTCAGCATCCCCGTGGTGATCATGTACGCCCTCGGGCAGCGCTTCCTGACCGAGGGACTCACCGCGGGGGCGGTGAAGGGCTGATCCGTTCTGGCCGCTGGTGCCGTCGGCGACCGGCAGCAGCGGCCAGATCGGACTGCCTACCCGCGAACCTGGCTACGGCCGGGGACCCGGACGGTAGGACCGCATCCACCGCTCATGCGGGCTCGTCTGCGGCCTCGGTGGGGTGTAGGTCAGGAAGAGAGCGCCACTGCCCAGGACGGTGTGGTCAGTCAGCCGCCAGGTACGTGGGGCGAAGACGGCGTCCCGGCCGAACAGCGGGATGCCGGCGCCGACGGTCAGCGGGGCGAGTTTGACGATCAGCTGATCGATCTCGGGATACAGGGCACCGGCCAGGGCACCACCGCCGATCACCCAGACGTCCTTGCCGTCGTGTCGCTTGAGCTCTCGTACCGTGGCGATCGGGTCCTGGTCGACGACCTCGACGGCCGGATCCGGGGTGCTGCCCAGCGTGCGGGAGAACACCAGGTGGCGCAGGTGGGGGTACGCGTCGGTGACGCCGGCCTTCAGCCCCACCTCGTAGGAGTGGCGTCCTTCCAGCACGGTGTCGAACCGGCTGCCCTCGTCGGTGATGCCGAACGCCTGTCGGGCCGGGCCGGGCAGGGTCTCCGGGTACTCGGCGACGAGGTGGCGCAGGTAGTCCTCCGGAACGGGCCAGAAACCGCCGGGGCCGGTGGGGTCGGCGCCGTCGGGGCCGGCGATGAAGCCGTCCAGGGTGGTGGCGATGTAATACACAAGCTTGCGCACTAACGACTCCTCGCGTGGGTGCCGGGGGCTGTTGTTCGCTCCGGCACCCACCAGCCTGCCCAGCGAGGCGGCGGTCTTCGAGGTCATTTTCGGTGCCGTGCCATCAGGTGGCGATCGATCCTGACCACTCGATCGGGTCTAGGCCAACCGCTTCTCGAACCAGTGGTGGGCGTAGTGCTCGGTGTTGTACGCCTCGATCTCCCGGTAACCGGTCGCCCGGTACAGGGCGATCGCCTCGGTGAGGTTGCGGTTGGTGTCCAGCCGGACGGCGGTCGCGCCATGCTCGGCGGCGTACCGTTCCAGCTCCCCCAGCAGCCGCCGCCCGACGCCGAGGCCGCGTACGGTGTCCGCCACCCACACGCGTTTGATCTCGGCGGCCTCGCCCCGGTGCAGTTTCACCCCGCCGCAGCCGATCGGTTCGCCGTTGAGGGTGGCGAGCAGGAGCACACCGTTGGGCGGGGCGAGCGCATCGTCGTGCAGCGGCTTGCTCAGTGCGGGGTCGAACCCGTCGTCGAGTCGTCGGGCGATGTCCCGGACGTAGGCCCGGAGGCAGGCACGGGCCCGCGGGTCGCCCGGCGGGCACGGCTCGATGACGACCATCGACCCGACGAGCAGCCGTTCCACCTCGGCCATGGCGGTGACGAGTCGTTCCCGGCGGTGTTCGGTGAGCGGTTCGAGGATCGAGGCGGCGAGATCGTCCGAGCGCTGATCGAGGTCGGCCCACTGGGTCCGGCCGGCGTCGGTGAGCGTGGCGACACGTACCCGGCCGTCGCCGCCGGTCCGGTCGACCGGACCGACGGTGATGAGACCGTCGTTCTCCAGGGTGCGCAGGAGCCGACTGAGGTGTCCGGAGTCCAGGCCGAGCCGGGTGCGTAGCGCGGCGACCTCGGCACCGGCGGGGCCGATCTCCCAGAGCAGTCGAGCCTGCCCCAGGGGACGGCCCTGGGCCATGTACTCGTCGTCGAGCGCACCCACCCGTTGGGTGACCGTCCGGTTGAACCGCCGTACGGCGGCGATGAGAGCCGAGTCCATACACCTGACCTTAGTCAGGCTTATTGCCTACGCACCAGATCGGTGGCGGTAGGACCGGATGCCGGCGTGATCGAGGACGACCACCACCAGCACCACAGTGACGGCGACCGCGCTGACCGCCACCAGCGGCAGCCGCAGCACGGCCGCCGCGCCGGCCAACACGAACAGGGCGGCGACCCGGGGCCAGGAGAGCCGCCGGTGGATCGTCGCCGAGAAGAGGATCCGCCCGACGAGGAACAGCGTCGGGCCGCTCAGAATGACCACGACAGCGGTCGTGTCACCGGTCCGTAGGGGGTGGACGATGCTCAGTTCGGCGCCGACGGCGGTGACCACCAGCCCGGCGATCATCACCAGGTGCAGGTAACCGGTGATCACGCCGAGGCGGGCCGGATCGGCGCGCTCGATGGCCGGGCCGAGGCGCTGGCCGGCAGGCGTGACGTAGAGCAGACCGATCAGCACGGCGAGGGTGAAGACCAGCAGAAACGCGACGGTCTGTGAGAAGTGCAGATCGGTGCCGGCGTACGACAGGCCGGCGACCAGGACGAGTTCGCCGAGCGCGATGATCATGATCTGCTGGTACCGCTCGGCGAAGTGCTCACCGGCCAGGTGCAACTCCTCCCGCGTGGTCCGGCCCATCCCGGGTGTGGGGTAACCGAGCCTCGGACCGGTGAGGTCGAGAGCGAGGGCGAGCAGCCACAACGGCACCCGCCACTGCGGCAGCAACCCACCGGCGAGCCACGGTACGGCCGAGACGCTGAACCAGCACAGGATCCGCAGCGTCCGAATCTGCCGCGGATGACCGCGCAACCCGACAGCGGTCACCACCCCACGGGCAATGTGCACCGAGACGTACGCGGCGGCGAAGAGCAGCCCCCGCCCGTCCAACGCCTGCGGGATCGCCACCCCGGCCAGCAGGGTGCCCAGCGCGGCGCCCACCAGCAGCCACCGCACCGCCGGGCTCTGCGGGTCGTACCAGTCGGCGAACCAGGTGGTGGGCACCCAGATCCACCAGACTCCGGTCAACAGCAGGGCGGTGTGCAGCGCGCCGACCACTGTGAGGTCGTGCAGCAGGTGGGCGGCCAACTGGCTGAGGACCAGCACGAACGCCAGATCGAAGAACAGCTCCAGGAACGAGGCGCTCAGCGGCGAGTCGCCGCCCCGCAGCAGCCGCTCGGGTCTGCTCGCCATCGGCGCTCCTCCCGCTGGCGCACGGCCCCTGCGTCCGTCGTACCACCCGAGGCCGCGCACCGGAGCCGAAAGCGGTCAGCCGCGTAGCGACGACCCGCTGACCCCTCGTGTCGTTGATCCGGCTGCGCCCATGGTCACCGCTGACCACGGTGGGGGCACCGACTCAACGAGGAGGGAAGCCGATGACCGCTCAGCGCGAAACCGTGCAGGTCGACAACGACCTGTTCCGCGCCGTGTACGACTCACCCGCGTCACTGCCCGGCCGACACCGCTGGACCACCCCCGAGTCGGACGTCCGGCGGCTGGAGAAGCTGCTCGGCATGCCCGCACGCAGCATCGGCGCCCCGCTCTGGGTCAGCGGCGACGAACCCGACTGCCCGAAGTGCCGCCGGCGGATCACCTGGTATGACATCGTCTCGTCGGCCCTCTCCGGCCTGCACGACAAGACCATGATCGCCACGGTCATCCTCGGCGAACGCAAGTACGTCAACACCGAGATCCCGGACGCCATCGCCGGGGTGCGCTGCTCCGACTGTCACACCGCGATCGACGGTCTGCGCAGCTTCAAGTGCCACAACTGGGCGTACGCCTTCGAGGACCTGGCGGCCGTCCGCGAACGGATGGCAGGTGGTCCCGCGCCGATCTGAGCCGAGCAACGGACCCGAGACCACCGCGCGACAACACCAGCGAGGCGGCTCAGTCGGCCGAGCGGCGGGTGGGGCGGCGGCCGGGCGGGGAGGGCGGTTCCGGGCCGGGGTCGGGCACCGGCGGCATCGGCCGGGTGACCGGCTCGGTGCCGGTGACCCGCAGCGACTCGCCGTGGTGCCACAGCTCGATCTCGGCGTCGCCGGTGGCGTCGGGCAGCTCGTAGCGGGCCTCCGTCGGAGTCAACGTGACCCGCAGCCGGTGGCCGCGCCAGCGCAGGCTGAACGCCAGCCGGTCGATCCGGCGCGGCAGGCGGGGGTCGAAGGAGAGCACCTCGCGGTCGTCGCGCAACCCACCGAAGCCCTGCACCAGTGCCAGCCACGCGCCGGCCAGCGAGGCCAGGTGCAGCCCGTCGGCGGTCTTGTCCCCCAGGTCGGCCAGGTCCTGCAGCACCGACTCGGCGAACAGGTCGTACGCCAGGTCCAGGTGCCCGACCTCGGCGGCCAGCACCGCCTGCGGGGCGGCCGACAGCGACGAGTCGCGGACCGTGCGGGCCTGGTAGTACGCCAGGTTGCGCGCCTTCTCGTCGGCGCTGAACTCACCGGGGCGAAGTTGCATGGCCAGCACCAGGTCGGCCTGCTTGACCACCTGCTTGCGGTACAGCTCCAGGTACGGGAAGTGCAGCAGCAACGGGTAGTCGTCGTCGCCGGTGTTCGCGAAGTCCCACTCGGGTTGCTCGGTGAAGCCGGCGGCCTGCTGGTGCACCTCGCGCTCGCTGTCGTACGGGATGGCCATCGCATCGGCGGCGGCCCGCCAGCCGGCCACCTCGTCGCGGTCCACGCCGAGCCGGCCGGCCACCTCCGGATGCCGCTCGGCGGCGTCCGCCGCGCCGCGCAGGTTGCGCCTGGCCATCAGGTTGGTGAAGACGTTGTCGTCGACAAGCGCGGCGTACTCGTCCGGGCCGGTCACGCCGTGCAGGTGGAAGCCGCCGTCGCCCGACCAGTGGCCGAAGCCGTGCCAGAGCCGGGCGGTCTCCACCAGCAGTTCCAGCCCCGCCTCGGCCAGGAACCGCTGGTCGTCGGTGGCCGCCACGTAGCGCAACACCGCGTCGGCGACGTCGGCGTTGACGTGCAGCCCGGCGGTGCCCGCCGGCCAGTAGCCGGAGCACTCCCGGCCGCCGATGGTGCGCCACGGGAAGGTCGCGCCGGTCAACCGCAGCTCGGCGGCCCGCTCCCGCGCCTCGGGGAGGTGGGCGTGCCGCCAGGTCAGCGCCGACCGGGCCACCGCCGGGGCCAGGTAGGTGAGCACCGGCAGGACGTAACTTTCGGTGTCCCAGAGGACGTGACCGTCGTAGCCGTTGCCGGTCAACCCCTTGGCCGAGATGGTCCGGTCGCAGTCCGGGCGACCGGCCTGGATCAGGTGGAACATCGCGAACCGAACGGCCTGCTGAAGCTCCGGATCGCCGTCGAGCCGCACGTCGGCGACCTGCCAGGCCGCGTCCAGGGCGGCGCGCTGGTCGGTGAGCAGGGCGTCGAAGCCGTCCGCGCGGGCGGCGTCCGCCTCGGCGGTGACCAGGGCGGCCAACTCGTCGGCGGGCGTCTCGTCGACCGCCGCCCACTCGTAGGCGGCGAACTTCGTCAGCCGCAACCGCTCCCCCGGGTGCAGACGACCCGTGACGGTCAGCCGTACCCGGTCCGGGGTGCAGTCGCCGGTGGTGGTCACCGTGTCCGGCCCGTCCAGCAGGTGGCTGACGGCGACCGCGACGCGTTGGCCGCTGCGCTCGGTGCGGTGCACCAGCACGCCGTCGAGGCCGGTCGCCTGGTACGTCTCGGCGGTCAGCGGGTCGGTGGGCACCGAGGCGGCCCGAGGGTCGTCCGAGCGCTCCGGCACCTTCTCGTTTGCCAGCAGGTCCGAGCAGACGCGCAGCTCGACGGCGGTGTCCAACGGCTCGACCTCGTACCGGACGGCGGCCACCGGGCGACGCGGCAGGGACACCAACCGGGTGCTGCGCAGGCGCACGCCCCGACCGGCGGGTGAGATCCACTCGGTCTCCCGAGTCAGCACGCCGGTGCGCAGGTCGAGCACCCGTTCGTGGCGGCGCAGCGTCCCGGTCCGGAGATCGAGTGGCTCGTCGTCGACCCAGAGCCGGATCAGCGCGGCGTTCGGTGCGCTGATGACGGTGTCGCTGGCCGACGGGAACGCGTACCCCTCCTCGGGGTAGCTCAGTTCGCGCCGCTCGTGCAAGCCGTTCACGTAACTGCCCGGCATCCCGCACGGGGCACCCTCGTCGAGCACCCCGCGCCAGCCGATCCACCCGTTGCTCAACGCGAAGATCGACTCGGTCTCGCCGAGCCGGTCCTGGTCGGCCGCCGTGCGCCGGATCCGCCAGGTCTCGTCGTCGGCCAAGCCGGCGGTGGACTGCGGTTGATCGGTGGTCGAACCGGTTTGCACGAAGTCTCCTGTCGGCCGATGTCCTGCACCAGCCAACCAGAGCCGGCTGGACGAATCCTGGACGAAGGTCGGCAAAGTCACTCGACCTTCGACAGCGGCAGTGCCCTCTGCCGCGTTCGTAGGGTGTCCCCCAGGTGAACGAGGTATGAACGTGAAGTGAGGTGATGCATGGTCGACAACGGCAGCGTTGACGTTCCGGAGATCAGCGCCGAGTGGTACCGCGACGTCGTCGACGCCGCGGCCGGCAGCCCAGAGCCGGTGCAGTGGTTCGTCGGACACGCCACCGAGGGGGTGATCCTGCTGCTCGGCGCGCTGCTGCTGATGGCCGCGCTGAGCCGCCGCTCCGGCGGCTCGCACGACCGGGCACTCGCCCTGGTCGCGCCGCTGCCGGCCATCCTGGCGTACGTGGGCAGCGAGTTCCTCAAGACCGTGGTGGACGAGGAGCGCCCCTGCCAGACCATCGGCCGGGAGATCATCGCGAGCGCCTGCCCGCCCCCGGGCGACTGGTCGTTCCCCAGCAACCACGCCACCATCGCCGGCGCGCTGGCGGTCACCACGTTGCTGCTCTCCCGCCGCCTCGGCCTGGTCGCGTTGCCCCTGGCCGCGCTCGCCGCCTTCTCCCGGGTCTTCGTGGGCGTGCACTACCCGCACGACGTGATCGCGGGGGTGCTGTTCGGCGCCCTGGTCGCCGTGGTGATCACCCCGTTGCTGGCCCGCCCGATCGGCGAGGTGCTGCGCCGTCGGGCCGACCGTCAGGACAGCCCGGTCCCCAAACTGGCCGGCCGCTCGCGACAGTGACCGGCGACCCGGCCGGTCGCCGCCCGCCGGGTCAGGCCGCCAGCAGGACGGCACCCACCGTGCCGAGCAGCAGGAACGGGCCGAACGGCATGTGACTGCTCCAGTTGGCTCGGCGGGTGGCCAGCAGGCCCAGACTCACCACCGCGGAGAGCCCGAAGGTGAGCAGCATCCCGAACAACAGCACCGGCCAGCCGTACCAGCCGAGCAACGCCCCGACGCTGAGCGCCAGCTTGGCGTCGCCCAGCCCGAAGCCGCGGCGGCCGAGCAGCACGGCGGTGCTGGCGAAGAAGAGCGCCAGCCCGGTGCCGCCGGTGACGGCCCGCAGCCAGTGCCCCGGGTCGGCATCGAGTGCGGCCACGCCGAGCAGCAGCCAGGTCCCGGCCGCCGCGGGGAGGGTGAGCCGATCCGGCAGCCGGTGCACGGCCAGGTCGACGAGGATCGCCGGGATCGTCCAGCCGAGCCACCAGATCAACGCCGGCAGCGCCCCGCCCGACGGGCCGCCGACCGCCAGCAGCACCACCGCCGCGAGCACGGCCACCTCGACGGTGCCCGGCGGTGGGCCGACCCGGGCGCGGCAGTGCCCGCACCGGGCCGCCGGGCCCAGCGCCGGCCAGGGGCGGGTCAGGCCGACCGGCGCGCCGCAGGCGTCACAGCCGGTCCGGCTGGGCAGACCCGGGGGTACGGCGTAGCGCAGCGCGGCCAACCGCATCAGCGGACTGACCGCGAGGATCGCGAGCACGGCCAGCCGCGACCTCGCCACGGTGAACACGGATCGTGATCGAGGGCTCGCTGTGGTGTGACGGATGGCGCGGAAAGCGACCTGCCGACCTGAGCCGGCGGGGCTGCTTTCGACCGCTTCGGCGTCGGGCGGGGCGGCCCGCTGATCGGTCGGCGACCCCGTTCGAATGCCGGGATGACGCCACGATGTCCCACTCCCGCGCCCCGTGGCGAGACTCCGATGAGCCCGTTCGACCCAGCGACGTCCCATCAACAACGACCTTTCGCTCGGCCTTCGCTCCGGGCGCGGTGCGAACACCCGCCACCACCACCTGTCATCACGCAGAGTGTTCACTTGAATTGCCTCTGTTGCATTGGCGAGCGTCAGCCTATGCTCGCCCCTTGGGTGTGACGCAAGCCTCACCTTCACCATCGGACGACACAGGAACCTGAATTCGCAAAAGATCCGTAACGGTGAATGCCGAAGCGCAATGAACGGCTCCGGATGTGCTGATCCGGGCGCGCTTCCGCATGCCCGACGGCGGTGAACAGCCACCGCCCCGGGCGACCACGAGGAGGCTCGACGGTGCGCGGACGGCAGCTCAGACGAGCGGCAATCTGCCTGCTGGCGATCGTGGCGGCGATACCGGCCACCGCCTGCGCCAGCGGACGGGGAACGGTCGAAAGGCCGACCCCGGTACGCGACGACGGGCACCGGACCAATCCCGACGTCGATCGGCACGCTGCCGAAAAGGCGGCGCTTGACGCGTACTCCGGTTATCTCACGGCCTCCCGTAAGGCGGGCCAACGCAGTGATCCGCGTTCGCCGGAACTGTCCCGGTTTCTCGCTGATCCACTTCTGACTCGGGTCCGGGTGTCCATTCGCGAGGCTAAGGAGCACGGCGCCATGCGTACCGGAACGGTGAAGTCCGACCCGACCGTGACCGCCGTCAGCCTGGACGCGAAACCGGCCACCGTGGAGATTCAGGACTGTCTCGACACGACCGGCTACCGGCTGGTCTACGCCAAGGACAAACGTCCCGTGCCGGGCAGCGGCGGCGGCCGGCACCTCTCCACCGCCACCGCAACCCGGTACCCGGACGGCCGCTGGTTGATCAACTATGGCGCGACGCACCGGGACCAGCCGTGCTGACCCGGCCCGGGACAACCCGGCGGGCACTCGCCGGGATCGGCCTCGCACTCCTGCTGGTGCTCGGTGCCACACTGCCGGCCACCGCCGCTCGACGGGCCGACCCGGGGGCCGGTTGCCCGCCCGATCAGCCCGACTGCAGCGTCTGGGACGACGAACCCGGCAACCCGGGCGGTCCCGGCGGCGGAGACGACGGTGGGGGTGAAGACGGCGGTGGCGGCGGGGGCGGTGTCTGCCAGTGGAACGGGCGGACCATTCCCTGCTACGACGAGGACCTGGGCTGGTTCAACAACGGCGACGGGTGCTACTACAAGCTGACCGAGGGGCCGACCGAGCCACCCGAGGGCGAGCAGTGGTACCTGCAGACCTGCAACGGCGGCGACCTCGGTGCCCAGGACGTGGTGACGCTGGCCGACCCGCCGGCCGGCTTCGGCGCACCGCCGAACCCGGAGGAGCTGGCCCGCCGCGCCCTGGCGTCGATCAAGCTGCTCCCGGCGCCGCTCAGGGTCGCGCCCCGCAAGAGCATCGGCCCCGGACTCGTCGGCCTGCCCGTGTGGATGTGGGCGGCACCGAGCACCAGCTACTTCGGACCGCTGACCGCGTCCGCGTCCGACCGGGACGTGACCGTCTCCATCGAGGCGAAGGTCCGCGAGATCGTCTGGGACATGGGCAACCAGGAGCAGGTCGCCTGCGACGGCCCCGGCACCCCGTACGACCCGAAGGGTGACCGGGCCGGCGGCACCTCCCCGGACTGCGGCTACGACAAGGGCTACCAGAAGGCCGACACCTACCAGGTCACCGCCACCACGTACTGGACGGTGACCTGGAGCGGCGGCGGCGAGAGCGGAGTGATCCCGGTGACCCGAAACAGCGGCACGGTGCCGATCCAGATCAACGAACTCCAGGTGGTGACCCGATGAGCCTCGCGACCCGCAACGGGACCGGATCCGTGGACGCGCCCGTCAACCCGCCCACTGTGGTCCGCCAGCGGCGGGTCCGCCCCGGGCTCCTCGGTCTCGCCGTCCTCCTGATCGCCCTGGGCGGGCTGGGTGCGGCATTCGCGGTCACCTCGGTCCGGGCCACCGGCAGCTATCTGGCGGTGGCCCGCCCGGTGGAGGTGGGCCGCGAGATCAGCGCCGCGGACCTGGTCACCGTGCAGGTCGCCGGCGGGCAGGGGCTGCGCCCGGTGCCCGCCGGACGGCTCGACGAGGTGGTTGGCAAACGGGCAGCTGTCGCGCTGCTTCCGGGCACGCTGCTCACCCTGGGACAGGTCACCGACGACCCGCTGCTCGGCCCCGGCCAGCAGCAGATCGCGCTGGGTCTGAAGACCGCCCAGGTGCCGGCCCGTGAACTGCACCCCGGCGACAAGGTCCTGCTGGTCAGCACCCCGGACACCAGCACCAACGGAGACCCGCCCGCCGCCGCCGGCACCCGGTTCCCGGCCACCGTCATCGACATGGTCAGCCCCGGCAACGACGACAAGGTCCTGTACCTGGCGCTACTCACCCGTGACGTGCCCGCCGTGGTGGCGCTCGCCGCACAGGAACGGCTCGCCGTCGTGCTGACCGAGGCGGCCTGAGCATGGCGATCATCGCGCTGGTGTCCGCGAAGGGCTCACCCGGCGTCACCACCTCGGCGCTGGCCTGCGCGCTGGCCTGGCACCGACGGCTGGTGGTCGCCGAATGTGACCCGGCCGGCGGCTCGATCCTCGCCGGCTACCTCGGCGGCCAACTGGACGGCCCACGCGGCATCGGCGAGCTGGCCGTCGGGGAGCTGCGCGACGGCAACCTGGAGACCGGGTTCTGGTCGCAGCTGGTCGACCTGGACGCGCCCCACCGGGAACGGCTGCTGCTGCCCGGCCTCGTCGACCCCGCCCAGAGCGGCAGCGTCACCCCGCTCTGGCAGCGCTTCGCCGACTACTTCGACGCCCTCGACCGCGGCACACCCGGCTACGACGTGCTTGTCGACTGTGGCCGGTTGCACGTGACCGGGCCGCCGTGGCCGGTGTTGCGGGCCGCGTCGGTGGTGCTGTTGGTGACCCGGGCGCACCTGCCGGACCTCTCCGGCACCCGCGCGGTGGTCACCACCATCGAACGGGACTTCGCCGAGCACCGGGTGGCCCCCGGCACCCTGCGGCTGCTGCTGGTCGGCGACGGTCACGGGCGGGCCGAGATCAGCCGGGCGCTGAAGCTGCCGGTGATCGCACGGCTGCCGCACGATCCGCGTACCGCCCGGGTGCTCGCCCTGGGCGGGACCGTGCGCGCCGGTCGGCCGCTGATGCGCGCGGCGGCCGCGCTGGAGGTCCCGATCGGGGCGCTCCTGGAGCGGCGACGGGCCCGCCTGGCGTGGCCCGTGCAGCAGGGGGTGCCGGATGCGGTTTGAGCCGGTCTCCACCGATCCGCGCCAGCAGCCACCCGGCGTGACCTCGACCGCGCCGCCACTGGCCGTGCCGAACGGCCGGCACCACCAGTCCGTGCCGCAGCCGATGCCCGCGGTGACCGCGCCGCCGGAGCCGCCGCCCCGGCCGCGAATGGACTTCCAGGTGGTCCGGGAGCTGCGCCGGGAACTCACCGAACGGCTCACCCTCTGGCAGCGCGGCCGGGAGTTCACCGTCGACGAGGAGGACACCGAGCGGGCCCGCCTCGCTGTCACCGTCGTCGCCGCGTACGCGGACTCGGTGCGCCGGGCCGGTACGCCGATGGCCGCCAGCGAGGAACGTCTGCTGCTCGACCAGGTGACCGCCGAGTTGGTCGGGCTCGGCCGGCTACAGACCCTGCTTGTCGACGACACCATCGAGGAGGTGCACATCCTCGGCTGCGACCAGGTACGCATCACCCGGCACGGCGGTGGGGTGGACTGGGCCGAGCCGATCGCCGACAGCGACGCCGAACTGGTGGAGATCCTCCAGGCGGCGGCCCGGCGGGCGGGCGCCACCGAGCGCTCCCTGTCCACAGTGAAGCCGACCCTCGACCTGCAACTGCCCGACGGCAGCCGGTTGGCAGCGGTGTTCCTGGTCAGCCACCGCCCGTACGCGGTGATCCGCAAGCACAACACCCTGGACGTGAGCCTCGACGACCTCGCGGGCGCCCGCAACGACCTGGACGAGATGATCGACCCGCTGCTGCGCGACTTTCTCCGCGCGGCCATGCGCGCCGGTCTGAACATCATGGTCGCCGGGTTGGCCGGTGCCGGAAAGACCACTGTCATCCGGGCGCTGATGAACGAGATCCCACCCGACGAGCCGTACGTGCTGCTGGAGGAGAGTCGGGAGCTGCTCCCGGCCCGCCGCCGGGAACGGCACCGGGCGGTGATGAGCTTCGAGGCCCGGGAGGGCCACGGCGAACGCGGCTTCGACGGCCGCCCGGCCGGTGAGGTGACCATCGCCGACCTGATCCCGCTGTCGCTGCGGATGGGCGTCCTGCGGATCATCGTGGGTGAGGTGCGGTCCCGGGAGATCGTGCCGATGCTCCAGGCGATGACCACCAGCCGGGGGTCGATGTGCACCATCCACGCCCGTACCGCGGCGGGTGTGGGTGAACGGATCGTCGAGCTGGCGTTGGCGCACGGCCGGGAGATGACAGTCGACCAGGCCCGCCGGATGGCCGGCAACGCGCTCGACCTGATCGTCTACGTCACCGTCGAGGACGAGACCGCGATCGGTGGGCGCAAACACCGGTTCGTCTCTCATGTGGAGGAGGTGATCGGGGCCGGCGAAGCCGGTCGGATCACCACCACCACGGTCTTCGGGCCCGGCCCGGACGGTCGTGCGGTCCCCCGGCACCTGCCGGAGCGGGTCCGTGACCAGTTGCTGCGGGTGGGTTACGACGCGCGGCTGCTGACCCGGTGGGTCGAGGCCGGTGCCGGCGCGTGGCGGCGGCCCCGGCAGACCCGACTGGCCCGGCGGTGACCTGATGCTCGGCAGCCTGGAACTGATCGCGGTGATCTCCGGGGCCGCCTGTGTGGCCGGGTTGCTGCTGGCCGTGGTCGCGCTGGTCGGCACCCGCCGGCCGCCCGGGCCGACCCCGGGCGGCGGCCCGGGGCTGAGCCGACTGTGGCGGGGGCCGGGCAGCACTCCGGCCGAGCAGCGGGCCTACCAGGCGCTGCTGGTCGCCGCGGTGGCCGCCGGCGCGCTGGCGTTCCTGTTGACCGGTCTGCCAGTGGTGGGCCTGCTGGTGGCGGTGGCGGTGCCCGGCACCCCGTGGCTGTTCGGGGTGGGCAAGGCCGAACAGCGGGCGATCGCCCGGATCGAGGCGGTCGGCGAGTGGACCCGCCGACTCAAGGACGTCTCCGGCACCGGGCAGGGTCTCCAGCAGTCGATCATCGGCACGATCGGCAGCGTGCCACCCGGCATCGAGGACGAGGTACGGCTGCTCGCCGCCCGTCTACAGGCCGGCTGGCTGGCCCGTTCCGCGCTGCTGGCGTTCGCCGACGAGATCGCCGACCCGGTCTGCGACCAGGTGGTGGCGGCGCTGATCCTGCACCTGTCGGACCGGGGTGAGCGGCTGGGTGACGTGCTCGGTTCGATCGCCGGCGCGGCGTCCGCCGAGGTGGCGACCCGTCGGGAGATCGAGGCCAAGCGTACGCAGCCCCGGTTCGCGGTCCGCTTCCTCACCGGAATGACCCTGGCGACCCTGGCGTACGGGCTGATCAACATCGAGTACATCAAGCCGTACGGCACGCCGGTGGGTCAGCTGGTGATGGCCGCCCTCGGTGCCGCCTTCATCGGCCTGCTGGCCTGGGTGCGGTCGATGAGCCAGCCGCGACGTCCGGCCCGGTTCCTGCCGGCGCCCGACCCGGCCGAGGTGATCGCGTGATCGTGAACTGGCAGTTGGCTCTCGCGGTCTGCGGTGGCGCCGGGATCGGTCTGGGTGTTTTCCTGGTGGTCCGGGAGCTGGTGCCGGCGACACCGGCGCTCGGGCCGGCGCTGCGCCGGCTACACCAGCCACCGGGCACCGGCCGGGTCGCCACGCCCGCGTCCCGGCGGCTCGACTCGCTGACCGGGTTGTCCCGCTGGTTGCGACCGCCGCAGCGGCAGCTGGCCCTGATTGGTCAGACGCCCGAGCAGTACGCGCTGTCGGTGCTGCTCTCCACGCTGATCGGGCTGGCCACGCCGACGCTGCTCGGGGTGACGCTGTGGGCGCTCGGCGTCTCGTTCCCGCTGGTGGTGCCGGTGCTCGGCAGCCTGGGCCTGGCGCTGCTGGGCGGTCTGCTGGCGCACCGGGCGGTGCTGACCAAGGCGGATGCCGCCCGTGACGAGTTCCGCCAGGCCGTCTGCACCTACCTCGACCTGGTGGCGTTGCAGCTCTCGGCGGCGCACGGGCCGGTGCAGTCGCTGGAGCGGGCGGCGGCGGTCTGTGACGGCTGGGTGTTCGACCGGCTGCAGGAGTCGCTGCGGATCGCCCAGATGCAGATGCACGCGCCCTGGGACGAACTCCGCGACCTCGCCGACAAGGTCGGCATTCCGGAGTTGGGGGACGTCGGCGCGATCATGCGCTCGTCCGGCAGCGAGGGCGCGCAGGTGCACGAGACGCTGCGCAGTCGGGCCGACTCGCTGCGCGACCAGATCCGCACCGACAACCTCACCCGCGCCGAGGGGGTGACCAGCAAGCTCGACATCCCGGGCGCGCTGCTCGTCTTCGTGCTGCTCGGGTTCGTCCTCTATCCGTTCATCACCCGTGTCTGACCCCACCCCCTTGAAGGAGAACGCGATGTCCATCCTCAGCTATCTGCACGTCGTGCTGACGACGCGCCTGGCCGAGTTGCGCCGCGACGGTGAGCGGGGCGACAGCCCGGTGCCCACCGCGGTGATCATCGCCGGCCTGGTCGCCGTCGCCATGGCTGTCACCGCGTTGGCGCTGACCAAGGCCAACGACTGGATGACCAAGATCCCGGGCTACTCGCCCCCGAAGTAGCCGGCGTGAGTCGAGCAATGTCGTCGAGGTGGAGCCGGGCGGTCACCGCCGCCCGGCACCCTCTCGCGGCCGACGACCGTGAGCGGGGGGCCAACCCGGTGGAGCTTGCCGTGATGATGCCGCTGATCCTGGTGCTGCTCTTCGCCTCGATCCAGGTCGCGGCCGTCTTCCTGGCCCGCTCCACCGCGTTGAACGCGGCGCAGAGTGGCGTCAACGCGCAGCGGACCTATGAGGCGCCCGACGGCGCCGGGGTGGAGAGCGCCTCCCGCTTCCTGCGAGCCGCCGGTGGCTGGCTGGTGGGCTGGGACAAGGCCGGCCCGACCTGCGTGACCAGCCCGACCGAGGTGACCTGCACGGTGAGCGGCCGCTCGCTGTCCGTGGTGCCCGGCGTGGACTTCGCGATACAGCAGACCGCCCACGGCACGGTGGAGAGGGTGACCCCGCCATGACCCGGGCCGCCGAGCGGGGCTCGGTCTCCATCGAGGTGGCGGTGCTGGCGCCCGCGTTCATCGCGCTGATGGTGCTGGCCGGCGTGGTCGGGCGCAGCGCGGTGGCGGCGGAGGCGCTCGACGCGGCCGCGCACGACGCCGCCCGGGCGGCCTCGATCTCCCGCAGTTCCGCCACCGCCAAGACGGCGGCGTTGGAGGCCGCCCGGAAACAGCTGGACTGGCACGGCCTGGCCTGCGCCAACGACCTGGAGCCGACGTTCACCGGCTCGATCGCCGGCAAGGACTCCGGGTTCGACGACGCCTTCAGCAGCTCGGTCGGTACGGACGCCACGGTGACGGTGACAATCAGCTGCCGGGTGTCCTTCCGGGACATCACCCTCGACATCCTGCCTGGGATGACGAGTGAACGGCTGATCACCGGGCAGTTCACCTCCCCGCTCGACCGTTACCGGAGTCGGCGATGACGGCCACCACGTCGGCCGCCGGGCCCGCGCGGGCAGGTGAGCACGGCCGGGTGAGCATCTTCCTCGCGGTGACGATGATCGGCGTACTGGCCATCATCGGTCTCTCCTTCGACGGCGCCGGTCAGCTCCGCACCCTGCAACGGGCCCAGAACCTGGCCGCCGAGGCGGCTCGGGCCGGCGGTCAGGCCATCGACCGGGCCACCGCCATCGAGGGCGGCCCGAAACGGATCGACCAGCCGCAGGCACGCGTGGCGGTCGCCGACTACCTGGCTGCCGCGAAGGCCGCCGGCCACACCGTGAGCTTTCCCGAGGTCGACGGGGAGATCCTGATCCGGGTGACCGTCTCCATCACCTACCACCGCTCGATGCTCGGACCGTTCGTCCAGGACAAGACGGTCACCGTCACCGGCGAGGCGACCGCACGTGCCATCACCGCAGCAGCGTAGGAAGGAAGGCAGCCATGCCCGTATCGGGTGGGTCCGTGGTACGGCGGACCGGACGGATCCTCACCGGCATCGGCGCACTGGCCGTGCTCCTGGTGCTGCTGGTCGGCGCGCCGATCGCGTTGCTCGCCTTCGCCGGTAACCCCCTGCCCGATCACCTGCCCACCCTCGGGGAGGTGGGAACCGCGCTGACCAGCCGGGATGACGGCCAGCTCTTCCTGCGGGCGTTGGCCGTTGCGGGTTGGTTCGGCTGGGCCACGTTCGCCTTCTCCGTCCTCGTCGAGCTGGGCGCGCAGACCCTGCGCCGGCCGGCGCCGAAGCTGCCCGGAATGGGCCGCCAGCAGAAGGCCGCCGCCGCGCTGGTCGGCTCGGTGGCGCTGATCCTGGTGGCGAGCCCGGCCGCCGCCAGCGCCGCGGCGGTCTATGGAGCTCCGGCGTACGCGAATCCGGGCGCACCGGCCGTCACCACGCTGGCCGCGCCGACCCGCGCCGCGACGACACCGGACACTGCCGCGCCGGTGGCCCGGGGCGGGCTGCTCGGCCTGGCCGGGGCAGGGCTCGCCGCACCCGGCGGCCCGGCGGCGACCGACGAGGCCGCACCGGTGTACCGGGTGGCGCGGGGCGACTACCTCGGGGAGGTGGCCGAGCGGTACCTGGACGAGTTCGGCGACTACCGGCAGCTCGCCAAGCTCAACAAGCTCGACGACCCGGACCGGATCCGCCCCGGCCAACTACTCCGACTGCCCACCGAGGCCACCGACCAGGGGGCCCGGCAGCACGCCACCGGCCGGCTCGTCGACCGGCCCACGGCGCCGAAGCCGCCCGCGCCCCGGCCAGCACCCGAGCAGGCCGCACCCCCGCGGGTGACCCCGGCACCACCCAGCGGTACGCAGTCGACGGGCCAGCCGCCCGCGATGACGGTCGGTGCGGCCCGGGCCGGTGACGTCGATCGGGTGAACCGCCCGCTGGCGGTCTCCGCCGTACTGGCCGTGGCGAGCATCGTCGGCGCCCAGATCGGCGCTGTCCTGGGACTGCGCCGCCGCCCGGCCACCGCAGCCGGCGCTCCCCGGCTGGCCGCTCCCTCCCGCAGACCCCGAGGCGGCGCGGCCCGGAGCAGCAGCGGCGGGGCGGGCCGGAACACTGGCGGGGCGGGCCGGAGCGGCGATGGGGCAGGGCTGAGCACTGGCGGGGCGGGCCGGCCGACCAGTGGTGGGGCGGCCGGTAGCGGGGCCGCGTGGGCTGCCAGCCGGGCGGCGGCCATCGAGGGCCCCTCGACACCGACCGGTGGCGCGGCACCGGGCGGGAACGATCTCGCACTTCGCGGCACCGGGATGACGCCTAATGGCAGCGGCGTCGCACCTACCGGCAGCGGCACGGCACCCGCCGGCGGCGGCACGGCACCCGCCGGCGGCGGAATGGCTACCGATGGCGCTGGCGAGTGGAGTGGCGACGACGGCTGGGCCGGCGCCGGTGCCGAAGGCGGGCTGTTCAACGGTGAGCACGGGTTGGATTCCGTACCGGACGGACCGCCGGTCGGCCGCCACCGACGCAGCTGAGGCGATCGACCCGCGCGACGCTGTCGCACGGCTGGCCCTGTTCAGGCTCCGCGTCTGGTGCGGGGGTGTGCCGCCTGGCCGCAGGCCACGACGATCGGCCAGCACGCGCCGACGGTCTGGTCACCCGGTCGCAGCGGGAGCGCCCCGAGGCAATTCCTCGGGAAGCGAGATGCCTGTGAGTCATAAAGATGACCCACAGGCATCGGCGTCGAGCGTGTCATTGCCTCCGGGGCCGCCACGGAGTGTTACCGGGTGCGCCGACGTGTCGCGGGCCGGCCCGCTCGATGGGGGCCGTGCACGAGCATCGCCGCCGACCAGAGCAGCGGTCGCGGCCGATGGTCAGGGCAGGCGGGTCTGGAGCACGCCGTTCTGGATCCGGGTGGGCAGGACCTGCTGGTCGTTGCCGGACGGTCCCTGCACTACCTCGCCGCCGTTGAGCCGGAACGCGCTGCCGTGCCACGGGCAGACCACACAGGCGTGACCGTCGATCTCCTGCACTTCGCCCTCGCCGAGCGGCCCGCTCTGGTGCGGGCAGCGCTCCAACATCACCGTCACCTCGTCACCGTGCCGGTAGAGGATCACCGAGATGTTGTCGTCCACCTCCCGGGTGATCAGGGTGCGTTGCGGCAACGTCGCCATGTCGGCCAACGAGTGCCAACCGTCGGTCATCCGGTGCAGCTCGGAGATGCTCTGGTTGACCTGCGCCCCCTGCTTGTACGCGAGGTGACCCCCGATGTACGCCCCCAGGCTCACGGTGGAGAGCCCGAGGAAGCCGAGCGCGCGGCCCATCCCGTGGCGGCCGGACATCCGAGCGGCCAGCGAGCCGGCGTAGATCGCCATGCCGACGGTGTTGGCAGCGGCGTGCACCAGGCCGACCCGACGCTGGTCCCGGGCGAGCGCCGCCCAGTCGTTCAGACCGGCGACGGCCGCTGGCAGCGCGCTGACCGTGCCCAGACCGACCAGCACGGCGGCCGGCCGGCGCTGCCCGGGCATGAGGTCCAGCACCGCGGCGCTGATCCACGCACCGACCGGCACCTGCACCATCGCCGGGTGCAGCGGGTGCCCGAGGGTCACCCCGTGCAGCAGATCGCGCAGCCGGCGCGGACGCAGCGTCCCCAGGACGACCTTCTGCAACCGGTCACCCGCGCCATCCAGCCGGGAGTCCTGCTCAACTTTCGTCAATAGTGCTCGCACGAGTACCGACTTCCCGGCGATCGTCGTCGCAAACCGGTCGGCGGCGACAAACCTGCCGCACCCCCAAGCCGCCGATCGCGCAGGCCCTGCGCCGAGGGTCCGGGGCACAATCCGCATAACGCCACCCGGAAGTGCAAGATCGACGGGGATTGTGGGGGTGCGGCGGGCCGGGCATGCTGGCGGGATGGGTGTGCGGGTGGAGCGGCGTGGACCGGTCAGCACAGTGGTGCTGGATCGGCCGGCGACGCGGAACGCCGTCGACGGTCCCACCGCGCGGTCGCTGGCGGACGCGTTCCGGGCCTTCGAGGCCGACCCGGACTCGGCGGTGGCGGTGCTCTGGGGTGCCGGGGGCACGTTCTGCTCCGGTGCCGACCTCACGGCGATCGGCACGCCGAGCGGCAATCGGGTGGAGCCGGAGGGGGACGGCCCGATGGGTCCGACCCGGATGACGCTCAGCAAACCGGTGATCGCGGCGATCTCCGGGTACGCGGTGGCCGGCGGCCTGGAGTTGGCGCTCTGGTGTGACCTGCGGGTCGCCGAGTCCGATGCGACCCTCGGCGTGTTCTGCCGCCGCTGGGGAGTGCCGTTGATCGACGGCGGCACCGTCCGGCTGCCCCGGTTGATCGGCGAGAGCCGGGCGATGGACCTGATCCTCACCGGCCGCCCGGTGCCGGCCGATGAGGCGTACACGATGGGGTTGGTCAACCGGGTGGTGCCACCCGGCCAGGCGCGGGCGGCGGCCGAGGAGTTGGCGGCGTCGATCGCCCGGCACCCGCAGACCTGCCTGCGCAACGACCGGGCCGCGGTGCTGGCCGGCGCGGGGCGGCCGGAGCCGGAGGCGCTGGCGACCGAGTTGGCGTACGGGATGGACTCGCTGGCGGCGGACGCGCTGGCCGGCGCGGCCCGGTTTGCCGCCGGCGCGGGCCGGCACGGCACGACGCCGCCGGAAGAGGGGACCCTCCCGACGGCGTCGACCACGCGCTAGCTCAGTTGCGGTTGATGGTGAAGGTTGTCGTGGTGTTGCGGATGTCCTGGTAGTTGTTGGTCAGCCGCAGGTTGGTGAAGGTGACCGAGCCGACCGCCGGGCCCTGACCGGGTTCCGGCATCTCGTTGGCCCAGATCGCGAAGCCGGACTTCGCGTCGTACGCGTCACCGCTCTTGCGGACGCCGCTGATCGATACGTTGGTGAAGACCGTGTCGGTGATCGGGTTCTCCGGCTGCGACCCGTTGTACTTGGTCTGGAACATGATCCCGGTGTACGTCGGGTCGACGATGTCCACGTCGGACACCCGGATGCCGCGGAACTCCTTGGATGCGGAGAAGACCCAGATCGCGGGGAACGTCTGGGAGCCCCAGAAGTGTCCGCCGGCTCTGACGATCGAGATGTTCTGGAACTGGGTGGGCGGGCTGGCCCCGAACCCGATGAACGGGTAGCCGAAGTCCAGCGAGCTGATGGTGATCCCGGAGTACGTCAACATGTCCGCGATGTAGAGGTTGCGGAAGATGTTGTTGTAGCCGCCGTAGACCGCCAACCCGGCCGCCCGCCACGTCAGCGTGGCCGTCAGGTTCTCGAACACGTTGCCGTTGTTGCCGACCGAGGCACCCTGGTCGGTCGCCGAGAAGAGAGCGAACGCGTCGTCGCCGTTCGACCGCCCCTCGGTGTTGGTGATCAGGTTGTTGGTGCTCCCGTTGGTCAGGTTCACCCCGTCGGCGAAGGTGTTGCGGAAGCGGCTGTTCTTGATGGTCAGCCCGCTGACGCTCACCCCCCAGTACGCGCAGACGGTGTGCTCGACCCAGACACTGTCCAGGGTCATGTTGTCGACGTCCTTCAGCTCACCCCACACCTTGCCCGGCCCGTCGATCCGGTTGGTGTAGTTGCCGAAGAAGGCCAGGTGCGAGAAGGACGACCCGCTGGCCGAGGACTCCACCCGGAAGCCCGCGTCGGTGTTCTGCTGGCCGGTCGGCGTCTGGAAGCGGGTGTACCACATGCCCGCGCCCGTCACGGTGATCGGCTTGCCGTACACCTGGAACTTCTGGGCGGTCTCGTAGGTGCCGGCCGGCAGGTAGACGCCGACCAGGTTGCCGGTGGTGTCCATCCGGACCGCGTCCAGCGCGTTCTGCACGTCCTGGTGGCTGAAGCCGGACGGCACCCGGTAACGGGCCGGGTCCGGGTTGGCCCGGGGTGCGACCAGCTCCAGGTTGACGAAGTCGATCGCGTACGTGGTGGTGTTGGCCGGGTCCTTCTGCAGACGGATCCTGCTGCCGGCCGGGATGGTCGAGTTCAGCATCACGTTCGCCTCGTCGTACAGGTGGCGAGGCGGGCCGGCACTCGGCGAGTCACTCGGGCTGGCCTCCGCGCCGTACAACCAGATGTGCTTGGAGGTCAGGTTGATCGGCTTGTGGAGGGTGCCGTTGACGTAGATGTTGAGCGTCGAGTCGATCCCCCCGCCGCCCGGTGCGTCGGGAATCGAGAAGCGGGTGACCAGGGTGTTGGTCGCCGCCCGGGTGGTCCACTCGACGTACGCGCCGGTGCTGTTCAGGGTGACCGCCCGACGCCCGGACGCCTCGCCGCCGAGGTTGCCGATGTCCCGGTTCGGGCCGACCTGCCCGGCGCCGCCGCCGGTGGTGCCGTCCTCGGCCTCGTACATGTCGTAGCCGAGGTTCGCGCCGCGCCCCACGAAGAGCGGGCGGTCGGTGGTGTTGTTGGTCTGCTTGACCGGCAGTTCGTTGCCGTCCACGGCGAGCACCACCCGGACGGTGTACTTGCCGTTCGCGGCGGTCCAGGTGCCCAGGTTGACCGGTCCGACCGTCGCACCGGCGTTGATCACGCCGGAGTACGAGCCGGTCAGGGTCCGGACGGCGGTGCCGGACTCGTTGAGCACGGTGAGCGTGATGCCGTGCGCGCCGGACGCGGACGCCTGGTTGCCGGCGTTGCGGATCGACACGGAGAAGGTGACGGTGCTGCCCGGCGGCGGGTTGCCCGGCGACCAGTCGACGGCCGAGGCGACCAGGTCGGAGCTGGCCACCGCACCGACCACCAGCGGGCTGGGGTTGGAGTAGCTGTTGTTGGTGTCGTCGGACTCGACGACGGTGTTCGACTCGTCGACCTTCGCGCTCAGCGGGTAGCTGCCCGAGTCGCGGGTGCCGATGCTGGCGCTGACAGTCGTCGACGCGCCGGCCGCGAGGCTGCCGACCGATGCGGTGCCGACCCGGGTGGCGCCCAGGTAGAAGTTGACGTTCGTCGCCCCGGAGGCCGCCGAACCGGCGTTGCGCACCGTCGCGGAGAGCGTGATGGTGCTGGTCTCCACGGGGGCGGACGGGCTGAACGACATGCCGGTCACGGTCAGGTCCGGGTTCGGCGCGGGGGTGCCGAAGACCTGGAACTCGGCCACCTGCCCGGCCGGTGCGCCGGTGTTCGAGGCGATCGAGAGCCGTACGTCGGCGGCCGCGCCGGAGACCGGGATGGTCACCGTGTTGCCGCTGCCCGGGTTGAAGGTGTAGTTCGCCGCCCCGACCAGTGTGGTGAAGGACGACGAGGCCTGGTCCCGGCCGAGCACCGTGATGTTCTGGGTACGCGTGCCCCACGCCGAGTCCGGGTTGAGCTTCAGCACGATCTGGCTGAAGCTGGCGTTCGCGCCGAGCTGCACGGTCAGCGTGCTCGGGTTGCCGTTGCCCTCCCAGTAGGTGGCCACGTTGTTGTCGTTGGCGTTGGTGGCCACGAACGTGTGCACGAACCCGGAGGCGGTGATCGGCTTACCGACCGCCAGGTTGCTCCCGGTCGGTGGGGTGCCGGTGCCGGTCCGGGTCACGGTGTTGCTGTTCGCCGACTGGTTGCCGGCCGCGTCCTTGGCCCGCACGTAGTACGAGACGGTGGCGCTGTCCGCCTGGTTGTCGGTGTACGTCACTGTCGAGCCGTTGACGCTGCCGCGCAGCGCGCCGTTGGCGTAGATGTCGTAGCCGGTCACAGCGACGTTGTCGGTCGACGCCGACCAGGTGAGCCGGATCTGCCCGCTGGCCGGCTGGGTGTACGCCAGGTTGCCCGGGACGCTCGGGGCCTGGGTGTCGGTGCTGCCGGTGGCGCCGTACACCTCCACCTCGGAGAACTGCGCGGCCGGCCAGCCGGTGTTGCCGGTGACCTGCACGCGTACGTAGCGGGTGCTGGCGGCGGTGAAGCTGACGGTGGCGGTGTTGCCGCTGCTCGGATTGAACGTGTAGCCGGCGGACGCCTTCAGGGTGGTGAAGGACGAGCCGTTGGTCGAGCCCAGCACCGACAGGGTCTGCGTGCGGGTCTGCCAGTCCGACGAGGGCGGCAGCTTCAGCACCACCCGGTCCACGGTGACGGTGGCGCCCAGGTCCGCCTGGATCCACTGCGGGAACGCGTTGTTGGCGCTTTCCCAGTAGGTCGAGGCGTTGCCGTCGTTGGCGTTGACCGCGACGTAGTTCTGGTTGTAACTGCTGGCGGTCATGGTCGCGGAAAGGCCGGCGAGCATGGCCACGCGAGCGGCTGCGGCGGAGGGATCGGCCTTCGGTGCCGCGCTGGCCGTGGGGGTGACGACCGGCGCGGTGACGAGAAGCATTCCGGCGAGCGCACCGGCGAGCAGCCGTCGACCGGTGCGGGTGGTGGCGGGGACGGGGTGGGGCGGGCCGCTCGGCGGCGTGCCTCGTGTGGTGCCAGTTCTGGACATGGGTCGCTACACCTTTCGGGGGTGGGTGTCGGTGCGTTGCCCGTCGACGGGTGCGGGGGTACGCCCGTCGTTCCTCCTTCCTGGGGTGAGGTGGTGCCGGCGGCAGGGACGGGGCCGCCGGCACCGAGGCGGTCAGGTCTGGTCGGCTCCCTTCGCCGCGCGCGGCCCGTCCGCCACGTCGGGGGTACGCAGCCAGACCGCTGTGTCGCAGGGCAGCAGCCCTTCGTCGAGCGGCCCGCTGGCCAGCAGCAACTCCGCTTCGGCGGGCAACGGCACGGCCGTGTCAGAGAGGTTGACCAGGCAGGTGAAGCCACCGCCGCGGCTGAACGCGAGCACCCCGTCCGGGGCGGGCAGCCAGGTGAGCGTGCCGTCACCGAGCGCCGGTTCGGCCCGCCGCGCCTGGATCGCCGCCCGGTACAGCTCCAGCATCGAGGCCGAGTCGCCGGTCTGCGCGCGGGCCGTGCGGTCCTTCCAGTCCGCCGGCTGCGGCAGCCACGGCGCGGCGGCACCCTCGGGGCTGAACTCGAACGGCGGCTCGTCCCCGGCCCAGGGCAGCGGCACGCGGCAGCCGTCCCGGCCGGGGTCGATCCGGCCGGACCGTTCCCACATCGGGTCCTGGCGCAGCGCGTACGGGATGTCCTCGACCTCGTAGAGGCCCAACTCCTCGCCCTGGTAGACGTAGGCGGCACCGGGCAGCGACAGGGAGAGCAGCGCGGCGGCCCGGGCCCGGCGGGTGCCCAGCTCCAGGTCGGTGGGGATGCCCTCGCGTTTGGCGGCGAAGCTGAACCGGGTGTCCGCCCGGCCGTAGCGGGTGACGTGCCGGGTGACGTCGTGGTTCGAGAGCACCCAGGTGGCCGGCGCGCCGACCGGCGCGTGCGCGCTCAGCGTCCCGTCGATGCTCTCCCGCAGCGCCGCGGCGTCCCACGCGCAGCCGAGAAAGTCGAAGTTGAACGCGGCGTGCAGCTCGTCCGGGCGCAGGTAGTTGGCGAACCGCTGCCGGTCCGGCAGCCACACCTCACCGATCAGCGCCCGGTCGGGGTACTCGTCGGCGACCCGACGCCAGCCCCGGTAGATGTCGTGCACCCCGTCGAGGTCGTGGAACGGGTGCGGCTGGTCCGGTCGGACCTCGGGCAGCGTCCCGTCCTTGACCAGGAGCCCGGCCGAGTCGATCCGGATGCCGTCCACGCCCCTGTCGAACCAGAACCGCAGGATGTCCTCGAACTCCTCCCGCACCCGGGGGTGGTCCCAGTTGAAGTCCGGTTGCTGCGGGGCGAACAGGTGCAGGTACCAGTCGCCGGGGGTGCCGTCCGGGTTGGTGGTGCGGGTCCAGGTCTCGCCGCCGAACTCGCCGACCCAGTCGGTGGGTCGTTCGTCGCCGTTGGGTCCCCGGCCGGGCCGGAACCAGAACAGGTCCCGTTCGGGTGCCCCCGGCCCGCCGGCGAGCGCGGCCTGGAACCACGGGTGCGCGTCCGAGCAGTGGTTCGGCACCACGTCGACGATGGTCCGGATGCCCAGCTCGTGCGCCTCCGCGATCAGCGCCTCCGCCTCGGCCAGGGTGCCGAAGACCGGGTCGATGTCGCGGTAGTCGGAGACGTCGTAGCCGGCGTCGGCCATCGGGGACGGGTACCAGGGACTGAACCAGATCGCGTCGACGCCAAGCGCGGACAGGTGGTTGAGCCGGGACCGGATGCCGGCGATGTCGCCGATGCCGTCGCCGTTGCCGTCGGCGAAGCTCCGGGGATACACCTGGTAGATCACCGCTCCCCGCCACCACGGACTTCTGTCAGCTGTGGACACGAGCACCTGCTTTCTGCGTCAGTACGTCGGCGTGTTCGCCGGACCTGGTCATGTGTCGGCGAACGGTCGTCGTTCGCCGCGCGGAGGGATCCGGTGATGGCTATCCCTTGATGCTGCCCGTGGTCAGACCGGACATGATGTTGCGTTGGAAGATCAGGAAGATGATGACCGTGGGGATCGCGGCGATGACCGACGCGGCGATCACCACGTTCATCGGCGTGCCGCCGGCGAAGGCGTAGATGCCGACGCTGACCGTCCGGGTCTCGGGCGAGGGCATGACCAGCTTCGGCCAGAGGAAGTCCTTCCAGACCGCCGTCACCGCGAAGATCGACACTACGCCGAGGATGGGACGCGACAGCGGCAGGATGATCGACCACAGGGTGCGCAGCGACGTCGCCCCGTCCATCAGGGCGGCCGCCATCAACTCCTCCGGGATCGAGTCGAAGAACCGCTTCAGCAGGAAGATGTTGAACGCGTTGGCGACCAGTGGCAGCCAGATGGCGAACGGTGAGTCGAGCAGGTTGATGTGCACGATCGGCAGGTCGATCACCGTCACGTACTGCGGGACGATGAGGACCATCGCCGGGATCATCAGCGTCCCCAGCATCAGGGCGAGGATCACGTTGCCGAAGATCGGCCGGAGCTTGGACAACGAGTACGCGGCGGCGGTGTCGAGGACGAGCTGGAACAGCACCGCGCCGATCGCGTAGTAGAAGGTGTTGAAGAGCAGCTTGGCGAGGTCCAGGTTGTTCCACGCGTCGATGTAGTTCTGCGGCTGCGGGTCCTTCGGGAACAGCGAGGGCGGAGTCTGGGCGATCTCCTGGCCGGACTTGAGCGCGCCGGTGACCATCCAGTAGAGCGGCCCGAGGAAGACGAGCGTGAACCCCGCCACGACGACGACCAGCAGCGTCCAGTAGATGATCCGGCCACGCCCCCGGCTGATCTGGGTCTGGGAGATGAGGGTCCGGGTTGCGGAGTCCTGTGCCATTCCTCGCCGTCCTAGTCCTGTTTCGCGGTCAGCCGCACGTACACGGCGGAGAAGCCGGCCAGCACCACGAGCATGATCACGCCCAGGGCGGCGGCGCCGTTGAGGTCGTTCTGGAAGAACCCGTGCTGGTAGATGAGGTACGCCACCGAGGTAGCCGAGTCCTCCGCTCCCGCGCCGTTGGCGAGGATCAGGGGCTCGATGAAGAGCTGCATCGTGGCGACGATCTGCAACATCGCCAGGAGCGCGAGGATCAACCGGGTCTGCGGGATGGTCACGTGACGGATCCGCCGCCAGATTCCGGCGCCGTCGAGTTCGGCGGCCTCGTAGAGCTCGCCGGGAATGTTCTGCAGCGACGCCAGGTAGATGAGCACCGCGCCGCCCATGTTCATCCAGGTCGACGCGACCACCATCGCCGGCATGGTCATCTCGGGCGACTGCATCCACTGCGAGGTGGGCAGGTGCAACGCCTTGAGGATCGCGTTGAAGAGCCCCGCCTCGCTGGGGTCGTACGCGTAGAACTTGAAGAGGAACAGCGCGGAGGCCGGCGGCAGCATCACCGGCAGGTACACCAGGATCCGCAGGTAGCCCTTGCCGTGGCGGAACTCGTTGAGCAGGATCGCCACGAAGAACGGCACCGCGTACCCGAGGACGAGCGCCAGCCCGGTGAAGTAGAACGTGTTCTTCCACGCGGGCCAGAAGCTCGGGTCGGCGATGAGACGGGTGTAGTTGTCCCAGCCCACCCAGGTGGTCTCGCCGCGCCGGGTCCGCTGGAAGCTCATGACGATGCCGCGGACCATCGGGTACCAGGAGAAGACGACGAAGCAGAGCACCGCACCGATCAGGAACGCGTGCCCGGTGAGGTTGTCCCGTACCTTGCGGCCGAGGCCCGTGCGCTGCGGCCTCGCCGAGTACGGCGACGGCGGACGGCCCGGTTTCCTGGGGGTCTCCGGGACGGCGGTGATCGCCAAGGCAACTCCTGGGTGAGTCGGTGACGTCGAGGCGTGGTGCGAGTGGCGTGGGGGTCGGGTCGGCGTCCCGACCCCCACACGAGCGGTCAGCTCTCGGCGGCGAGGAGCTGGTTGACCTTCTCCTCGGCGGTCTTGAGCAGGGCGTCGATGTTCGAGTTCGGGTTGGTCAGCACACCCGACATCGCGGCGTCGAGCACCGCATAGATGGCCTGGGCGTTGCGCGGCTCACCCTTGATCGGGACCGGGGTCGCCTCGAAGAGCGCGAAGTTCGCCGTGTCGACGTTCGCGTTCGCCTTGCGCAGCTCCAGCTCCTGCTTCTGCGCGTCGCTGCCGTTGGCGAAGAGCAGCGGCTGGGGCAGACCCACCGGGTAGTTCTGCGGCTTGGCCCGGACGTAGTCGAACTGGCCCTTGCCCGGGGTGAGCTTCTGGTACGCGATCCACTTCAGACCGGCCTTGACCTGCTCGGGAGTGAGGTCCTTCTTGAAGAAGTAACCCTCGCCACCACCGAGGGTCCCCTTCGCCGCACCGTCCTGGCCGGGCAGCGGAGCCATCGCCCAGTCCTGGAACTTGCCCTGGAACTGGCTGACGATCGCCTGGGTGGCGTCCGGCGCGCCGATGAACATGCCGACCTTGCCAGCGCCGGCGTTCGTCAGCAGGTCGCCCCACTGGAGCAGCTGACGGGCGCCCATGCTGTTGTCGCCGTACCGCATGTCCTTGAGGTTCTGCAGGACCTGCTTGCCCATCGGGTTGTTGAAGTCGGCCTTCTTGCCGTCCTCGCTGAGCACCCGGCCGCCCTGCGAGTAGAGCAGGGAGGTGAAGTGCCAGCCGCCGGTGTTGCCGGCGCTGTACTCGGAGTAGCCGGCGATGCCGTTGCCGAGCGCGGAGATCTTCTTGGCGGCGGCCCGGACGTCGGCCCAGGTCTTCGGGGGGTTGTTCACGTCGAGCCCGGCCTGCTGGAACAGGACCTTGTTGTAGACCAGGCCCATCGAGTAGTTCTTCACCGGAACGGCGTAGAGCTTGCCGTCGTCGGTGAAGACCTCCTTGAGCGCCGGGTCGACGCTGTCCCAGGTCGGAATCGCGTCCTTGTTGACGTGCTGGCTGATGTCCATCGCCTGACCGGAGTCGAGCACCTGCTGGAGGTCGGTCATGTACCCGTAGAACACGTCGGTCACGGTGCCGCCGGCCAGACGGGCGGTGAAGTCCGGCGGGTTGTTGCACTGCTCGCCAACGCTGACGCTCTTGATGACGATGTCCGGGTTCTGCTTCTGGAACTCGGCGACGTCGTCGTTCCAGTTCTTCAGCAGCTCTTTCTGGGCACCGACCGGCTGGCAGTCCACCGTGATGGTGACCTTGCCGCCGGCGGTCGCGCCCTTGTCGTCACTCTTCGTGGAGCACGCCGTGAGGCTGAGCCCCAGGCCGGCCACGAGCGCGACCGCCGCAGCCTTTCGGTATTGCGGTACGGACATCTGTCCATCCCTTCGGGAACGGGTGTCTCCAATGACCTTCGCTGATCTGCGGTGATACGACCTGACGCCCAGTAGCTGCGTCGGAGCCAGGTGTGAGTGGAGTCACTGTAGCGAGACCGACTCATTCCAGCAAGGTTTCGATCGTGTTCTGAAAGGACACGACTTACTAACGACAGATGCCGACGGAACACTGGAACTGCCCTGACTTGGTGGCTTTTGGACAGTTATGGACGGGCGGCGGTTCGGACCCGGCCGACGCGGTTCCGGCAACGACGAAAGGCCGCCGACCGCGCGAGGCGGTCGACGGCCGAAGCGTCGTTTCAGCGGGGGCGGATCACCCCGGGTCGGTCAGCTACGAGGAGCGGGAGCGGTGGAGCCGCGTACCACCAGCTCGGGCTCGAACAGCAGCTCGTCCTGCAACACGCCGGCACCCTCGATCTGGGTGACCAGCAGATCCACGGCGGCCTGCCCCATCGTCTCGATCGGCTGCCGCACCGTGGTCAACGGCGGGTCGGTGCACGTCATGAACGCGGAGTCGTCGAAGCCCACCACCGACACGTCGGCCGGCACCGAACGGCCCAGCCGCCGGGCCGCGCGGATCGTGCCCAACGCCAGGACGTCGCTGGCGCAGATGATGCCGGTCACGCCCCGCTCGACCAACTTCGTCGCGGCGACCCGCGCCCCCTCCATCGAGAAGCTGGAGCGCTCGACGCACTCAGCGTCGCCCTCGCCCCAACCCGCAGCCTGGATCATCGCGTCCAGCTTGCGCCGGGACGGCACATGCCCTTCCGGGCCGAGCACCATGCCGATCCGCTCGTGCCCGAGCGAGCGCAGGTGCCCGTACGCCTGCTCCACCGCCACCGCGTCGTCGGTGGAGACCCGGGGGAACCCCAGCTCGTCGACACCTGCGTTGACCAGCACGACCGGAAGCCCTCGGTCGGTCAGCCGGCGGTAGTGGTCGTGCCGGGCGTCGGCGAGCGCGTACGAACCACCAGCGAAGATCACCCCGGAGACCTGGTGGTCGAGGAGCATCTCCACGTAGTCCATTTCGGAGACGCCGCCGATGGTGCGGGCACAGAGCGCCGGGGTGTAGCCGCGCTGGGCGAGCGTGCCGGTGACGACCTCCGCCAGCGCCGGGAAGATCGGGTTCTGCAACTCGGGCAGCACCAACCCGACCAGCCGGGCGCGTTCGCCACGCAACTTGGTCGGCCGCTCGTAACCGAGCACGTCCAGCGCCGTCAGCACGGCCGTCCGGGTCGCCTCGGAGACGCCGTCCCGACCGTTGAGCACCCGGCTGACGGTGGCCTCGCTGACGCCCGCCTTCTTGGCAACTTCTGTCAACCGCTTGGTCACGGCCGCAATCGTACGTCACCTGCATGAAAGAAATGAACAGCAAACTGCGCCGCGCTTGCTGGCCGGCTGCTCGCGCGTGCGGCGCATGCCTCCGACGCCCCGGCGGCCGATCGGGTACGGGTCGCCACGTCGACGGCCGGCAAGGTCACGCTCGATCCAGGATGTACTGGCAACGGAACGCCGGGATGCCCACGACATCCTGGATGTTGCGCGATCTTGCGGGGTGCGGGGCAGGGGCGCGGAGCGGCGCACACCCGGGCAGGGGGTCAGGACAGATCGCGCAGGGCGGACTCGATGGCCCGGTGGAAGGTCGGGTACGCGTAGATCATGTGCCGGAGCTGACTCAGCGGCACCGCCGCGTGCACCGCCACCACCAGTGCGGACAGCACCTCACCGCCGGCCGGGCCGACCGAGGTGCCACCGATCAGCACGCCCTGGTCGGCGTCCGCGATGAGCTTGATGAAACCGTCGTCGCCGACCCGATGGATCCAACCTCGGGTCGAGCTGCCGAGTTTGGTGAAGCCCACCTGCACGTTGATGCCGCGCTCACGTGCCTGCTGCTCGGTGAGCCCGACCGCACCGATCTCGGGGTCGGTGAACGTCACCCGGGGCAGCGCGCGGTAGTCGGCTCGCGGGACGGTGCCGGCAGATCCGCTCGAACCGCTGGCGGCCAGTGCGCTGGACGCGCCCATCGCTCCGCCGACCACGCTGGAGGTGCCGCTGGCGTCCGCCCCGGCCTTCGCCTTCCGAGCGTGGGCCAGGACGTCCGCGATCACGATCCCCGCCTGGTACATGGCGATGTGGGTGAAGGCGCCCTCGCCGGTCAGGTCGCCGACCGCCCAGACATGCTCGGTGACGTGCAGACGGTCGTCGACCGGCAGGAACCGCTGGCTGGCGTCCAGCCCGACCGTGTCCAGACCCAGCTCGGCCAGGTGGGCCTTGCGCCCGGTCACCACCAGCAGCCGGTCGGCGGTGAACTCCGCGCCGCCCTCACCCCGCAGTGTGAACCGGGTCCCGTCGTGCTCGACCCGTTCGGCGCGTACCCCGGTGTGGATCTCCACGCCGTCGGCGCGCAGCGCCGTGGCGGCGACCTCGGACGCCTCGGGCTCCTCGATGGCCAGCACCCGGTCGAGCGCCTCGACCACTGTGACCCGGACCCCGAAGCGGGCGAAGACCTGCGCCAACTCCAGACCGATGGCGCCGCCGCCGAGCACGAGCAGCGACTCCGGCAGCTCCTCGACCTCGATCGCCTGGTGGTTGGTCCAGTACGGCGTGTCGGCCAGGCCTTCGATCGGCGGCACCGACGGACGGGTACCGGTGCCCAGCACCACCCCGTACCGGGCCTCGAACACCTGGTCACCGACGCGGACCCGGCGCGGACCGTCGAGCCGCCCGCTGCCCCGCACGAGCCGGCCGCCCTTGCCGATGAACCGCTCGGCCGCGACCGTGTCGTCCCAGGTGTCGGTGGCTTCCTCGCGGATCCGCTTCGCCACTGGCGCCCAGTCCGGCTGGACCTGCGCCGTCCCGGCGAGCCCGTCGACCCGGCGGGCCTCGGCGAGCGCGTTGGCCGCCCTGATCATCATCTTGCTCGGGATGCAGCCCCAGTACGGGCACTCCCCGCCGACGAGATCCCGTTCGACGCCGACGACGCTCAGGCCGGCCTCGGCGAGCCGTTCGGCCACCTCCTCGCCGCCGACTCCGAGCCCGACCACGACCACATCAACCAGCTCCGGCTCCGCCACACCGAACAGCATCCCCCGGCGACACCACCCCGGCCACCGAGGTCGGCGGAAAAGCCGGCACGCGCACCGGCCCGGACGCCTACCGTGACCGGATGCACACACGCTTCGCTCCGGTCCGGGACCACTTCCACGACCTGCTCGCCTCCGGACGGGAGACCGGGGCCGCCCTGACCATCTGGTACGACGGGCAGCCGGTCGTGGACCTGGTCGGCGGCTCGAGCGGCGGCCACCGGCCGGGCGCCGCGCCGTGGCTGCCGGACACGCTGGTCAACGTCTACTCGGTCGGCAAGCCGGTGGCCGCGCTCTGCCTGCTGCTGCTCGTCGACCGGGGAACTGTCGACCTCGACTCACCGATGGACCGGTACTGGCCGGAGTTCCGTACTCCCGCCACAGTGCGGCAGGTGTTGTCGCACACCGCCGGGCTGCCGGCCTTCCCGGTGCCCCGACCGGCCACCGCGATCGCCGACTGGGCGCTGCTCACCGGTGACCTGGCCGCCGCCGATCCCGAATGGTCGCCGGGCTCGGTCGCCGGGGAACACGCCTGGACGTACGGGCATCTGGTGGGTGAGCTGGTCCGCCGGGTCGACGGACGGTCGGTGGGCCGGTTCCTGGCCGAGGAGATCGCGGACCCCTGGCAGCTCGACCTCGGCTTCGGGCTGGCCGAGGCGGACCAGCTGCGCTGCGCTGACCTGCGGTACGGCGACCCGCAGTGGCCCGCTCGGAAGCTCGGCGAACCGCTGTCACTGCGGGCGCGGGCGCTGGGCAACCCGGCCGGCGGGCTGGACCTCGCCGTGCTGAACAGCCCGCTGTGGCGGGGCGCCGAGATGCCCGCGGTCAACCTGCACGCCACCGCGCCCAGCCTGGCCCGGCTCTACGCCGGGCTGTTGGCCGGCGGTGTCCTGGACGGTGTCCGGCTGGTCGGCCCGGCGCTGATCGCGGAGACCACCCGGGTCCAGTACGACGGGCCGGACCTGGTGCTGGACCGCCCGGTCCAGTGGACGTTGGGCATGCAACGCGAGCCGGACGGCAGCTGGGGCATGGGCGGCATCGGCGGCAGCAGCGCGTGGGCCGACCCGGAGCGCGGCTACACCTTCGCGTACGCCACCGCGCACCTCGCCGAACACGACCGGGTGGACGAGCTGGTCGAGGCGTTGCACTCGGTGCTCTGACGTGGTGGTCAGCGCAGCCAGACCGGGTCGGTGCCGGGCACCGACAACGGTGGCGGGTAGTCCACCGCCCGCCGGAGCTGGTCGGGCAGCTTCCACGGCTGGTGCACCGCCTTGCCCTGCACCCCCGCCAGCTCCGGCACCCACCGACGCACGTAGTCGCCGGCCGGGTCGTACCGTTCGGCCTGCCGGACCGGGTTGAACCCCCGGTAGGGCTTCGTGTCGTTGCCGGTACCGGCCACCCACTGCCAGTTGCCGGAGTTGTTCGCCACGTCCCCGTCGAGCAGCCAGCGGAAGAACACCGCCACCCCGGAGCGCCAGTCCTGACCGAGGTGTTTGGTGAGGTAGCCGGCCGTGATCAGCCGGGCCCGGTTGTGCATCCAGCCCTGCGTCCGCAGCTGCCGCATCCCGGCGTCGACGATCGGCATCCCGGTCCGGCCCTCGGTCCAGGCCGCCAACGCGTCGTCGTCGTAACGCCACCGCTCGGTGGCTCCCCGCCGGTACGCCGTGGTCGAGATCTCCGGGAAAGCGGCGGTGACCTGGTAGTAGAAGTCCCGCCAGCAGAGCTGCCGGACGAACGGGCCGGACCGGTCCCCGGCACGGTTCGCCACCGCCAGCGGCGACACGCAACCGAAGCGCAGGTACGGGCTCAGCCGCGAGGTGTCGTCGCCGGCCATGTCGTCGTGCTGATCGCCGTACCGGGTCAGCTCGGGCAGCCAGTCGGTGAGCCGTTGCCGGGCCACCCGCTCGCCACCGACGGTCGCTTCCGGCGAGTCGCCGGCGGGCGGCGCCGGCAGCTGGCCCACCCGGACCCGGGCGGGCAGCGCGATCCGGCGCGGTGCCGCCAGCTCCTCGCGCCACCGGTGGGCCGCCCAGGCCCGGTGGTACGGGCTGAACACCCGGTAGTGGTCACCGCCGCCACCGGGCCGCAACGCACCCGGCTCGACCACTGTCAGCCCGGGAAACAGTCGCAGATGCAGCCGGTGCCGCTCGCACTCGGCGCGTAGTCGCCGCTCCCGCCGGCTGGCGTAGTGGCTGACGTCGGCCGAGAGCGCCACGGCGGTGGCGTCGACCTCGGCGGCCAGCCGGATCGTCTCGGTCACCGGGTCACCGTGCCGGACCACCAGGTCGCCACCGAGGTCGCGGAGTTGGGCGCGCAGGTCGGCCAGTGCCTGGTGCAGGAAGCGGGTGCGGTTGGCGGACCGGCCGGCCAGCACCGGGTCGAGCACGTACAGCGGCACCACCTGGTCGAAGGCCGCGCAGGTACTGGCCAACGCCGGGTGGTCGTGCACCCGCAGGTCGCGGGTGAGGAGCACGATCGCCGTACTCCCGGTCACCGGCTCTGCGGGTGGATCGCCGGCCCGGGAATGACGACCGGGGTCCCGGTCGGGGTGAGCAGGGCCCGCGCGGCCACCGCCATCCGTCGCCGCTGTGGCACCAGGGCCCGCCGAACGAAGACGTCGTAATCCTGCGCGGCCACCTCGTCGAGGATGCCGCCGTAGAGCGCGTACGCGGTGCGCATGCAGGCCTGCGAGGCGGGCGCGAGCATGGTGATGCCCGGTGCGGCGGCGGCGTAGTGCGCCTGGGCGCGGGTCACCTCGTACTCGATCAACTCGCGGATCCGGGGCGTACCGCGGCCCCGGTCGCGGGCCGCCACCAACTCCTCGCGGGTGACACCGAACTTCGCCAGGTCCTCGTCCGGCAGGTAGGTGCGGCCCCGGTCGAGGTCCTCGGCGACGTCCCGGATGAAGTTGGTGAGCTGGAAGGCGAAGCCGAGCTGTCGGGCCGGCTCCCGAGCCGCCACCGGGTCGGAGCTGCCCAGGATCGGCAGCATCATGGTGCCGATGACCGCCGCCGAGCCCTCCATGTAGTCGAGCAGGTGGTCGTAGGTCGGGTACGCGGTGACGGTGAGGTCCATCGCCATGCTCTTCAGGAACGACGCAAAGTCGTCCCGGTCGAGGTCGAAGACGGCGATCGTGTGCAGCACGGCCGGCAACAGGGGGTCGTCGACCGACGCACCGTGCAGACCGGCCACGAACTGGCCGGCCCAGTTGTCCAGCAGGGCGGCCCGCTCGGCCGGCGGCAGTGCCTCGGTGCGGTCGACGATCTCGTCCGCGTACCTGGTGAACCCGTAGAGGGCGTGCACATGCCGTCGTTTCCAAGCGGGAAGCAGGCGGGTGGCGAGATAGTAGGTGCGGCCGTGGCGTTTGTGCAGCTCACGACACCGGTCATAGGCAGCGGTGAGATCGGTTTCCACCGGCCCTCCTCTAATTTATCGACGCACCAATCGACGCAACCCGTAGCCTAGGGTACGCTCGGCCACATGGCCAACGACGCAGTTGCGGGTGACGTGACCCGCGTGGCGCCGGCTGGGCCGGCGGACGGGGACGATCCGGTCCGCGCCGTTCTGGCCGCGTACACCCACGATCTGGTAACGGCGGTCGACGAGACCCTGGACTCTTTCCTCACCGCCGAGGTTGACACCCTCCACGACATCGACCCATCGATGGGAAGCTTCGCCGCCACCGCCCGGGAGGCCGTCCTGGCCGGCGGCAAACGGATCCGGTCCACGTTCGCCTACTGGGGTTGGCGCGGGGCGGTCGGCGGCACCGCGGCGCTGCCGCCGGTGCTGCCCGCGCTGGCCGCGCTGGAGCTGCTGCACACCTTCGCGCTGGTCCACGACGACGTGATGGACGCGTCCACCACCCGCCGTGGCCGGCCCACCGCACACGTCGCGCTCGCCGAACAGCACCTCGCCGCCGGCCACCGGGGCGACCCCGGCCGGTTCGGCGAGGCCGTCGCCGTGCTCGTCGGCGACCTCTGCATGGTCTGGGCCGACCAGTTGCTGGCCCACGCCTCGGTGCCGTCGAACCGACTTTTCGAGGTGCGCCGCTGCTACGACCAGATGCGGGTGGAGACGGTCGCCGGGCAGTACCTCGACGTGCTCGGCGAGAACGCCCCAGCCAGCTGGTCGGTCGACCGGGCGCTGCGGGTGGCCCGCTACAAGACCGCCAGCTACACCGTCCAGCGACCACTGCTCTTCGGAGCCGCACTGGCCGGGGTGCCCGCCGACGAGCCGCTGGTCTCCGCCTACACCCGCTACGGCCTGGCTGTCGGCGAGGCGTTCCAGCTCCGCGACGACCTGCTCGGCGTCTACGGCAACCCGGCGGCCACCGGTAAGCCGACCGGTGACGACCTCCGCACCGGCAAACCGACAGCGCTGCTCATGCTGGCCCGGGAGCTGGCCACCCCGGCCCAGCTCACCGCGTTGGAGCGGGCCGCCGACGGACCGGTCGACAAACTCGCCGGGTTGGTCGCCGAGACCGGCGCGGTGACCCGGGTGGAGCAGATGATCGCCGAGCGGGTGAGCGACGCGCTGGCCGCGCTCGACGCCGCACCCGTGGACCAGACGGCGCGCACCGCGCTGACCGGGCTGGCCACCGCCGCAACCAACCGGCGGGCCTGATGAGCGACTTGAGCAAGGAGGTGGTCACGTGCGGACGGTGAGCGGACGGACGGACCGGGTGGTGGTCGTCGGAGCCGGGCTGGGTGGGCTCGCCTGTGCCCTGCACCTGGCCGGCAGCGGTCGACAGGTGACGGTGCTGGAACGCGAGCCGGTGCCCGGTGGGCGGGCCGGCCGGCTGGGCGTGGACGGCTACGAGTTCGACACCGGGCCGACAGTGCTCACCATGCCCGACCTGATCGCCGAGGCGCTCGGCGCGGTCGGCGAGGAGTTGCGCGACTGGCTGGACCTGACCCCGATCGATCCCGCCTACCGGGCGTACTACCCGGACGGCTCGACCCTCGACGTGCTCACCGACACCACGCGGATGGCGGCCGAAATCTCCCGGGTCTGCGGGCCTCGGGAGGCCGACGGCTACCTGCGGTTCGTCGAGTACGCGCGGGAGCTGTGGCGGCTGGAACGCACCGACTTCATCGAGCGCAACCTGGACGCGCCGACCGATCTGATCACCGGCAACCTGCTCAAGCTGCTCGGCGGCGGGGCCTTCCGACGCCTCCAGACGAAGATCAACCAGTTCTTCCGGGACCCACGTACCCAGCGGATCTTCTCCTTCCAGGCGATGTACGCCGGCCTCGCGCCGCACGACGCGCTGGCCATCTACGCGGTCATCGCGTACCTCGACTCGGTGGCCGGGGTCTACTTCCCGCGCGGCGGCATCCACGCGGTCTCCCGGGCGATGGCCGGCGCGGCCGAGAAGCACGGCGTGCAGATGCGGTACGACACCACGGTGACCCGGGTGGAGACCGCGAACGGTCGGGCCACCGGCGTGCTCACCGCCGACGGCGAGCTGGTGCCGGCGGACGTGGTGGTGCTCAACCCCGACCTGCCGGTCGCCTACCGGGACCTGCTCCCCGCCGCGCCGCGCCGTCGGCTCACCTACTCGCCGTCCTGCGTCGTTCTGCACGTCGGCTCCCGACAGTCCTATGCGAAGATCGCCCATCACAACATCCACTTCGGACGCGCGTGGAAGGGCACCTTCGATGAGGTCATCCGGCGGGGCGAGTTGATGACCGATCCGTCGCTGCTGGTGACCAACCCGAGCCGGACCGACCCCGCGGTGGCCCCGGCGGACCGGCACACCTACTACGTGCTCGCCCCGGTGCCCAACCTGCACCGGTCGCCGTTCGAGTGGCGCGGCGACCTGACCAAGCGCTACACCGAGCAGCTGATCGGCACCCTGGAGGAGCGCGGCTACGTCGGCTTCGGCGCCGGGGTCGAGGTGCTACGGGCGGTCACCCCGGCCGAGTGGGAGGAGCAGGGAATGGCAGCGGGCACCCCGTTCGCCGCCGCGCACACCCTCTTCCAGACCGGCCCGTTCCGCCCGTCCAACCTGCACCGCGACCTGTCGAACGTGGTGTTCGTCGGCTCCGGAACCCAGCCCGGCGTGGGCGTACCGATGGTGCTCATCTCCGGCAAGCTCGCCGCCGGCCGAATCACCGGGGAAGGTCGATGAGCAGCCGCGAAAAACATCTCGTCGAACTCGTCGACGAGACCGGCAAGGCCCACGGCGAGACAACCGTCGCCGCCGCGCACCAACCCCCGGGGCAACTGCACCGGGCCTTCTCGGTGTTACTGATGGACCCGGACGGCCAGGTGCTGCTCCAGCGTCGGGCCGCCGCCAAGACCCGGTTCCCGCTGCGCTGGGCCAACTCCTGCTGCGGCCACCCGCAGCCCGGGGAGTCGCTCGCCGAGGCGGCCAACCGCCGGCTGAGTGAGGAGTTGGGCGCGGGCCCGGTCGAGCTGACCGAGGTCGGCATCTACGTCTACTACGCCGAGGACCCGGCCACCGGTCGGGTCGAGTTCGAGTACGACCACGTGCTGCGAGGCGAGTTCCTGCCCGGCGCTCCGCTGCTGCCCGACCCGCACGAGGTGGCCGAGCTGCGGTGGGCCGACCCCACCGCGCTGGAGGCCGAGTTGTCCCTCGACCCCCGGTCGTACGCGCCCTGGCTGGGCGGGGTGGTGAACCGGCTGCTCCGCCCCTCGGGGTCCCGGTCGGGCGCAACCGGTCCGGTCATGACCCCGCCCGGATCGTCGGCGGATGACACGGCGGAGCGGTCGGGTGGTCGATGAGGCGCTGAGCGCGGGCGCTGTCGCACGCCGGCTGGGGGTCGCGGTGACGACCCTCCGCACCTGGCACCAGCGCTACGGGCTCGGTCCCAGCGAACACATCCCCGGTCACCACCGCCGGTACACCCCTTCCGACCTGGTCCGCCTCGAGATCATGCGGCGACTCACCGCCGAGGGGGTGAGCCCCGCCGAGGCGGCCCGCTGGGCCCGCCAGGCTCCGGATCCAACGGCCAACGGCACCGTCACCCCCACCCGGATCCACCCGACCGGCCGTGACGGCGGCGGCACCATCCCGGTCGGCCGTGCCGGCCCGGCGGCCCGCGGACTGGCCCGGGCGGCGATGCGCCTGGACGCGGCGGCGATCAGTGAGACGATCGCGCACGCCCTGGCCGCCGACGGCGTCGTCGCCACCTGGGACAGCCTGTTGCGCCCGGTCCTCGCCGGCATCGGCGAACGGCACGCCGCCACCTCCGGCCTGATCGAGGTGGAACACCTCATGTCCCGCTGCGTCTCGGAAGCGCTCGCGGCGGCCAGCCGGGCCAAGGTCCCCACCGGGCCGGCCCGGATCCTGCTCTCCTGTGCCGACGAGGAACAGCACACCCTGCCGCTGGAGGCGCTGGCCGCAGCACTCGCGGAGGCCGGTGTCAGCTACCGGATGCTCGGCGCCCGGGTGCCGGTGGCCGCGCTCGTCGAGGCGGTCAACCGGACCGGACCGGCCGCCGTGGTGCTCTGGTCACACACTCGGGCCACCGCCGACCCGGCCCAACTCAGCGCGCTCCTGGCCGCACCCCGACGCCCGTTGCTGGTGCTCGCCGCCGGCCCCGGCTGGCGCGCCGACACCCTGCCCGCCGGGGTGGTGCGGCCGGTGGACCTGGCCGAGGCGGTCTCACTCTCCGCTGCCGTGCGCGACGCCCTGCACCAGTCGAGGCGTGACTGATCGCACTGTCGCCGGCTGGCGGCGTGAACTACCGTCGGGCGGGTCCGCCTACCCCGACCCCTCCGGGAGCGAGCAGATGCAAGCCCGTGCCGTCCTGGCGTCCGTCCTCGCCGTGGCGCTGGTCTTGTCCGGTTGTGCCCAGCCGCACCGCACCATCGCACCCGTCGGTGCCCCACCGCCGGAATCGACCGCGCCACCCACCCCGAAACCGCACCCCAGTGTCACCAAGCCGGCCAAGCCGCCACTGCGGCCGCTGCCGGCCAAGCTGCCCGCCGGTCTGGGTCGCAACACCGGCGTACGCCCGGTGGCCCTGACGTTCGACGACGGGCCCAGCCCAGCCTGGACACCCAAGGTGCTCGACCAACTGAAGGCCGCCAAGGTGACAGCGACCTTCTGCGTCGTCGGTCGGGAGGTGCAGCGCCACCCGGAGCTGGTCCGACGGATCGTCCGGGAGGGACACCAGCTCTGCAACCACAGCTGGCGACACGACCTCGATCTCGCCCGCCGACCCGTCGCCGAGATTCGGGCCGACCTGGACCGCACCAACAAGGCCATCCAGAAGGCCTCTCCCGGCGCGAAGGTGCCGTTCTACCGGCAACCGGGCGGCCGGTGGACGTCGGAGGTGCTCGGGGTGGCCAAGAACCTCGGCATGCGCCCGCTGCACTGGTCGGTCGACCCGCAGGACTGGGACAAGCCCACCGCGGCCACCATCGGCAAACGGGTGCACGCCGCCACCCGCCCCGGGGCCATCGTGCTGCTGCACGACGGTGGCGGAAATCGGGCCGCGACCCTCGCCGCCTGCCCGAAGATGATCGCCGATCTGAAGCGGCGCTTCGGCATCACCCGACTCCACTAGAACCGCCCTGACCTGCGGTTATGACCCGTCCCAAGCCCTTGGTGATACCGATTTTGTCGACCGGCCGGGCATCACGTATGCTTTCGAAGCCTCCGGCGGGGCCGGATGGGAGCAAGTCCGCTTGAAGTTGCGAGTGTGCAATGATGGCGGGGCCGCCCTCATCGTCTAGCGGCCCAGGACGCCGCCCTTTCAAGGCGGTAGCACGGGTTCGAATCCCGTTGGGGGCACGACCGGCGCAAGCCGGAGCAACACAAGCTAGGTCCTGTGGAGCAGTTGGAGTGCTCGCCGCCCTGTCAAGGCGGAGGTCGCGGGTTCAAGTCCCGTCAGGACCGCAGCGCTGACGCCGCGCCCCGCGCGGCGTTCTGCGTATCGGAGCAGGTCGCCTTGCCACCGGTTCGTCCGGTTGCCGGGTAACATGAGCCGAGCGGCACGGCCAGGTAGCTCAGTTGGTACGAGCGTCCGACTGAAAATCGGAAGGTCGGCGGTTCGACCCCGCCCCTGGCCACATAGCCTTTCGCCGGGCTACAGAGGTCCCCACCAGCGGATTCGCAGGTGGGGATCTTGCTGTTTCCGGTGCTTGCTCCGACGACCTCCGGCCAGCCCACGCGCCCAGCCCAACCCGGCTGCGTGACCAGCACCACCACGGGTCCGCTTGATCGACTCGACTTTCGTGACATCGCGGTGTCCCAGCGCGCGCGACACCGCGATATCAAGGAAACCGAGTCGATCACCCACGCCTCGCGGCTACCAGTCGGTCGCGGCGGGCGGCGGGGCAACGTCGACCGGGGCGGGCGGCGGGGCGGTGTCAGTCGCGGCGACCCTGCGGGCGGTGCTGCGCGACGCCGCCCTGAATCGCCTCCCACACGCTGCGTCCGGCCTGTCGCAACGTCTCCCCCGCCTGCTCGGCGAGTTGGGCCGCACTCTGCGCGGCGCTCTGGGCCGCCGCCTGCGCCGCGCCCGGCAGACCACCGTCGCCATCCCCGGACGGGCTCGGGCCGGCCCCAGCCGACTGATCGGGCTTGCCGCGGCCTTCTGCGGCCGCCGTCCCCGCCGACCCCTCGGGGCGTTGCGGCCCCTGGCCCTCCCCGGCCGGCCGCTGTCCCTGCGGATGCCCCTGGTCAGCTGACCCGGGGCCGCCAGCTCGCGGTCCGGGGCCGCCAGCATCTGGTGCCGACCCGGCCGGACCGACCCCGGACCGACCGGCATCCTCACGACCCGCATCCGCCCGACCCCCATCCGCCCGATCAGAACCCGGCCGACCAGGTCCCGGCTGATCAGCCGCAGGCCGCCCAGGCCCCGGCTGACCAGGTCCAGGCTGACCAGACGCAGGCCGATCAGAACCCGGCCGACCAGAACCCGGCTGACCGAGAACCTGCCGAGCGGAAGCCGGCCGACCACGGTCGACTGACGGTCCGGCTGCGCCCACCTGCCGGCCCGGCTCGTCGCGTAGGCGGTCCGAGTGCCGGCTCGACGCTTTGATCTCCGCCGCGCCCGAGGTCACCTGTTGGGTGCTGCGCTCCACGTCGTCGACGGCGGTGTGCGCGAGCGCCTCGATGATCTGTGGGTTGTTGTCGAGTGTGTCGAGCGCTCGCCCCAGGATCCTGGTCAGCTGCTCCAACCGGACCCGCAGCTGCGCCTCGGCGTTCACCCCGTTGACGTTCAACTCGCCACCGTTGAGGTGCACCCGTACGCCGGCGTCGACCTGGAGCAGGTTGGCCACTCGGGCGCGCAGCGACAGGTCGGCCTCCAGGCCGTCGACCGCCAGTCGGATGGAGTCGACGGAGACCTTCGGAATGTCGAGCAGGACGTCCGGGTTCCCGCTGTCGACGTTCCGGTCCGGCTCCCGCTGCTGTCCGCTCTCGCTCATGCTCTCCCGCCCCGCCTGCGTTCCGGCCCGGTCGTCCGAGCCGTTGGGCGCGGTTACCCGCTTTCCGGCGCGGCATCCCGTCCGTGACGACCCGGCGACACTCTGTCTGGAACCGGGCACCGCGCGAAGCTGCACAGCCGGGCATCAGCCGGTATGGTCCGGGCCTATGGGACAGGAATTGACTGATCCGGCCGACATCCGGCAGGACGTCGGCCAATTCTCTCTCCGGTGCGGCCTTGTCGTCCCGGGCTCCGCCGAGCACGCGTTCGCGGTCTTCACTGATGAGCTGACCGACTGGTGGGTCACCGAGTACACCTGGTCCGGCCCGGACGCCTTGGCCGAGCTGGGCATGGAGCCGCGGGCCGGTGGCATGCTCTACGAGTTGGGCCCGTACGGCTTCCGCGCCGACTGGGGTCGGGTGCTCACCTGGGATCCGCCCCGCCGGCTTGTCTTCGTCTGGCAGATCGGCCCGGATCGGGCACCGGTGCCGGACCCGGCCCGCGCGAGCGAGGTCGAGGTGCTGTTCCATTCCGAGGGGCCGGAACGCACCCGGGTCGACCTGGAGCATCGGCACTTCGACCGGCACGGCGAGGCTGCCGAGGGTTACCGCAAGGCGCTCACCGCCGGCTGGCACGAGTTGCTCACCCGCTACGTCGCCGCGGTGTCGCGCCACCGCCCCACCACGACGGCCTGACGGCCCACGAGATCACCGGCCGAGTTGCCGACCGGCAGCGGCGCCGCCGAGGTCCCGACCACCGAGGTTGGCGCGTTGGCCAGCTTCGGCCCCCGAGCCGAAGCCGGTGCCACCCAACCGGCGCGGCGGTGCGGTGCGCAGCCGCGGGTACTCCTCGGTGAGCCGCCGCTGGACCCGGTCGGACCGGTCGGCCAGCACCAGCGCCATCGACGGCGTACCCGACTCGCTGGCCGCCGCGGTTTCGGCCGCCCAGAGTCGGCCGCCCACCACCTCGGCGAAACCGGCCAGCCAGGAGCGCCGGAAGGCCGCGGGGTGGTCGTCGGCCGGCACCTCGGTGGCGGCCAGGCCGTGCGCCGCCTGCACGAGCAGTGAGGTGAAGAGCAGGTCGACCCGTTCCAGGTCGCTGGCGAAGCCGAAGAGGTGCAGGGTGAACCCGTTGCCCTGCCGGCGGCGTACGCAGCGGCAGCGCAGGGGCTCGGCCACCGCGGCGAGCAGGCCGACCTTGTCGCGGGCGTACGGGGCGACGATGTCCAGCACCCGGTCGCCGACCGGGTCGGTGGTGGGGTCGCGGGCGGCGAGGAGGGCCCGGTCCACGCCGTAGCGGGCGATCAGGTCGGTTGCCTTGGCGGTGAACGCGGCCGACTCGGCAGGCGTGCAGGCTGGATCCTCGGCCTGGGCCAGCAGCTTGCGCACCTTGCTGAGGATGGCCTCGGACATGCCTACAGAGCTACCACACCGGCCGGACATCGTCGGGGCCGCGCCGGAATCGATCGATACGTATCATCGTCACGATCAGATGATCAGTCCTATACGGACGGTCAGTTACCTGTTTCCGGAGGAACGAATGCCATCCCCGACCGCTCGCCTGCTCGCCGTCGCCACCGCCACCGCACTGATCGCCGCCGGCACGCCCGCCCGGGCGGAGCCGACAACACCGACCACACCGGTCAGCTCCGGGCCGAACGCGTTCGCCCCGCTCGCCACCTGTTACGGCGGGGCGGTCCGGTCGTACTTCGAGACGGGCCGCTACGGCGGCTCGGCGGGTCAGTACCGCACCACGACGCGCTGTCGCGACATCAACGTCCGCAACGCGAGCGTGTACGCCACCGAAGCATGCGTGATCTTCGTGGACAAGACGAGCGCCTGTAACTACTGGACCTACCTGCCGGCCAACTCGGGCTGGATCACGGTGGCGACCAACGTCAAGGACGGCGTCAACTTCCGGGTCCGTTTCGAGAACCTGCGCTACGAGTACGAGCCGCTGATCGCGTACCACGCGTTCTGACCGACCCACGCGGTCGCGGGGGGCCCCCCCCCCCCCCCCCCCCCCCCCCCCCCCC